>CAYQAS010000061.1:0-26151 GCA_964415525.1 uncultured Solibacteraceae bacterium
AAGGCAAAGTCAGGAAGATTAAGCGGATCCTTCTGCCGGGCAGCCAGGTCCTCATGCAGCCTGTTCCGGATCTCACCGTGGAGGCGGGCCTCAGCCGCACCCAGTACCAGTACACCCTGGAGAGTGCGGATGACGAGGAACTCGCGAAGTGGGCGCCCCGCCTCGTGTCGCGGCTCCAGGAAGAAGCAGTGCTGAAGGATGTGGCGAGCGATCAGATGAACGCGGGCCTCCAAGCCAAGCTGGTCATGGACCGCACCACCATGAGTCGGCTGGGAATCACGCCCCAGATGCTCGATGACGCGCTCTACGACGCCTTCGGTCAGCGGCAGGTGAGCACGATGTTCACCCAGCTGAACCAGTACCGCATCGTGCTGGAGTCCAAGCCCGGCATGGTCCAGCGTCCCGAGGATCTCCAGAGCATCTTTGTGCGCACGGGCTCCGGCGGTTCCGTGCCGCTCTCGGCCTTCACGCGCCTGGAAATGTCCAGCGTGCCCCTCGCCATCAACCACCAGGGCCAGTTCCCCGTGGTGACGATCTCCTTCAACCTCGCCAAGGGCGCCAGCCTTGGGGATGCGGTGAAGGCCATCGATCGGGTGAAGGCGGAACTCGATCTGCCGCCGAGCCTTAAGGGCGATTTCCAGGGCACGGCCCAGGCCTTCGGCGCCAGTCTCAAGCACACGCCCTTCCTGATCCTGGCGGCGGTTCTCACGGTCTACATCCTGCTGGGCGTGCTCTACGAGAGCACCATCCACCCGATCACGATCCTCTCGACGTTGCCCAGCGCGGGCGTGGGTGCGCTCCTGTCCCTGATGCTCTGCCGCACGGACTTCAGCGTCATCGCGCTCATCGGCATCATCCTGCTGATCGGCATCGTGGAGAAGAACGCGATCATGATGATCGACTTCGCCCTGGAGGCGGAGCGCAAGGAGGGCAAGCCGCCGCAGGAAGCCATCTTCCAGGCCTGTCTCCTGCGCCTTCGACCCATCCTGATGACCACCTTTGCCGCCCTTTTCGGCGGCGTGCCCCTCGCCATGGGCGGCGGCGTGGGCAGCGAGCTTCGGCGGCCGCTGGGCATCGCCATCGTGGGCGGCCTCATCTTCAGCCAGATGCTGACGCTCTACACGACACCCGTCATCTACCTCGCCTTCGACCGCCTCGCCCGCCGCCTGCGGCGCTGGCGGACAGGGAATGTGCAGGAAGAGGTCCCTGTCCCGGACGCGGTGCCATGATGGGCGGCAGGGTTCATGGCTCAGGGAGAGAGATCGAATCCGGCCTGCTGAGCAGGGCAGTGTGGCCAACCGGACTTAATGCCCATCGCGCGGGTGCATCCCATCTCACGCACTGCGCGCCAAAAAACGGTATTGATACCGACAATGATCCGCAGGGATTTTCATCCCTTGCATCCTTGTTGAACCTGTTTTTAAAAGAAGAATTAACAGAGATGAAAGGGATAACTGCAGGCAGGCGTTGCCGGCCCTTCTTTCGCAGTCATTCGTTTTCCGGTGTATGGGGTGGTGCTGGGATTGAGCATCCATTATTTCCCGCGCAGATCCTTGCGGAGCCACGGGTTTCAGGGCAGGCCACAGGGGGTGCCTTTTGAGCCTCTCCACGCCCTTCATCCGCCGCCCTGTCGCCACGGCACTGCTCACGCTGGCTCTCGGCATGCTCGGGATGCTGGCCTACCAGTTCCTGCCGGTGGCACCGCTCCCGCAGGTGGAGTTCCCCACCATCGAGGTGAGTGCGGGGTTGCCTGGTGCCAGTCCCGAGACCATGGCCTCTTCTGTCGCCACGCCTCTGGAGCGGCAGTTCGGGCGCATCGCAGGCATCACGGAGATGACCAGCCGCAGTTCTCTGGGCGGCACGGGGATCACCCTCCAGTTCGACCTGAATAAGAACATCGACTCTGCAGCGCGAGAGGTTCAGGCGGCCATCAATTCAGCCCGGGGCGACTTGCCGGCGAACCTGCCGAGCAATCCCCGCTACCGAAAAGTGAACCCGGCGGACAGCCCCATCCTCATGCTGGCCTTGACATCGGATGTCACGTCCCGCTCCAGGATGTACGACATCGCCACCACGGTGCTGCAGCAGAAACTCTCCCAGGTGCCCGGCGTGGGCCAGGTCTTCGTGTGGGGCGGGGCGAATCCGGCGGTTCGGGTTGAAGTGAATCCTGGCGCGTTGCACGCCACGGGATTGAGCCTCGAGGATGTGCGGGGTGTCATCGTCCAGGCCAACCTCAATCGCCCGAAGGGGGAACTCCACAACGACACCACCGCCTGGTCCCTCTCCACCACCGACCAGATGCTCAAGGCGGCGGAGTATGACCGCCTGATCCTGCGCTACCGCAACGGCTCGGCGCTCCACCTGGGGGACGTGGCGGAAGTGACGGACGGCGTGGAGAACGTGCGCAACATGGGCCTCGCGAATGGTGTGCCCGCCACGGTCATTCCGGTCTTCCGCCAGCCCGGTGCCAACATCATCGAGACCGTGGACCGGGTGAAGGCGCTGCTGCCGGAACTCCAGGCGGCCCTGCCGCCCACGGTAAAGCTGGAAGTGGGGGTGGATGCCACGCGCACCATCCGCGCCTCGGTGCGAGATGTGCAGATCGCCCTCGCGCTCTCCATCGTGCTGGTGGTGCTCGTCGTCTTCGTCTTTCTTCGGAACGTGCGGTCGACGCTGATTCCCAGTGTGGCGGTGCCCATCAGCTTGATTGGTACCTTCGGGGCGATGTATCTGCTGGGCTATACCATCGACAACCTCAGCCTCATGGCGCTGACGGTGGCGACGGGCTTCGTCGTCGATGACGCCATCGTCGTGACCGAGAACATCACCCGCCATCTGGAAGAAGGCATGTCGCCCATGGAGGCGGCGCTGCACGGGGCCAAGGAGATCGGCTCGACCGTCGTCTCCATCAGCATCAGCCTGGTGGCAGTGTTCATTCCGATCCTGCTCATGGGCGGCATCGTCGGACGGCTTTTCCGGCAGTTCGCCATCGTACTCTCCGTGAGCATCCTCATCTCCATGGTGATCAGCCTCACCACCACGCCGATGATGTGCAGCCGACTGCTGAAGGCGAAGGCGACAGAGACTCACGGGCGGGTCTTTGCCGCGAGTGAACGGGCCTTCCAGGCGGTGATGGGGTTCTATGAACGGACCCTGCAATGGTGTCTCAGGCATCGCCGCACCACGCTGTTTGTGTGGATGGGAACGGTCGTGGCTACGGTCGCGATGTACGTCTTCATCCCCAAGGGATTCTTCCCGCAGCAGGACACGGGGCGCATCAGCGCCAACATTCAGGGCAGCCAGGACGTGAGCTATCAGCACATGACCATGCTGCTTCGCCAGTTCGCCGCCATCGTGCAGGCCGACCCCGCGATCCAATTCGTCTCCGCCTCTTTCGACGGCGGGAACAGCGCCCGCATGTTCGCAAGCCTCAAGGACAAGGGTCTGCGCAAGGAGAGCGCAGATGAGGTGCTGGCGCGGCTTCGCAAGAAGACGAGCGGCATTCCCGGGGCGAACTTCTTCGGGCAGGCGGTGCAGGATCTGCGCATCGGTGGGCGCGGCAGCAGTGCCCAGTACCAGTACACGCTCCAGGGGGATGACGCTGCGGAACTCTATCGCTGGGCTCCCCAGCTTCTCCAGAAGCTGAGGGGCGTCAAGGAACTCGCGGATGTGAACAGCGACCTTCAGAACAAGGGCCTGGAGGTGGTGCTGGACATCGACAGGTCAGCGGCGTCCCGTCTTGGGGTGTCGGTGCAGGCCATCGACGCCACGCTCTATGACGCCTTCGGGCAGCGGCAGGTCAGCACCCTCTATCTGGCCATGAACCAATACCGCGTGATCCTCACCCTGGATCCCGCCTTCTGGCAGAGCCCAGCGGGTTTGAACCACATCTACGTGAACTCCACCCGTGGAAACCTGGTGCCCCTCTCCGCGTTCGCCCGCTTCGCGGAGCGGGAGACGGCGCTTTCAGTCAGCCACCAGGGCCTGCTTCCCGCGGTGACGATCTCCTTCAACCTTCCCTCCGGGACCGCTCTGGGGCAGGCGGTGGAAGCCATCGACAAGGTGCAGCACGAGATGCGGCTTCCGGGGACCATCCGGGGCACCTACATGGGCACGGCCCAGGCCTTCAAGGCTTCGCTGTCCAACCAGCCCTTGCTTCTGCTGGCCGCCCTGCTGGTGGTCTACATCGTGCTGGGCATCCTCTACGAGAGCCTGATCCACCCGCTGACGATCCTTTCCACGCTCCCTAGTGCGGGTGTCGGTGCGCTCTTGGCGTTGCTGGTGCTGGGCACTGAACTCTCGGTGATCGCCTTCATCGGCATCATCCTGCTCATCGGCATCGTGAAGAAAAACGCCATCCTCATGATCGATTTCGCCCTGGAAGTGGAGCGGCGAGAGGGGCTCAGCACGGAAGAGAGCATCTTCAAGGCCTGCATGCTGCGTTTCCGGCCGATCACCATGACGACCCTGGCGGCCCTTCTCGGAGGCCTGCCTCTGGCCATCGGTATGGGCACGGGCGCGGAGATGCGCCGCCCCCTGGGCATCTCCATCGTTGGCGGCCTGCTCTTCAGCCAGCTGCTGACGCTCTACACGACACCGGTTGTCTATCTCTACATGGACAAGCTCCGGATGCGGTTCACACGGCGGCGGCGTGGTGCTCATCAAGTTGGCGGGGGCGCTCCCGGGATGGGAAGGTCTGAGGTGGGACCGGCCTGATGGCGTAATGGCTCAGTGGCATGCCGCGCGGAGCCCTGGCCGGAGGGGCTGGGTTTCGGATCGGTGATGCCCTGGCCACGGTTTCCGCCGCCCAAGGTGGCCGAATGTCTGTCAACCCACCACCAGGGCTGACGTGCGCGGTGTGATGCGCGAGGGGATGGATTTTATCGGTTGGTTATATATATTTTAAGCGTATGGGCAAATAGTGCTTGATTGTGTGTGTTGCTGATTCAGAATGCCTCCAACTCTCCCCATCGGGGTTCATCTCAACAGGAGGCACTATGAAGAAGCTCGCGCTGAGCAAGGAAACCGTCCTGGCGCTGACTCAGGACCAGAAAGAGCAGGTGGTCGGCGGTGTGCCTGTGAGCTACCTGTCCTTCTGCGACTATTGCTACACCGCTGACTACGGTCCCGTCAGCAAGTGCGTGTGCGACTTCTGAGTTCCGAGGCCCCCGGTCGTCTGGGGGAGAGTTTGGGTTCTCAAACCGCACCGTTCCTCTTTCGACGAGCATCCACATCCCCCTCCTGAGGGGGATGCTTGTTAATACGCCAGCTTCCGTCTCACGGCCATATGTGCGCGCATGGCCGTCGATCCGCGACCAAGGAAGACGCGAGCGGAGAGATCTGGGATGGGGCCGGCAGCTGGATGAATCTGTCGTATGTTTGTAGCTATTTGGGCTTTGTGGGCAAATAGTGCTTGCATATGAAGGTTCTCAGCCCAAAATGCCTCCAACTCTCCCCATCGGGGTTCATCTCAATAGGAGGCACCATGAAAAAGCTCGCGCTGAGCAAGGAAACCGTTCTGACTCTGACTCAGGAGCAGAAGGAACAGGTAGCTGGCGGCCAGCCCATCAGCTACCTGTCTCGTTGCGACTACTGCTACACCGAGGATTACGGCCCGAAAACCCGTTGCCTGCCCTGCATGTAGTCATCCCTGGGTTGGCACCACCGACCCGACACCCACAGCATCCCCCTCGCCTGAGGGGGATGCGCGTTTATGGGAATGCTTCCATGGGACACCTTGCATACCGGGGCGCTGCGCCTGATCAGCCGGTATGGATGCGACTCCAGGGGCTCGGTTCTGCCAGCTTCTGGTTTTCAAGGCTCCGGCCCGTTCTCTGAGCGAGCATCAGGCACCCTTTCCTAAGAGGAAATGGATGCACCCGGAGGCGGAGTGCGTTTGCGCACCGCCTCGCCCGGTCGAGGCTACCCTGGAACAATGAGCTGTATGCACTGGTCTCAGGCCCCTCTCTTCGCTTCTCTCAAGGAACCCCAGCGGCTCCGGCTGGAGCGGATCGTGGTGACGAAACGGCTGGAGCCGGAGCAGATGTTGTTTCACGAGGGCGATCCCTGCTCGGGCTTCTTCGTCGTCAGCCAGGGGGCGATCCAGCTCACGCGCATGTCGGATGTGCCCGGTGCGCACCCCACCCTGGCGGTGATTCTGCCGGTGGCGAGCTTTGCCGAAGCGGCCATGTTCGGGGATGAGGCCTTTCCCGCCACTGCGACCGCGATCAAGCCCACCGTGGTGCACCTCTTTCCCAAGCGGGAGGTCATGGCGGCCCTGGTGGATGAGCCGGAGCTGGCTCGGGCCATCATCCATGCCCAGGCGGTCTGGCTGCGCACTCTGACCCAGAAGATCCAGCAGTTGACCACCTCGGACAGCACGGAGCGTCTGATCCAGTGGCTCGACCGCAACCTGCCGGTGAAGGGCCCGTTCACGTTGCCCCTGACCAAAAAGGCGCTCGCGGCGCAGCTGGGCATGACCCCCGAGACGTTCTCCCGGAGTCTGCGCGCGCTTCAGGACCGCGGTGTCCTCCAGGTCACCGGTGGTGAATTGGCGCGTGGCGAGAAGCCCTTGAAACGGCCATGATGAAGCTCCTGGGGACTTGAAATCATGCTGTTCTCCAACGCCACCGCATACGCGCTGCGAGCCTTGTCGAACCTTCCCACCGATGGTTCTTACAGGCTCGTACGGGAACTTGCGGCACGGCTGGACCTGCCGGGTCCGTACCTGGCGAAGATTCTCCAGTCCTTGGCCCAGGCAGGGATCCTGGACTCATCCCGTGGACCACGAGGCGGTTTCCGTCTGACGCGTCCTGCGGAGGACATCACCGTCGGGGACGTCTTCCGCGCCTTGGAGGGACCCGCGGCCATGGACGGCTGCATCCTGGGCTTCCCCCAGTGCGGTGGCGAGCATCCATGCCCGCTTCACGACACCTGGGCGGGCCTCAAAGGGCAGCTGGAAGTTGGCCTGACCCGGGCGACCATCAAGGACATCCGCGACCTGACGGACGGCACCACGCCGCCCTGTCAGAGTCGGCGGGACTGATGCCCATGCGGCGACGCAGGCTGATCGTGGCATCGGTCCTCCTACTGGGGTTGGCTGCCGTAGGGGCCTCCCGGGCGCGCGGCTACTTTTCCAGCCGCCCCGAGGCCTGCACCTCCTGCCATGAAATGACACCGCGCCTGGAGGGCTGGAAGACGGCGCCTCACCGCCACGTCGCGAGATGTGTCGATTGCCATGTGCCCCCAGGCGGAACGCTGGAGGCCATTCACGCGAAGGCGACGGATGGAGCCCGCCACGGCGCCGTACACGTCGCAGGGCAAGTTCCTCCGTTCATCCATGTGAAGCGCGAGGCCACCCAGCAGACGCTACAAGCGAACTGTCTGCGTTGCCATCGCGAACGCATGTCGATGGAAGCCTGGCGCGGGCTCCCGGCGCTGGGAAACCCATCCGCCCGCACACGGCCCCGACCGGACACCGCCTTTCATGCGGATCCGACCCGGCTCTGCTCGGACTGCCACCGGGAGACGGGGCACGGACCGCGGGGAGGCGCTTGACCGTCATGCGGAGATCAAGGCGCAACGGATGGGCCATGCTTGGATCCTCTGCGGCGGGGCATGCAGGCGCTCAGTGTCACGAGCCGATCGCTGAACCTAGAAACGATACGTGACGCTCAGTGCCGCGCGGAAGGGCTGCTGGAGGATGGCTCCGTTGTAGTACTGGCCATCGGCGCTGCGGACACCAGGGTCGAAATAGCGGGCGTTGGTGAGGTTGTTGAGGACGAGCCGTCCATCCAACCCGGGGCAGATTCGGAGCCAGCCAAGGGTCAGGTCCAAGGTGTGGTAGGGGGCGACATCCCGCACAGTAAGGCTGTTGGCGGAGTCCCACTGGGCCGTTCGGCGGGCCGCGACGATATGGGCCCTAAGGCAGACCGAGAGCCGCTGGGCGAAGAGCCATTCCGCCCCCAGGTTGGCCTGGAGGGAGGCGATGCCTCCTGTGTCACGTCCGCTGGCCTTATCCCGAGCCTGGTTGGCGGTGAGGTTCAGGAATAGGGACGTGTCCGAATCGAAGAAATAGCGACTCTCCACCTCGCAACCGCGAATGCGCACCCCGCTTCGGTTCAGGAATCGGTTGCCGCCGGGGAGGTCCGGCAGGGGCACCAGTTCAATCTTGTCCCGGATGTCGCTCTGGAAGACATGGATGGCGTTTCTCCAATAGAAGCGTGGAAAGAACTCGTAGCCGATCTCCAGCGCATTCAGGTGTTCCGGGCGGAGGGCGGGGCTGGGAAAGGGCCGGGAGGGGTTGGTGGAATACTTCTTGAACGGCTGAGGGGACTGGAATGCCTGCCCGTAGATCAGCTTCAGCACATGGGCTGGATCCGGCGCCCAGATCAGTGCCGCACGGGAGGTGAGCTGGCTCCCGAATCCGCCGGGACCTGCGGCCTCCCAGTTGCGTTCGAGGCGGGTGCCGATCGCGAGCGAAAGGCGGTCGGAGCATTTGTACTGTCCGTTGATTACCAGGGCGGCGTTTCTTTCCGCGTGCTGAGGCTTGGCGCTCCATGGCTCGTCGTCCCGGGTGCGGGTGTAGTAGTTCTCGTAGACCGTCCCTGCGGTGAATTCACCCCCGATCAGACCCGTGAGACGGGCGTCTTGGTAAGCCAGGTGGTATTCGCCGCGGTATTCGCGGTTGAAGAGCTTGTAACCGATGAAGGGGCCGAAGGCCTTTACGCGCGGCAGGGCCAGCGAGGAGGGGTCCCAGGGGCGGTCCTTTGTGAAGTCCGGTTCCTCCGTTGTCGGCTCCAGGGAGGTTGTGCGCATCAGGGTCTGGAACGTGGAGGACCAGGTCTCCGAGAGCCGCGTCCTGTGCTGCAGCGAGACGAAATTCGCCCCGGCGTTCCAGCTCGCGCCCATCAGGGACTGGGGCGTGGTCCAGGCATCCTCGCTGTTCTCCTTGTACCAGGTGCCGATCCGGAGGCTCCAATCGCCGTACCCGACTCCCGCCTCCATAAACCGGTGCAAGGACTCCCGCCCGAACCGGCTGGAGAAGGGCGTCCAGTAGCCGTTCTTCATGGCCCAGAGCTGGCCGTTTTCATATTCCGCACGCTGGACGCCTGCCCGGTCCACCGCGACGTTGCGGGCCAGGGAGGCCAGATCCAGGAGCTCCGGGCGGAGGCCGTAGAATCGCGTGCGTCCTGCGCGGTCGGTCCAGGTCTCGTCCGTGAGATCCCGCTCCTGGCTCCGCAGCCAGCGAGCGTTGAACATGAATCGCCAAGCGCCCGCCGCCTTTCCGGCGTTGAGTTCCACGATTTCCGTGGCGAAGGCACCTCGACGGACGTCCACCTCCACGCCGTCGACCTCCCCCTCCCGCCGTGTGATCACGTTGATGATCCCGGACATCGCGTTGGACCCGTAGAGCAGGGAGGCGGGGCCGTACATGATCTCGATGCGCGCGATGTTTGACAGCGGGTACTGCCGCTCGAGCCAGGCTACCTGGGCCCAGATGTCGTTCTGGATGACCCCGTCCCAGAGGAAGATGAATCGGTCAGAGTTGGTGCTTCGCTCGCCCCGCATGTAGATCTGGGACCAGTGGACTCCCATCCCCTTCTCGAAGTCGAACCCGGCGGCGTCATGGAGGACTTCCTCCAGGTCCTGGTAGCCGCGACGCCGGATGTCCTCCGCCGTGATGACGACAACCTTGGCTGGGGCGGCCGCTCCAGGCTGACGGATGCGGCTCGCCGTGATGATGGGTGTGTTGAGCAGGTCCTCCAGGGGCTCCGGCGCGCCAGGGGGGCGGGAGGGTGGCTGGGCCGCCAGGGCGGTCGCCAGAAAGCCTGAAAGCAGAAGGTGGATGGGACGAGGCATCGGGTGGCCAGGGGCATGGAACGGCGGTTCCATGCGGGGTCATTCGGTTTCCCTTGGAATTCCCATAAGTCGAGGCGCTCCCTCCGAGCGTCGGGTATTTCGGAGCCTGGCCTTGAACCAGAACGCGCTCGGTTCTGCACGAATGCGAACCAGGGCGCGGGGCCCCGATCGGGCACTGCGGTCCGGGTGACCGGCATCACGCCTTATGGGGCTTGATATTCATCAAGGCGGGGGCGAGGGCCCATGGGGACACTGACCCGGTCAAGCCCGCGATCGGGCCACCCTGAAGGAGTCGAGATGTTCTGCAACCAGTGCGAACAGGCTGAAAACGGAACCGGATGTGCGGTGGAAGGCCTCTGCGGCAAGGATCCCGATGTTCAGAGCCTCCAGGAGATCCTGCTCTACGGCCTGAAGGGCATGGCGGCCTACGCGCATCACGCCCGACGCCTGGGCAAGTCCGATGAGGCCGTCAGCGCCTTCATCGAGGACGCGCTCTTCGCCACGATGACGAACGTCAACTTCGACGTTCCGAGCCTGCTTGGCATGGTCCTCGAGTGCGGCAAGCACAACCTCACCGTGATGCAGCTGTTGGACCAGGGCCATGTCGAGCTCTACGGCAAGCCGAAGCCCCACGAGGTCAAGGTGGGTACCGTGGGCGGCAAGCCCGGCATTCTGGTGACCGGCCACGACCTGCTGGATCTGGCGAACCTGCTCAAGCAGGTCGAGGGCACGGACGTCATGGTCTACACCCACGGCGAGATGCTGCCGGCCTTCATGTATCCCTACTTCCAGCAGCACCCGAACCTCGCCGGCCACTTCGGCGGTGCCTGGCAGCTGCAGCTGCGCGAGTTCGAGGCCTTCGGGGGCGCCATCCTCGCCACCACCAACTGCATCCAGCACCCCCGTGCCTCCTACCAGGACCGCGTGTTCACCACCCGCGTCACCGCCGTCCCCGGTTGCCCCCGCATCACGGATGACAACTTCGCCCAGGTGATCGCGCGCGCCCAGCAGCTCGGCGGCCTTCCCGAGCGCGACCACGGCACCACCACCACCGGTTTCCACCACAGCGTGATCCTGGATCAGGCCCCCGCCATCCTGGACGCCGTGAAGGCCGGCCAGATCAGCCGCTTCTTCGTCATCGGTGGCTGCGATGGCGCTGAGCCCGGGCGCAACTACTTCACCGACTATGCCAAGAACACGCCCGCCGACAGCTTTGTGCTGACTCTCGGCTGCGGCAAGTTCCGCATCCTGGGCCACGACTACGGCACGCACCTGGGCCTGCCCCGCCTCATGGACATGGGCCAGTGCAACAACGCCTACGGCGCCATCATGGTGGCCGCTGGCCTCGCCCAGGCGGCGGGCTGCGGCGTGAACGACCTGCCGCTCAGCCTTGTCATCTCTTGGTTCGAGCAGAAGGCCGTGGCGGTGCTGCTGACCCTGCTGCACCTCGGCGTGAAGAACATCAAGATCGGCCCCGAGGCCCCTGCCTTCGTCAGCCCTGGCGTCTTCAAGGTCCTGCAGGAGGCCTACAACCTCCAGCTCACCGGCAAGGATGCCCTGGGCGACCTGAAGAAGGATCTCGGCCGCGCATAGTTTCACTTGGCATGAACTCAGCGGGGGGAAAGGTTCGACCTTCCCCCCGTTTGTTTCAGGAGCACCCATGACCCCCGAGACATTCTCTTACTCCACCGGCGACACCGCCATCCGGGAGCGCATCCTCAGCCAGCCCGAACGCTGGAATCTGCTGATGGCGCATGTGGTGCTCCCGCCTGGGGACGCCGTGCCGACTCACCCCACGGATGCGGACTCTTTCTTCGTGGTGGTTCGGGGCACGCTCACCCTGAAGGCGGGGGAGGGGCCCGAGGTGGCCTATCCCCGTGGCACCGTGCTCCATCTGCCCAAGGGCACGCTCATGGCGCCGCGCAATGCAGGGACAGATACTGTCGAGTTCTTTGTGGTGAAAACCCCCCATCCGGAGCATGCATGAGCGTCGCCATCACGAACCTCTCCGAGACGTTGCCCATCTCCCAGGGTGCCACCGCCAGCCGCCCCGTGATCGACCTTCCGGGGGACCTGAAGCTGGTGCTCTTCGCCATGGATGCCGGGCAGGAGATCAGTGCCCACAGCGCGCCGTTCCCTGCGAGCGTCCTTTGCGTGACGGGAAGTTTGAACGTGATGGTGGATGGAACCTGGAGCACCCTGGATGCCGGTGTGCGGATCGATCTACCCAAGGGGCTTCCCCACGGTGTCCAGGCCATTGCTCCCAGCCACTGGCTGCTCACGATGCAGCGGGGGCGGTAGGCTCACGCCCCGCGATCCGGCTGTTTTTCGATCGAGCATGTCCTGTCGTCAGGGCTCCTCTCCCACCTTGCTCCGGGAATAGGAGCCCTGACTCGTTGCTTTCGGCTCAGAATCGATAGCTGAGCTGCAGCCCTGCCTCGCGGCGGGAGAAACGAATCAGGTGGCCGTTGTTGGTGCTCCCAGCCGTCGACTCCTCGGAGGCCCTTGCGGCATTGATGCCATAGAGCGATACCGTGAAGTCGGAGCGCACGTCGTACCCCAGGTTGAAGTGCACCTGGAACCTGGAAGGCGCATCCTGCCTGGGGCCCGTGAAATTGGCTGTGTTGGCCATGGTGTAGGAACTGGTCTGCTGCAAGGCCACATAGGCTCGGAAGTTCCGGTCCTGGTACCGCGTCCACAGGTTGGCCTTGAGCTTGGGAGAGAAGGTCTGCTGGGCGCCTGCTTCGTCCTTGAAATCCACCGTGGTCAGGTTGAATCCCATGAGCCAGGCGGCGGCGAGCTGGCCCTTGATGGACACTTCCACCCCCTTGTTGGTCAAGTTGACCCCGCTGTTGCGGAACTGGGTCTGGGGGAAGCCTCCGACGACCTGCCCTGTGGGCTGCGGGCCGATCACCTTCTTGAGGGTCATCTGGTAGGCCGTGACATCCAGGGACCACCGGGCCCAGTTCTTCCGGTAGCCGACCTCCACGTTCTCGAATTCCTCGGGCTTCACCTCGGGATTGCCAATGGGGGCCGGCCTGCCAGGAATGCGGATGTCCTGCAGGACTTCTGAGACCTGGGGACTGCGGGTGGAGGTGAAATACCCCGCCCGGAGCACGGAGCCTTCCGGAAGCGCGTACATGAAGGTGGCCCGAGGGCTGATCCGCGAGCCGCCGAGGGTTTCATTCTCGACGCGGGCCCCTGCGGAGAGGGTTGCGGGGCCGTAGGCCCAATCCACCGAAATGAAACCTCCCGTGGCGGAATCCTCACGGTCTGCATGGAAGCCCGCGAGGGGCGCCTTCGTGGCCTTCAACTTGGCGGTGTCCGCGCCGAACACGATATGCAGCGTATCGCTCGGATCCCAGTTGCCCTGCAGGGTGATCTGTTCCGTGACGGTGTTCAGGATGTCGTATGGCGATTTCAGTCCTGGATCGAGGGTCTGGAGCAGGGGCACCGTCGCGGCGGAGGTGGGGCTCCCGGGCACCACTTCCATGGGTGCGGCGGAAACTGGAATCAAGTGGGCACGGTTTACCTTCAGCTCGGTCCGGAAGGTTGGTGCCCAGGTCTGGGACCAGCCGATCTGGGCGGCTTCCGTGGAGGTTCGGGCGTAGGCGAACTGGTAGATCTTCACGCCGGTAGGCGATTCCACCACCTGGGGGCCGACCTGGCTGGCTGCCTTAGAGAGCAATGCCCAGATGCGTCCCTCCCCGATCACGATCTCCGGTCGGACAAAGAACTGTGATCCGTGATTCTGATCCTGGGGATCCACCACTCGCGTCCCACCCAGCACCCGTTCTGAAATGCCCGAATCCCGCTGGGAATGGCCTGCGAAGCCTGCACTCAGGTTGAACTGGGAGGAACCATAGCCCACGAATCCCTGGCTGTTGAACGTTCCCTTTTCGGCGGCTCCAACCCGCAGGCTGCCTGAGGTTCCATCCTTGGCCTTTCGGGTGGTGATGGCGATGACCCCCACCTGAGCATTGGCACCGTAGAGGCTGGAACTGGGACCACGCACCACCTCCACCCGCTCGATGGCATCCACGGGGATGGGGATGAGCTCCGGGGCAATGGAGCCATTTTCAGTGTTGAAGAGCGGGACGCCATCCACGAGGAGCTGTACGTTCTTCATGCTGGCATTGATGGCCGTCCCTCGGATGGTCAGGCGAGTGGCGTCGGCGCCCAGGTTATAGACCTCGATACTGGTCAAGAGCTTGAGGGCATCCACCAGCCGGAACACGCCAGAGGCGCGGATCTGATCCGCCGTAAGCACCTCAATGGCTTGCGGGCTTTCGGTGGACTTCTGGGCCCGCTTCGAGGCGCCTACCACGGGGGTATTCAGGAGGGCCGAAAGCTCGTCTTCGATGGATTTGCCGGCGGGCTGAGCTGGGGGATCCTGGGCGCCAAGGGTGAAGGAACAGAGGCACAGTGCAAGCCGCGAAATCGTTCGACACAACATGGGCACACCTGTGGGGTTGAGGCCGTCAGCAGCGACAGGCCCCCACCCATCGGCAGGTCTGAGCGGGGGACTCCAATTTCCGCAATGGGGTGTTGAAAATGCGTCATCGGATGGCGAAGGTCAGGGCATGAACCGGAATTCGCCACATGGACCACAGGTGTTTCCAGGAGGCCCTTCCGGCTCATGCCACCTCCCGTCCGACTCATACCGACCATGTCTGCCCGATCGGTTTTGAATCGGCATCCTGAAGCATCAGGAGGTTCCATGTCCGATGCCGCAAGTCCTTCCCGCCGAACTGATCTAGATGGGCTGCGGGTGATCGCCATCCTCCTGCTGCACGCCTACCACACGGGGATGGTCTTCTGCCCCTGGGCCTTCCACATCAAGAATCCCGAGCTGTTGCCCGCGTTGGCGCGGCCCATGGAGGTGCTCCACGTCCTGCGGATGCCGCTGCTCATGCTCATCGCGGGGCTCGGCACGGCCCTCGCGCTTCGGAAACGCAGCCTGGGCGGGTTCGCGAAGGAACGCCTGCTGCGGCTCGGCCTGCCGTTGCTGGTGGGCATGCTCGTGGTGGTGCCTCCTCAGATCTACATCGAGCGCCTGCTGGTGGGCAGCAGCCATCCGCTGTTCCTGGATGCGGTGAAGGGAGCTGGTTTCAGCGGCACCTATTGGGATTTCTGGCCCACTGTGCTCCAGGGGCGGCCTTATCCCAGCGGCAACCTGAGCTGGCACCACCTCTGGTTCGTGGTCTACCTGCTCGTCTACTGCCTGCTGGCGCTGCCGCTCTTCCGTTGGCTGAAGGGCAGTCGGGGTTCCGCATGGCTGGAGCGAATCGCGGGCTGGCTTGCCCGGGGACTGAATGTGTTCCTGCTTTTCCTCCCTTTGGCCCTCGTGCAAGCCCTGCTGGCGGGCTTTCCCACGACCCATGCATTGGTGGATGACCCGCGGACCTTCAGCTATTTCGGCCTGCTCTTCATCTTTGGGCACCTGCTGGGCCGCATTCCAGAGGTGATGGAGCGCATGGTGGCACTGCGTCATGCCGCACTGGGCCTGGGACTCGGGCTGCTGGGGGTTCTGTTGCCGGATGGCGAATTCCCAGGGCCCCTGGAGGCTCTGGCGGTGCAGGCCTGCGTCTGGCTGCTGCTGCTCTCGGCCCTCGGTTTCGCCCGGAAGCACTGGATCCGGCGCCGTCCCTGGCTTGCCTATGCCCAGGAGATCGCCTTCCCCTTCTACATCCTCCACCAGACCCTGATCGTGCTCGTGGCCTTCGCCCTGCTGCGGGTGCCCCTGGGGCCATGGTCGAAGCTGATCGCGGTGTTCGGCCTGTCCTTTGGCCTGACCTGGCTGGGGTGCGAGGTGGTGCGCCGGGTGCCGTTCCTCCGCCCGCTGTTCGGGTTGAAGCCGCTGCGCCGCGCGCCCGTGGGGGCCGTGCCGTATCCTGCCTGACATGGTCGTCCTTCCTGTCCCCGCTCCCGCCTGGTGCTGGCCGCGCCTCCACTGGAGGCCCGCGCTGGTGCTGTTCGGGCTCTTCATGGGCATGGCCGTGTGGCAGGGTTGTGTCGTGCTGCTCTCCCAGCGCGGGAGCGGGGGCGGTCACCAGCCCTGGCTCTGGCCCTTCATCTGGGAGGGTACGGGGTATCTGAGCGGCTACCTGCTTCTGCCGATTCCCTATGTGGCCCTGGCGAACGCGCCCTCCATGTCCCAGGGGCGAGGCCGGTTCCTGGCCATCCACGGATCGGCCTTCCTGCTGCTGGCGATGCTGCTTCCGCCCCTCTTCCTGGCCATGCGCCACGGCATCTTCAGGCTGGCGGGCTGGGGCACCTATGAATACGGCGTTCTGGCCTTCCAGCTGCCCATGGAATGGCTGAAACTGGCCTTCTGGTACGTGATCGGGATGGGGCTGGCGCTCTTCTGGCGGCATCGCCAGGAGGCCCGGGTGCGGGAGGCGCGGGAGGCGCTCCTGCGGGTTCAGCTCCAGGAGGCTCGCCTCGCGGCCTTGGCGGCGCAGGTGGATCCCCACTTCCTCTTCAATGCCTTGAACACCATCAGTTCCGTGATGTACGAGGATCTTCCCAGGGCGGACCGGCTCCTCGCCTCCCTGGCGCGGATGCTGCGGGATGGCCTGGAGGCGGGCGGTCCACTCTGGTCGTTGGGGCGGGAGCGGGAACACCTGGAGGCCTACCTGGACTTCGCCCTGGCGCGCTTCGAGGATCGCCTCTCCGTCACGGTGGACCTGGGGGACGCGCCGATGGAGGCCGTCGTGCCCCGCTTCTGCCTGCAGCGGCTCGTGGAGAACAGCCTCAAGCACCAGGATGGAACCCGGTCCCTGCATATCGCCGTCGCCGGAACCCGCACTGCGGAAGACCTGACACTGGAAGTGGTGGACGACGGACCGGGGCTGGCGGAGGCGACCGTGAACCGGAACGGCACAGGCCTGCGGAACCTGCGGGAGACCTTGGCCCTGCAGTTTGGCGATGCCGCCGCGCTGGAGATGGAGAACCGCCCCGCCGGGGGCTGCCGTGTCCGCCTGAGGCTGCCCCTGGAGGAAATTCATGGGTGAGCCCTTCCGCACCCTCGTGGTGGATGACGAGGCTCCGGCTCGCGCGAAGGTGAAGCGCTTCCTGGGGGAGGACGGGCGCTTCGCCCTGGTGGGGGAGGCGCGGGATGGGCTGGAAGCACTGGATCGGATCCGCAGCCTGAAGCCGGACCTGGTCCTGCTCGACATCCAGATGCCCGGTCTCACGGGCTTCGAGGTGCTGGAGGCCCTGGAACCGCCGCTGCCCGTGGTGGTGTTTGCGACGGCCTACGACCAGTTCGCCTTGGCGGCCTTCGAGGCTTCCGCCGTCGACTATCTGCTGAAGCCCTTTGACGGGATCCGCTTCCGCCGGGCCTTGGATCGCGCGGCGCAGCTATTGGGGGCGTCCCGGGAAGATCCGTCACTGAAGCCGCTCCTGGCGCGGCTTGAGGCTCGCCCGCTGGAACGGCTAGTGGTCAAGGCGGAGGACCGCTGGATCCCCGTCGACCTGCGAACCATCTGTCGACTGAAGGCCGAAGGGCGGCTGGTGCGGGTCTACGCGGCGCAGGGGGAGTTCCTGGTGCGGCGCCCCCTCGCGGACCTGGAAGCTCGGATCGATCCCCGGCGCTTCGTCCGGGTTCACCGCAGCGAAGTGGTGGCCCTGGATGCCGTCACCCACCTGGAACCCTGGGATCACGGCGATGCCTTGCTGGTGCTGAAGGATGACAGCCACGTCGTCTTGAGTCGCACATACCGTGCGGGTTTCCTGTCGCGTTGGGGGTTGGAGGGCTGAGGCGGGCGGCGTAAGGTGGTGAACCCGGAGTGTCCGATGTTTACCGTCACCAACAGCACCTTCATCTCTTTCGCTCACCATGTCCGTGGCCATGCGGGCCCCTGCATCTCGCTTCACGGCCACACGTGGAAGTTCGAGCTGACGCTGAGCTCCGAGACGCTGGACTCCGAAGGCTTCGTATTGGATTTCGGCGAAGTGCGACGCCGGGTGCTGGTGCCAGCCCACGACCTGCTGGACCACAGCCTGGCCATGGGGGAAAAGACCTGGGAGAAGATCGGCGGCGATCTGGCCAAGGTGGGCGAGGAGCTGGTGAACACCCGCATGGAGACGCTGGGAAACCTCGGCACCCGCCAGAAGGCCCATGAAGGCGAGTTGCACAGCGCCCGCAATGCCTTTCCCGGCGGCATCAAGGTGACGATCTTTCCCTTCAGTCCCACCAGCGAACGGTTGGCGAAGTGGCTCTTCGAACTCGCCAAGGCCACCCTCGAAGATGGTCGGGTGACGGTTGTCTGCGCCCGAGTCACCGAGAACCTGCATCCCACAGAGAGCGTGGCGGAATACCGGCCCTGATCGGGGAAACCGCGAAAGACACGAAACAGCGCGAAAGAAGCGAACGGAGCATTGGGGATGGCGGTCGGCGGCCTGGTCGGTCCCATTTCGCAGGCGCGCAGCGCTTTAGCGCCTTTCGCGGTTCCCTGACTTTCCGCAGGTGGCGACAATGACGGATCCCCTGAGGTCCGCATGGTTCCTAAGTTCATCAGCAGTCTGCCTTCCGAGGTCTCCCAACTAGGGCTAGTCCTGGTCCTGTCTTTCCTCGTGGGACTGGAACGAGAAGGACTGAAGCGGGAGGGCAAGCGGACCTTCGGTGGCGTGCGCACGTTCCCGCTCCTGGGCCTCATGGGCTACACCCTGGCCTACCTGGGGCAGGGCGCGCTCATGGCCATGGTGGTGGGTTTCGCGGTGGTGGGTGCCTTCATGCTGGTGAGCTACTGGTACAAGCTGCGCTTCAGCACCGATGCCGGGATCACGACGGAGATTTCCGGCCTAACGGTGTATCTCGTGGGCGCCCTGGTCTTCAAGGACCACTACTGGATCGCCTGCACCCTCGTGGTGGCGGCCCTCTTCCTGTTGGAACTGAAGGAGAGCCTGGAAGGCATCGGCGAGCGGCTGAACTCAGACGAGGTCATCGCCTTCACGAAGTTCCTGATGCTCAGCGCGGTGATCCTGCCGCTCGTGCCTAATGCCGACTACACCCGCTTCCACCTGAATCCTTACAAGACCTGGCTGGTGGTCGTGGCGGTGAGTGCGGTGTCCTACGGCTCCTACCTGCTGTTCAAGGTCGCGAAGGGACGGGGCGGTGTGTTCCTGTCCGGCGTCCTCGGCGGGATCTACTCCAGCACGGTCACCACGGTGGTCTTGGCCAAGCGCGCTGCCCAGGAATCGCGCCCCTACACCTACTCCGGCGCCATCCTGTCTGCCAGCGGCATGATGTACCTGCGCATCCTAGTGCTGGTGGGCATGTTCAACAAGCCGCTGATGCGGATGCTGGCGCCCGGATTCGTGGGGCTTTCCGTGGCCGCCCTCAGCACTGCATGGTTCTGGTCCCGGGCCCGTGCCCGGGAGGACCACAGGGGCGCCGCTGCCGAGCAGCGTCGCAACCCGTTGGACCTGCGGGCAGCGCTCACCTTCGCTGCCATCTTCCTGGTGGTGATGGTGGTGACCCGCCTCGCCGTCATGTATCTCGGGCACCGCGGCGTCTACACCCTTGCCGCCATCATGGGCGTCACCGACGTGGATCCCTTCATCATGGGCCTGACCCAGTCGGCGGGGATGGACACCGACCTGCGGGTCGCCGCCGCCAGCATCATCATTGCGACGGCGAGCAACAACGTGGTAAAGGGCGGCTATGCCTGGTTCTTCGCGAAGCGCATGACTGGCCGCTGGGCCCTGACGATGCTCGTGGCGCTCGCGGCCCTGGGCCTCGTGCCGCTGCTGTGGATCTGACATGACGCCGGACGAGGCCTTTGCCGGTCGCCCGGTGCTGCTCCAGGTGGATGCCGCGGACGAACTCCTGCTGGCGCCGATGCTGAAGGCCCTGGGGGCGGATCTTCGTCCCGCCGAGGCTCATCCGGACGCGGGAACCCTGGCGGTGTTGGCATGGGAGCCCCTTCAGGGGCGTGGACCTTTGGAAGGCCTGGAACGGGCGGGGGCGGATGTGCTGCTGGTGCTGCCGGATCGGGAACCAGCCACCCTGGACGCAGCCTACGCCGCGGGGGCGACGGACGTGCTCTCCCGGCCGCTGCTTGAGTCCGAAATTCGGGCCCGACTTCGACTGCACCTGCGTTTCAGCCGTCTTCAAGGGGCTCAAAGCCACTGGATCCACACGGATCCGGTGACGGGGCTGGCGGATCGGGATGCTTTCAGTGCCCGAATGGGGGACGAGTGGCTGCGCGCCGCCCGCAAGGGAGAGCCCGTGGCGTTGCTGGTGGTGGAGGCGGATGGCACCTGGCCCACGGAAGGCACGGGCCCTGAGGATCTGCGCCGCGCACGCCTGATGGCCCTGGCCCATGCCATTCGGCATGCGGCGGGCCGGGTAGAGGATGTGGTGGCCCGGGAAGCGGACGCCACCTTCCTGCTGCTGCTGCCGGAGGCCGATGTGCCCTCGGCTCATGTGGTGGCGCTGGCCATCCTGAGCGGGGTCCGAGCTCTGGCCAAGGCGGGGGATCTCTTCGATCTCGGGGAATGGCCATCCGTCAGCGTGGGACTGGCGGCTGGATTCCCGGGTCAGTACCGGGGACCCGAGGAGCTGCTGGATAAGGCCCGTGTGAACCTCGCTCGCGCCCGGGCTCGAGGGGGCAATCGCTGGTCCAGTGGCGAAGAGGCCTGAGACGACCTTTCTCTCTGCATCCGGCGTTCCTTGCACTGAAACCTGGGGCTGAAGCAGGGCGTTGCATATGGGGACCACCCAAGCCCTGACCGTTCGTATCACGCCGAGGCATGTGGGCTACGAACGTCGAGGGCGCGGGTGTTTCAGCTGGCCTCGGCAACCTTCCATTTCGCCAGAGGGCGGTCCGCGAGGTCCCACACGTGGATGCCTCCGGGCAGCTTGCGGACCCCGAGGCGCTGGCGGATGGCGGCACGGGCTCCGTCTTCGTTCGGGGCGGAGATGGGGCCGTATTCCATGAAGTAACCGGGAAGCTTGTATCCGAAGGTGCGCATGGTTCGTTCTCCTGGAACCATATTCGTTCAAATTTCGCCATCGTCAAGGTTCTTGGCGAAAAATAGACACACACTGACTTGACGCCATTCAAGTTGCCTGGAGAAAGTAACTTGGCGCGAGGAGGTTGGACAGTCGCTTGCGTGTGTGGAGCCTGAATCAGTGCGCGCCCACCAGGGCTTTCGCGTGTTCGAGGGCTTCCTTGCCATCGGGATGGCCCGAAAGCAGGCGGGCCAGCTCGCGGTGCTGAGTGCTGCCTTCCAGCCAGGCGAGCTGGCTGCGGGTGCGTCCGTCGACCGTTTCCTTGCTGAGGAAGCCGTGGCCATGAGCGCGGGCCGCCACCTGAGCGAGGTGGGTCACCGCCAGCACCTGATGCGCCGCGGCGAGATCCTGCAGTGCCGCGCCCACCGCCAGGGCGGTTTCACCGCCGAGGCCCGCGTCCACTTCATCCAGTACCAGGGTCAGGCCGCCCTGTCCGGTGCGGGCTCCGGCGCCCAGCAGGGCCAGCAGGACGCGACTGAGTTCGCCGCCGCTGGCGATCTTCGCCAGGGGGCGGAAACCTTCGCCCACGTTGGGTTCGATCCAGATGGCCGCGCCGGTGAAACCGGTGGCGGTTACCTTCACGGCGACCCCACCGCGGAGCACGGGACTGCCCGCTTCCGCCACCGCTTCGAGGCGGATCTGGAGCCGGGCGCTGCCCATGCCGAGGCGGGCGAGGCGTCCATGGACTTCGCGCTCCAGGGGGGCAAGGCCCGTCAGGCGCTGCGTGTGCAGGGCCTCTGCCGATTCAAGGTAGGTACGGCAGGCCTTGTCCAGGGCCCGCTCGAGCTCCGCGAGGCTGGCGGCGCCGCCGGAGAGGGCCTTACGTTCCTCCAGCAGGCGCTGCTGGACATTCGCGAGTTCATCCGGTTCGCAGCGGTGGCGCCGGGCCAAGCGTTCGAAGGCGGCGAGGCGCTCCTCCACTTGATCCAGACGTTCCGCACCCGCGCGACTCCAGCGCATCGCGTGATCCTGGGCCAGGGCGCCCAGATCCTCGATCTCCAGTAGGCTGGAACGCAGGCGGTCCGAGCCCTCCTGGGTCTCCGGCAGGATGGTGACGCAGCGAGCCATGGCGCGCTGGGCGGTCTCCAGGCGGGGCAGGGCCTCTTGCAGCGCCTCCGCGGCCTCGCGGTAGGCGGACTCCAGTAAGGCCGCGTGGCGCAGGGGTTCGCGCTCCGCACGCAGGGCCGTCCATTCACCCGGCTTGGGTGAGAGTTTCGCCAACCCCTCCAACAGTTCTTCCAGGCTCGCCAGCCGGGCCTCTCGCTCGGACTCACTGCGGCGTCGGGCCTTCAACACAAGGTCGGCTTCGCGCACCGCCTGGACAGCCTCTGTCAGATCGGGATCGAGGCCCAGCACTTCGTCCAGCAGGGCCAGGTGGCGTTCTTCCGAGAGCAGGCTCTGGTGGTCGTGCTGGCTGGCCAGGCGCATCCAGAGGCGACCTGCCTCTCGCAGATCCGCCAGGGCACAGGCGCTGCCGTTGATCCAGGCCCGGCTGCGGCCCGCGCTGGAGACTTCCCGGCGCAGCACCACGGGCTGCTCTTCCGGGAAACCGCGCTCGGACAGGAAGGCGGCCCATTCCTCGAAACGGCCCTCCACCACGCCCTCCACCTGGGCGCGTTCGGTGCCCTGACGCACCACCTCGGAATCCCCGCGGGCGCCCACCAGCAGGCTCAACGCGTCCACCAACAGGGACTTGCCTGCGCCGGTCTCGCCGGTCAGCACCGTGAATCCGCCCCGGAGCTCCAGGGTCAGGTCTTCCACCAGGGCCAGGTTGCGGATGCGGATCGAGGTGAGCATGGCCTCAGTCTATCGGACGGCACTCCGGGTCATCCTCCCGTGTGCGTACACCACGCGGAGCACGGGTCCATGCCGCCACTACCGGGAGTGGACTACCCTGGGTTCTGGAGACGTTCATGAAAAACATCCTGTCGATCGCCTGCCTTTTCCTGGGGCTACCGGGTCTGGCCGACCAGCGCCCCCGCGCGGAGGTCACTGCCCTGGAGGTGAATGAGCTGGGACATCCCATCGTTCGGGTGCGGCTCTCCACTTTGAAGCCCGGCGTGCCAGACCGCACCTTCCGGTTCCTGTTCGACACCGGCGCCGGTCAGAGCGTCCTCGACACCTCGGTGCCAGCGGACTTCTTCTGGGAGGACGGCGGGGGTGACCTCTCTATGGTGGATGGCACCCGCCAGAAGGTTGCCAACCAGACGGTGCACCTGAAGCGCCTGACCCTTGCGGGACGCACCCAGGATGACCTCACCGCTCTCCGCCTGGATCTAAAGGGCTCCTTCATCGGGCGGCTGCAGGACGAGCCCGTGGACGGCATCCTGGGCATGAGCGCTCTGAGGGACACGCGATTCGTACTGGACATGGAGCGCAAGGAAATCCGCTGGTGGCAGGGGATCCAGGGACACAGCCTGCCCCTTGGGTTCAACCCTGGAGGCAACCCCACCTTTGACGTGGAGTTGGGTGGCACGGTCGTGCCTTGCATGGTGGATACCGGGGCTGTTGGCGGCTTTCAGGCACCAGGGGAAGCCGGCGGCAAGCCCACGCCGGAGGAGCTGTACTACTATGCCAGCGTGACGGGAGCGGTCATGGAGGGGCGTTCGGTGCGCATGCCCAAGATTCCAGCGGGAGAGCGTTCTTGGAAGAACGTGGATCTTGAGTTGGTGAAGCCCGGGGAGGGCAATCCCCAGGTGGGCCTTGACGTGCTCGGGGCCGCGCCGGTGGCGCTGGATTTCCTCCGCCAACGGATCACGTTCGCGATCAATCCGGACGGGAGTCTGCCCTACCGCAAGGATCCCTGCCGTGTGCTCCTCGGCTGGGAACCTCGGTCGGGGGGGCGGGTCTTGGTGGTGCATCCGCTTCGACCCGTGAGCGCCTACTACAAGGCGGGGTTGCGCACCGGGGACGAGGTGCTGCGGGTCGGCTCTCTGGAAGGCGAGGCCCTCACGCTCTGGAGCGTGAGGGATTTCCTGCAGAAGGGCGTGGCTCATGGGTGGCGGGTCCGCCGGGGCGGGCAGACCCTGGACTTGCAGGTGCCGTCCCTTCGCTGAGGGATGCTCAGCGTAGTCGTTGGACCGTTCATCGGAGAGGGCGAGGCGTTTATCCCTACTGACACCAAAATGACGGAATCATGCCGACGCGTATCCCGCTGATGGGCACCGCATGGCCTTTGAACGCGTGAAGCCTGCGCTGCGGACTTGGCCCCGTTGCGACGTGTCGTCCTGCGAGGCAACTTGACCAATGCGGTCAAGTTGGGCAGGATGGGATTTCCAACGGTTCTTTGTCAGTTCCATAGCGCGATATCCAGAAAGGTGGAGGGACGGGCCCTTTGATACCTTGGCAACCTGCTTCGAGCGTGGTGCCAATTCCCGCCGGCGAAAGGCCGGACAGATGACGAGCTGAAGTCGAACGGCAAAGCGAATCACGGGATGAATGGAGACAGGGGATTCCCCCTCGACATCGCACGTGGAGCGACGCACCTTTTTCGCTCGAGACTCCGATGACCCAGTCCTTCCGAGATCACCTCCAGTCTGGTGCCCGTTTCCTCTTCGACGGATCGGTACCCGGCGTGCTCTACGAGCGCGGCGTCTTCATCAACAGCAGCTTCGATGAGGCCAACCTGGGACGGCCAGATCTGGTGTTGGCCATCCACAAGGAGTTTGTGGAGGCCGGTGCCCAAGTGCTGAGCACCAACACCTGGGCGGCCAACCGCGCCAAGCTGTCGGGCTTCGGGCTCGCCGAACGGGTGGTGGACATCAACCGTGCCGGGGCGCAGCTGGCTCGCAAGGCCCTGGCGGGTGGCGAAGGCTGGATCGCGGGCTGCATCGGTCCCCTGGGACTGGCCCTGGAACCCTATGGCTCCCTGGGCCTGGAGGAGGCTCGGGCCACCTTCCGCGAACAGGCTCAGGCGCTGGTGGACGGCGGTGTGGACCTCTTCGTGCTGGAATCCTTCCGGGATGTGGCCGAGGCGCTGCTGGCGCTGGAAACCTTGAAGGCGGTTGCGGACCTTCCGGTGGCCGTGCTCCTCAGCACGGATGAACAGGGCCACGGAGCCTTTGGGGTGCGACCGGAATGGTTTGCGGCCAAGGCCGCGGAAGCTGGCGCGGATCTGGTCGGGCTCTCCGAAGGCGGCGGTCCCACCCTGCTGCTGGAACTGCTGCCGCGCATCAAGGAGGCGGTGCAGCTGCCCATCCTGCTTCAGCCCAGCGCCGGTCTGCCGCGGGTCGTGGACGGTCGCCTGCTCTACATGGCCTCGCCCGAATACCTCGGCGAGTTCGCGCGTCAGGCGCTCCTCCAGGGTGCCAGTGCCATCGGCGGTTGCGCCGGCACGAGCCCCGCCCATACCCGGGCGATGTACGGCGCGCTTCGCCAGGAGAACGCCTTCCAGGACGGCTTGGAGGAGCGGCTCCATATCCAGGAGGCCCAGAGCCAGCCTGCGGTGCCTTTCGCCCAGCGCAGCCGCATGAACGCAAAGCTCGCCCAGGGCGAGTTCATCTACTCCGTGGAGCTGGTGCCCCCCAAGGGCCTGGACATGGCCAAGATGCTGGAGAAGGCTCAGCAATGCTGTGACCTCGGCGCCGACTGCATCAACATCCCCGACGGTCCCCGCGCCATGGCCCGCCTCTCCGCACTTTCCACGGCGCTGCTGATCGAGCAGCGGGTGGGCATCGAGACGGTGCTCCACTATGCCTGCCGCGACCGCAACCTCCTGGGCATCCAGGCGGATCTGCTGGGCGCCGCGGCCCTCGGCCTGCATAACGTCCTGGCAATCACCGGGGATCCACCGAAGCTCGGCCCCTATCCCAAGGCGACTGCGGTCTTCGATGTGGACGCCATCGGCCTCGTGGGCATCCTGCGCCACCTCAACCACGGCTTGGACCTGGGTGGCAGTCCCATCGGTACGCCTGCGGCCTTCAGCATCGGCGTGGGCGCCAATCCCGATGCGCCGGATCGCGAACGCGAGTGGCTGCGCTACCGCCGGAAGGTGGAAGCCGGGGCCGAGTGGACCGTGACCCAGCCGGTCTTCGATGCCGAGAGCCTCTTCCGTTTCCTGGACTTCGCCGAACCCTTCGGCATCCCGGTGGTGGCGGGCCTTTGGCCCCTCAAGAGCCTGCGCAACGCCGAATTCATGGCAACAGAAATTCCCGGTGTTCATGTACCCCAGGCGGTTTTGGATCGCATGGCCAAGTACGAGCTCGCCGAGGATCAATTGGAGGGAGGGATGGCCACCGCCGCCCAGTGCGGAGAGCCTGTCCCCCCCC
>CAYQAS010000062.1:0-25958 GCA_964415525.1 uncultured Solibacteraceae bacterium
ACAGGACTGCCTTCCTGTTCACTTGGCCTGCGGCCTGCGTTCACAGCGGCGGGTCTCCCACCGATCAGGCAGTCCACAGGACTGCCTTCCTGTTCACTTGGCCTGCGGCCTGCGTTCACAGCGGCGGGTCTCCCACCGATCAGGCAGTCCACAGGACTGCCTTCCTGTTCACTTGGCCTGCGGCCTGCGTTCACAGCGGCGGGTCCCTGGTGAAGGGGTTCGGATGAGTCGCCCCGCGTTCCAACCATTTCCCAACTGCGTGATGCCATGAACGAACTCGTCATTCTCGATATCGGCCGTGCCGCCCTGAAGACGGCGCTCTACGTCTCCGCACCGGCGCTCATCGTGAGCATGGTGATCGGCTTGGCCATTTCCGTGTTCCAGGTGGTCACGAGCCTTCAGGACCAGACGGTGGCCTTCGTGCCCAAACTCCTGGCGGTGATGGGGGTGGTGGTGTTCACCTTCCCTTGGATGATGCGGGTGATGGTGGCCTTCACCACCAAGATGTTCACGGAATTCAATGGCGTGGTCCGCGCCCTGAACTGAATCCGCCCGTGGAGCCCAAATTTCTCTCTCCAGCCATCTGGTCCTTTGCCGCGGACCACGCGTTGGTTTGGCTCCTGGTGGTGGTGCGGCTGTCCGGTCTCCTGGCCGTGCTGCCAGGATTGGGTCAGGAGCGGCTCCCGGTCGTGATCCGCGCGGCACTCGCGAGCCTCACCGCCCTCATCATCATGCCGGTGATCCCACGGCCCACCGCCCTTCCAACGGGCATCTGGGGGCTTATTCCCCTGCTGGTCACGGAGTTCCTCTCGGGTCTGCTGCTCGGCCTCGTGGTGGCCTGGATCATGGATGCCGTGGCCTTCGCGGGTCAGCTCATGGACACCCAGATGGGCTTCTCCTTCGTCCAGATCCTCGACCCCAGCAGCGGTGCCAGTTCTTCCGTATCCGGCGCGATCATGCTCCAGATCACCCTGCTCTTCATCTTTCTGAGCGGACTTCACCATCAGATGATCCTCGCGCTCGTGGAGAGCTACCGACTCGTGCCCATCGGTGGCGGCGTCCCCCTCCACATGCAGGACATCATCGTGATGACGGGGCAGTTGCTGGCGCGTGGCCTCCAGTTGGCCAGTCCCGTGCTCCTCACCCTGTTCTTCGTGGATGTCCTGGAGGGGATCGCCGCCAAACTCCTCCCCCAGCTTCAGCTCATCCAGCTCGCCTTCCCGCTCAAGATCAGCATCGGCTTAGCGGTCTTCATCATCCTGATGAAGGAGTTCAGCGCTTGGCTGCTGCCCCTCTTCCAGCAAGCGCCCCTCGAGGGGCTCCGGCTCCTGAGGTAGACCATGGCCCAGGATCCTTCAAGAACTGAGAGGGCCACACCCAAACGAAGGGAACAGGCCAGGGACGAGGGCTCCGTCCTCAAGGTCACCGATCTGGACGCGACCTTGATGCTGTGGACGAACCTGTTCCTCTTCATGGGGGTGTGGGGCGGTGCATTCACGCTGCTCCGGAGCCAGCTGACGCACTTCCTGAGATTGGCGGGGCGTGGGGGCCTGGACGCCGCTGGGCTCGGAGCCCTGGGCGCCGACCTGCTCTCTGTCATCGTGCGGATCATCCTCCCCTTCCTGGGAGTGAACTTCGTCGTGGCCCTCCTCAACCAGGTAGCCCAGCACGGATGGCACATCTCCGGGAATGCCATCAAACCCAAGTTCACCCGGTTGAACCCTGTGGCGGGATTCCAGAGGTTGTTCAACGCCCGCGCCCTGGTGGAAGTCCTCAAGAGCGTCCTGAAGTTGGGCATCCTCGCCTGGGTGGCCTACTCGGTGCTCGACACGCGTCTCGCCCATTTCATGGGTGCCCTGAAACTCCCCCTCAGCCAGAGCCTTCAATTCCTTCAGGAGAGCCTGTTCGTCCTGTACCGCAACATCCTGATCGCCATGCTCTTCCTCGTGCTTCCCGACTACCTCTATCAGCGCTTCCAGTTCGAGAAGGGCATGCGCATGACGAAGCAGGAGATCAAGGACGAGTCCAAGGATGCGGAGGGCAACCCGCAAATCAAGGGCAGACAGAAAACGATCATGTTCCAAACCATGATGCGGCGCATTCAGACCTCGGTCCCGAAGGCCACGGTCGTGATCACCAATCCCACCCACTTCGCCGTTGCGCTCCTCTACGACCCTGAGAAGGCTGCCCCCGTGTGCGTGGCCAAGGGTGTTGACCACCTTGCCCTTCAGATTCGCAAGATCGCAAAGGAGCACAACGTCGTGGTGGTAGAAAACCCGCCGCTGGCGCGGGGGCTCTACTGGAGCGTAGACTTGGACGAACCCATCCCGCCTGAGCTCTACCAGGCAGTCGCTCAAGTTCTTGCCTATGTGTACCGACTGAAGGGTGCAGCCTGACCTGCGGAAAGTCCCGCCCCCCAACTTCCTGTACCTTCATTTCCTGATGCCATCCAAGTGACACCTATCATCCCGACCCACCTCCCCCCTCACCGTCTGCTCCTCGTGGACGATGATCCTGTGTTGCGAGAGACCCTGACGGATGTCCTTCGGCACGAAGGCTTTCTCGTAACCCAGGCTGCCTCTGGCGAGGAGGCTGAGCAGCAGCTAATCGAAGCTAGGCCACCTTTCGATCTGGTCCTGACAGACCTCGTGATGCCCGGCAAGAGCGGCATGGATGTGCTTCGCAAGGCCCTCCAGATCAGTCCCAGCTGCACGGTGCTCGTGATGAGTGGGTTCGCCAGCGTGCGCGAAGCCACGGAGGCCATGGATCTCGGGGCCTACGGCATGGTCACGAAGCCCCTGCACCTCGACCAGTTCCGCAACATCCTGAGACGTCTTATGGAACGCATCGACCTGCTTGAGCAGCGCGATGGTCTCAGGCTGCGCGTGAAAGCACTCGAATCGCAGGTGGAGAAGCTCGAAGCCTCCAAGGCACGCATGGAAATGCTGGCGCAGCGCATCAGCCCTGCCCCCGTCGAATCCGGCGCAGAGGCGTTGGATGACCTTGAGCGCCTGGCGGGCCTGCGCAACAAGGGCCTACTCACCGAGGACCAGTTCGAACACGCCAAACGCGCCCTCCTCGCGAGGTGGCTCCCTTGAAGGCCACTTGGAGGGCCGTGGCCGCCTGCCTGGCTCTCTCGGGGATCTGCCTCTGTCCAGGCATGTCCAATCCGCCAGAGGAGAGCCGAAAGGGACCCCGCACGGATGCGGATATTGAAGCCGCAGCCCGAAAGGCCATGAGCTCGCAGGATGCCACCCTTCGGCAGGAGACGCTGAAGCTGCTCTCGAAGCATACGTTCAGGGGCAGCAAGGCCCCACAAAAGGAATACTGCCTATTCACCCAGGGCATGCTGCAGGCGGAATTCGGCGACGTGATGGGAGGCGCAACCACGCTGAAGAAGCTGGAACGCGGCTGGCCCCAGTCCCCGCTGCTGGTGGAGGCGCAGCTGGTGCTGGCCCAGGAGGCCATGCAGCACAAGCGATTCAAGGATGCCGAGGCACGGCTGCGCAAGGCCGTGGATAGCGACCTTCCACCCCGTACGCGAAGACTGGCCCAGGACCTTCTGCTCTGGATGTTCGTGGAGCAGGGAAGGCCCACGGACGGACTTCCCATCCTCGAATCACTGCATCCCCTCGGAAAGGATGAGCCCACGGAGCACGGCCTTGCCGCTCTCGCCATTGTCCAGTGCAGTGCGGATGACCGCGCCGCCTCCGACCGGGCCGTGAAGAGCTACATCAAGAAATTCCCGAAGGGCATCCTTTGGCCCAAGGTACAGCTGGCCTGGGGAAGGCATCTTGCGGCTCTTGGAGAAGGCCGCAGTGCAGCCGAGGCCCTGCGCAAGCTCCTGCGAGAACAGCCTAAGACGCCAGAGGCGGACGAGGCACGCCTCGCCCTGGCCATGCTGCTCTCCGAAGGCAAGGTGCCCGCGAAGATTGCAAAGGCATTTCCGGAGCCAGCCCAGCTGCTCAAGGAGATGGGCACGGTGGATCCGACAGGAGATGTCGCACGGGAGCGCACGGCCGTACGGCTCCGGATCGCTCTGAAGGAATCCCGCTGGCGGGAGGCCATGGATCATGCAGAAGCACTGAAGGGCGCCAAGGCAGCTCCGGCAGATGCGGCCCGGATTGACAGCCTGCGTTCGGACGCCTTCCGCGCCTTCACACGCGACAGCCTGGAGAAGAAGCGGCCTGGCGCCCTCCTGCCCTACCTCGATGCCGAGCACCTCGATGCCCTCTCCGCCGATACCCGCCTGAGCCTGGGTACGGCCCTCGCAAGCGCCGGTCTGCCCGAGGCGGCCCTGCACCTGAAGGCCCTGGCCTCTCCGGCGGAGCAGTCGGCACTCGGCAAGGCCTTGGCCGAAGCCATCCTTCCGGAAGCCCACCCAGCGGCCACACTCGAACTGGCCGAAGGCAAGGCACCAGGACCGATAGAAGCACTGCGCGCCTCCCAGGCCATGGCGGTACGCAAGGACTGGACAGCCCTTGGCAAACGCCTGCCCCGCGCCAAGGCAGGGTCAGTGCGCATCCAGCTGCTGCTCACGTTGCTGCGACGCCCCGCCACCAAGGATGAAAAGCCTGGACAGCGACTCAAGGAGGCCGAGGGGTGGCTGAGTCGTGCCCCGGAAAAGGGTGCCGATCGCGAGCCCCTCACGGTGCTGGTGGCGGACCTCCGCGCCGCCCAGCACGACTGGCGGGGCGCCCTCGCGCTTTACCCAGAGAAGCCCCAGGCGGCCCTCGTGGGCTGGGTGTCTCTTCAGCGAGCCACGGCCCTGCTCAAGCTCGGGAAGAAGGATCAGGCCAAGGCCGTGCTCCAGGCCCACGTGGACGAGCCGGCCTTCAAGATGGAACGCCAGACCCTCGGGAAGGAAGTCGGGCTATGACGCAACGAGGGGGCCGGATGGCCCCCTCGTTGCGTCGCAGAATCGAAGCTAGGCGAGCTGCTTGCTGTAGTTCGCCACCTTGACCCACCAGAGGATCATGCAAACCAGACCACCGAGACCGGCCAGGATGCCGAGGAGGGGAATCCAACCGGCAAAGGGGAGCGCGCAGCCCAGGATGCCGAACAGGAAGCCGAACTTGGGATCATCCGTCTGCAGTCCCCGAGCCTGGAACTCCTTCGCGAACGACGAGGTGAGCTTGATGATGATGAAGAAGTGCCAGATCATCCCGAACAGGGGGATCAGGAGCAGCCATGCCATGCCGCCTTCCATCTCGCGGCGATCCGGCGCAATGCGATCAAACGCCTTCTTGATGGTCAGGATGTAGAAGATGGCCGGGATAAGGGCGATGGCGACGCCCACAAGGCATGCCATGCCGAGAATGCCCATGATGCCCGCTGCTGCTGCGCCGTCGCTCATTCGGAACTCCTCGATGTTGGGCCGGGTTGGCCAGATGGATTGGGAAGTCCCTATTCTCGCCGCCCTGCGCTCCGCTTCAAGCTACTTCGCATATCCGCGTGCCCTGGCCCACTCGGCATTCAACACACTGGCACCTGCGGCGCCGCGCTCCGTGTTGCTGCCCATGATCGTGAGCTTGATGCCCATCAGGGGACATCGACGCACGCGGCCCACGTGGACGCTCATGCCGCCATCCATTCCCACGTCCTTACGCACCTGCGGGCGGGCTTCGTCCATGTGAACGTGGATGGGCACCGGAGGCGCGGTAGGAAGATCGAATCCACTCAGCGGATTCCAGGAGCGCAGGGCCTCCAACACCTGCTCGGGACTGGGATCTCCCTTCAGCCGCAGGCTCACGCTCTCCGTGTGGCCCTCGATCACCGGCACACGATTGCAGAGGGCGCTCACGACCATCGGCGCCACTTCCACCCGACCGGACACGAACTGTCCAAGGAGCTTGGGCGTCTCCTCCTCGACCTTTTCCTCCTCATTGCGAATGAAGGGAATGACGCTGCCCAGGATGTCCAAGCTGGCCACGCCCGGATAACCCGCGCCGCTCACCGCCTGCATGGAGGTCATGTGGATGGCCTCGATGCCGAAGGCCGCCTGAAGGGGAGCAAGGGCCATCACCAGCACCGTGGCGGTGCAGTTGGGGTTGGTGACGATACCGCCGCTCCAGCCACGACCGGCGCGCTGGGTGTCCAGCAGGCCGATGTGGTCACCATTGACTTCCGGCACCAGCAGCGGCACATCCTCATCCATACGGAAGGCTGCGGCGTTGCTGAAGACCAGCGCACCGGCAGCGGCAAAGGCGGGCTCGATCTCCCGTGCCGGCCCCGTATCCAGGGCGCTGAAGACAATGGGACTGAACGCCGCCTCAGGACTGGACGCCAGCAGCTCCTGGTCGGCTCGGCCCCCGTAGGGCTCACAGTCCGACACATGCCACGTACAGCCCTCCCCATAGCGCTTGCCGAGGTTCCGGTCGGAGGCCGTAAGATGGCGCAGTTCGAACCAGGGATGCGCCTGGAGGCGGCGGACGAATTTCTGGCCTACCACGCCGGTTGCGCCGAGGACAGTCACGGGAATCTTGGTCATGGGATTGCTCCTGAAATGGGTAGGGGCCAGCCCTGGAGGGCGATTCGGCCGTTCTGGGGACGTATTGGAATGCAGCCGGTCCGAGGCACCCGGAGCGGAGCATGGACCCAAGTTATCCCGCCGCTGGATACTCATGGGCTGGTAAATAATATTTCTAGGAGCCCTAGGATGCGCTTCTAGCGCAGTGACAGAGCGCGGATTCCGACCTAATGGCAAGGCGTCAGAGCGATTCGTCGGGAACAAGCGCGAAAAATTAGTTCCGATTCAGCGCCCAGCAGGTGCCTCGGCGAGTACGAACACCGCGTGCAATCTGGGAATCAGCGACTTCAGCCGAGCCTCCGGCACCAGGAAGGCCAGGGAGATACCCGTGCCGCCGCTGAGGATGCCGGCGATGGGCTCATCCTGGAGACTGCCGAGGATACGCTGAATGGTGGAAGGATCCCGGTGCAGGCCTTCGCCCACCAGCGCCACCACCGCCCAGCCGTCCTCTGTCGCCACACCTGCCGCCCGCAGGGCCTCGATGGCCGCGACAGCGGAGGGCTGCTCGGGCCTCACCACCAGCAAACTGCCTTCCGGCGTGGAGAGCAGTCCGTAGCGGGATGCCCCGGATTCCTGCAAATGCGCTACTGCCTGGAAGACGGCATCCAGCTCCCGATCCGGGCTGAAGCGGAGGCAGGTCAGGCCTTCCTTGTAGGCCACGGAGGTAATCTCCCCTGCCCCGCGGATGGTCGGAGCCTTGAGAATCACCGTACGGCTGGCCTCCGGACGGTGGGTATTCGCCACCACCAGTCGGAAGCCCGCGCGCGAGACAGGCGCGAGGCTGTCGGCGTGGAGGACCTTGGCACCAAAAGCGCTGAGGGCGCTGGCTTCCCCGAGACTCATCTCCGCAATGGGACGGGCCTCCTTCACGAGGCTCGGATCAGCGGTCAGAACACCATCCACATCCGTCCAGATCTGAACTTCAACCGCATCCACCGCCTCGCCCAGCAGCGTGGCGGATGTATCCGACCCGCCGCGGCCAAGGGTCGTGGTGGCCCCATCCGGACACTGACCCAGGAAGCCCTGGGCGACGATGAGGGCGCCGCGACGGGCATCCTCGCCCCAGGGCCGGGCGGCCTGGCGGAGCGCCTCTAGCCGAGGCCGGGCTCGGCCATGCCGGTTGTCCGTGCGCATCACCCCGCGCACATCCCGGAACTCTGCCGGAAGTCCGCGACTCTGCAGAAGGGCCGTCACGAGATGGGCGCTGAGGGTCTCGCCAATGGCCAATGCCGCATCCTTGGCCTTGGGGGTGGCTTCCCAGAGCAGCCCCATACCTTCCAGCAAACCCGCCAGCCGCTCAAGCAGCGGCGCCCAGGCGGATGCGACAGCCTCTGTCAGCCCCAGTTCTTCCGCTGCGGTCCGGTGACGTTCAACCACGGCGCGGTGCAGTTCCAGGGCCCGATTCACATCGCCGCGACTGGCGGAACCAATGGCTTCCAGCAGTCGGTCCGTAGTACCAGAGAGAGCCGAAACAACGACGATGCCGCCCTGGGGCAGCTCATTTCCGATGATGGTAGCGGCCTGCTTCAGGGCCCCAGGACTGCCGACGCTGGTGCCACCGAACTTGAGGACTTTGAGAGACATGGGAACTCCAGGTGCTGAGAGCCTAGGCATGGGTGCCAGCCACTTCGAAGAGCCACGGACCGACTTGGTCCCACTCGATGAGGAAGGCGTCGTGGCCATGGGGGCTGTGGATCCAGCGGGCGTCATAAAGACAGCCCGCCTCACGGGCGGCGTCCATCAGGCGCTGGATCATGGGGGGCACGAACAATAGGTCTGAATCGATGCCGAGCACGAAGAGTTCGGCCTTCATGCCGCACAGGGCCTGGCTGAGGCCCCCGCGCTCGCGGCCGATGTCGTGGCCGTCCATGGCGTCGAGCATGGCGATGAAGGTGCCGCGGGTGAAGCGGTCCGCCAGGGCCTTGCCGTGGAAGAGGATCCAGCTGTTGATGCCGTCCCGATCCGGAAATCGGTCGTTGATACCCACCGGCGCACGAAACGTGAACATGGCGGCGTGTCGCGCCAGGGCGATGGCATCGGCATCCGACAGCGACGGGTTCTGCAGAATGGCCCGCTGGATCTCGTTGGTGCCCCACATCCAGGCATCGCCGTCCCCCCCGCATCCGATGACCCCGACACGCTTGAAGTGATCGGGAAGCAGGAGCGCCAGTTCGAGCGCGACCATGCCACCGAGGCTTCCGCCGATCAGGACATCGAATGTCAGGTTTTCTCGCAGGATCCAGTCCGCAAGGACCTGGGCCTGATCCCGAGTGGTGAAGGCGGGCCAAGGCTGGTGATCTGCAGGGCCGGTGCTGCCATAGCAGCTGCCCAGCAGGTTGGGCGTCCACACCGTGGCTCGGTCGGCGGAGAAAGGCGCGCCCTCCTTGAAGATCGGCGCCCACCAGCCCTTCACGCCCTCACGGTCCGCGGCATCGGGACTGCCGGTGAGGGCATGAAGGAGCAGGACCTTGAGGGGCCCGGAGCCGGTGATGCGATAGGCGGTGTGCGCCGTCTCCAGCAGGGGATGATTCACAGACGGACCTCCGCGAGGGCTTGGGCCAGATCGGCCTTGAGATCCTCGATGTGCTCGATGCCGATGGAGAGGCGGATCAGATCATCCGTCACGCCCGTCGCAACGCGGTCTTCCGCCGACAACTGCTGATGGGTGGTGCTGGCGGGATGGATGATGAGCGACTTGGCGTCTCCCACATTCGCGAGGCGGGAGAAGAGCTGGACCATGTTGATGACGGTCTTGCCGGCAGCGAGGCCACCCTTGACACCGAATGTCAGAATCCCGCCAAAGCCCGCGCCCGGGCGGAAGTAGCGCTTCGCCGTGGCGTGGCTCGGATGTTCCTCCAGTCCGGGATAGTTCACCCAGGCCACCTGGGGCTGGGCCTTGAGCCACTGCGCCAGGGCCAGAGCGTTCTCGCCGTGGCGCGGCATGCGCAGGTGCAGCGTCTCGATGCCCTGGAGGATGAGGAAGGCGTTGAAGGGGCTGAGGCAGCCGCCCGTGTCCCGCAGCCCCTCGATCCGCGCCTTGGCGATGAAGGCGGCGGCACCGGCAAGCTCGTGCAGACGGGCTCCGTGGTAGTTGGGATTGGGCTCGGTGAATTCGGGATACTTGCCGTTCGCCCAATTGAACGTGCCGCCATCCACGATGACCCCGGCGACGCTGGTGCCATGGCCGCCCAGGTACTTCGTGGCGCTGTGGATGACGATGCTGGCGCCGTGCTTCAACGGGTTCAGCAGGTAGGGGCTCGCCAGGGTGGCATCCACGAGCAGCGGCACACCCGCCTCACTCGCGATGCGACCCAGAACCTCGAAGTCCGGCACGTCCAGCTTGGGATTACCGAGGGCCTCGACATAGATCGCCTTCGTCTCGGGGCGCACCGCCCCGCGGAAGGCCTCGAGGTCGCCGCTCTTCACGAAGGTGGTCGTGATACCGAGGCGGGCAAACGTGTTTTTGAAGAGGTTGAAGGTGCCGCCGTAGAGGTTGTCCCCCGCCACGATGTGATCGCCGGCCTTCAGGATCGTCGTGAGCGCCAGCGTGATGGCCGCCTGGCCACTGGCGGTCGCAAGGGCGCCGATGCCGCCTTCGAGCGCCGCCACGCGCTTCTCCAGCACGTCTGTCGTGGGGTTCATCAGGCGCGTGTAGATGTTGCCCGGCACTTCCAGGTTGAACAGGGCCGCGCCGTGCTCTGCGCTGTCGAAGACGTAGCTCGTCGTCTGGTAGATGGGCACGGCCCGGCTCTTGGTATCGCCATCCGGCGCGTGACCGGCGTGCAGGGCCAGGGTTTCGAAGCTGTGGGTGTCGCTCATGGATCTCCTCCCGGAAAGAGGCGCCTCTGTCGTCACACGCGAGATCCAAGAATGCAGAAGGGGCCCAAACAAGTTGGGCCCCTTCTAATCGTCAGTCGTCAACTGCTCGATATCTCTCCGGCTTACGCCGGCAGGAATTGGCACCACACTTCGCTTTCGCGAGCAGGTTGCCAAGGTTTCACAGGGCCCGTCCCTCCACCTTTCTGGATAGTTCGCTATGAGACTGACAAAGAACGCAGACACACCTACGATGCCGGGCGCACCTGGAGTGTGTCAAGCCACCGAGAAAAGATGAGCCACGAAGGGACACGAGGGGCGCTTCGCGCCTACACGAAGAAGGAAGGGCAGGCTGGCGGAGCATCTCCCCTTGCGGCACTCGTTGCCGGAAACGCCAATCCATCAATAACCTTGCTGCTCTTCTTCGTGTGCCTTCGTGGCCCTTCGTGGCTCGGGTCCTCACCGCTCTTCCCACCCCGCCGCGTAAGTGAGATTCAGCAATGCCATGGCGCGGGTGACGCGGCCCACGCTGTTTTTGGCGTTGTCGGTGTAGCCGATGCCGCGGACCTGGAGGGCCTCGAAGTCGAAGTTGCCTTCGTGGCTGAGGTCGATGCAGAGGGCGTCGTCCTTGATCCAGGCGCTGGGCACGGTGTAGCCCTGCATGGGCACCGCGCTCACCACCACATCCGCGAGGCGCACGAAAGCCTCGAGGTGCTCGGGGCGCGTGTGCTGGTGGCACATGACGGGCGTGCCGCGCAGGTTCGCCACCATGGCGGCGAGGGGACGGCCGATGCGCAGGCTGTCGTTGATCACGACTACCGTGCGTCCCGCGAACCAGTCTTCGCCGCAGGCATGCTTGATGACCTTCAGCACGGCGCGGCCCGTGCAGGGCATGATGGCGCGCCGGTCCGTGCCCGTGTCCAGACGCTTCCGGAACTTCGTCAGGTAGCCGATGTTGATGCTGTGAAGCCCCTCGATGTCCTTGCCGGGATCCACCAGATCCATGATTCCGTCGTCCTTCAGCTCCGGATAGCCGAGCGGGTAGAAGACGAAGATGCCGTGGGTGTTCCGATCCTGATTCAGCTGGGCGATGAGCTTCGCGGCCTGGAGGCCGGACTGCACCAGATACGGCTTGGCGGCAATGCCCATGGACTCGCAGTCCTTGAGCAGCAGGTTGCGATAGAGCACGCTTCCGGGATCTTCGCTCCCCAGCACAACGGCGAGGCCAGGCGCGAAGCCCAGATCCTGCACGTTGCGGGCCACAAGCTCCCGAGCATGGGCGGCGGTGGCAGAACAGTCGAGCAGCGGCATGAACGATCCTCCAGAAACCAGGGTACTCCCCGCACGACGCAGGACAGATACCAAGGCATTCGATGCCCATGGCGATGCAATGGAGACGCCCTTTCGGCGCGGCTTTGATCCAGGCCTCAGCCGTCCGGACGGACAATAGACACGGCCCCATTCCCGATGCGGAGGGGACCCGGAGGTGTGATGCGGATGCGGTGCGTCCTTTCCCTGCTTGTCTCTCTTGCGGCCCTGGCCGCCGATCCCCTGCCTCGGGTGACGATCCTCGCCACCGGCGGGACCATCGCCGGATCCGGCGCCAGTTCCACCACCACCGTGGGCTACCAGTCCGGCGCCCTCGGCGTGGACCACCTGCTCGCCGCCGTGCCGGAACTGACCAAGGTGGCGAGCGTCCGGGGCGAACAGGTCTTCAAGCTCGACTCGTCCGACATGGCGCCGGAGCACTGGCTGAAACTCGCAGCCAGACTCAACGACGTGCTGGCGCAGCCTGATGTGGATGGCGTCGTCATCACTCACGGCACGGACACCCTGGAAGAGACCGCCTACTTCCTGAACCTCGTGGTGAAGTCCGACAAGCCCGTGGTGCTCGTGGGCTCCATGCGCCCCGCTACCGCCATCAGCGCGGACGGCCCCATGAACCTCTTCAGCGGTGTGCGGCTCGCAGGCCACCCTTCCGCCCGGGGCAAGGGCGTGCTGGTCCTGCTCAACGACACGATCCACGGGGCGCGGGAGGTCAGCAAGACGAACACCATGCTCACCGACACATTCAAGGCCCCGGAACTCGGCGCCCTGGGCTACATGACCCAGGCGGGACCGCGCTTCTACCGGGCTTCCCTGCGACACCACACCACCGCCACGGTCTTCGACCTGCACGGCGTGAAGGAGCTGCCCCGGGTCGAGATCGTCGCCAGCTATGCCGGTGCCGACCGCACGTCGGTGGATGCCTTCGTGGCCGCCGGCGCAAAGGGCATCGTGCATTCCGGCACCGGCGACGGCAGCGTGCCTACTCGCGTCAAGCCTTCGCTGCTGGAGGCACGCAAGCGCGGCCTGCTCGTGGTGCGCGCGAGCCGCACCGGCAATGGCCCCACGAACGAGGCGGCCGAGGACGCCTCCGACGGCTTCGTGGTGGCCGACACCCTCAGCCCCCAGAAGGCCCGCGTGCTGCTGATGCTCGCCCTGACCCGAACCCAGGACGCCAAAGAGATCCAGCGGCTGTTCGAGACCTACTGAACGCACGGCAGGAGCAAGGAAACGGCCCCGGAACGCCCGGGGCCGTTTCGTGTGCGGGCCGTGTTACTGCAATTCGGTGGTCATCAACGCATTGCCCATCTGGGGCAGAATCTGCGTGGTTTTGAGCACCCGCCGTCCCTCCTGGGCCACCCACAGCGTCTGCCCACCGGGCTCGCCCTCGGCAGAAGCGAACTCCACCTTCCAGGTCTTCTGTCCCTTGAACTCCTCGATCCCCAGGACCTTGACCTGCTTGAGCGCGGTCTTTTGCTTCTGCGCGTCGAAGGTCTTCAGGACGACGGTGTAGCCTTCCGCCAGGGGCAGGCGGGCAAGGGCCTCATCGTGCTCGCCGTAGAACTCCGAGCCGACCTCCAGGCTGAGGTTCTTCGGTGCACCGCCCATGGCCATGCTCCCGGTGACCTTGCCGTCCGCGAAGGCCAGCTCGATGTTGATGGGCCCCTGCTTCAAGCTGGATTTGCGCTGCTTGAGGGTGCCCTTCTCCAGGTTCACGGACTGTTTCATCTCGCCCATCATCCCCATGGCGACGGTGTCCTGGATCTGCCACTGGTCCCCGTCTTCCTTGACCTCGCGGGTGACAGTGAATGGCAGATCGCGCCCCTGCACCGCGATGGCACCCTTGTAGGCCACGGTGTAGGTACCGAGATCAGCGACGGGCGTCGGCAGGGGGCCCGCCTGGGCCTTCTTGAGCAGGGTCACGGTCTTCGGATCGACGGTGATTTCCTTGAGCCGCTGCATCACCTCCGGTGTCCCGCCGTCCTGGAAACGCCCGCCCAGGTGCTTGGCGAGGAACTTCTCCGCAGCGGCGAACATGGCCATGTTGTTCACAGGCCGCTGGAAGCCATGCCCCTCGTCGGGTGCGCAGATGTATTCCACAGGGAACTTGCGATCCCGCAGGGCGATGACGATCTGATCACTCTCCGCCTTCTTCACCCGCGGGTCATTGGCACCCTGCACCACCAGCATCGGCGTCTTGATCTTGTCGGCGGAGAAGAGCGGGGACTGGCGTTCCAACTGCTTCTTGCCTTCGGGTGTGGCGGGGTTGCCCATCCGCTCGTGGAAGATGACCCGACCGGCCTCCCAGTAGGGCGGAATGGTCTCAAGCAGGGTCAGCAGGTTGGAGGGTCCGACGATGGGCACGGAGGCCTTGTAGAGGTCCGGCGTGAAGGCCGCACCCGCCAGGGCCGCGTACCCGCCGTAAGAGCCACCCATGATGCCCACGCGATTCGCATCCACAACGCCGGTCTTCACGAGGTACTTCACACCCCAGGTGAGGTCGTCCTGCATGCGGTCGCCCCATTGCTTGTTGCCCGCATTCAGGAACTTCTTGCCGAAGCCCGTGGAACTGCGGAAGTTCGGCTGGAGGACGGCATAGCCGCGGTTCGCCAGGAACTGCGAGCGGGACTGGAAGCCCCAGCTGTCCCGGGCCCAAGGACCGCCGTGAGGGAAGACCACCAGAGGCAGGTTCTTGGCGGCCACGCCCTTGGGCAGGGTCAGGTAGGCGGGGATCTCGAGACCGTCGCTGCTCTTGTAGCGAATGGGCTTCATGCTGGCCATCTGCTCACGGGGGAGCTTCTCCCGAGACACATACTCCACGGTGAGCTTCTTGGTCTTACGATCGAAGAAATAGTTCGTGCCGGGATCGGTATCGCTGGAGGCGCTCACTAGCATCTTCTGCTCGTCCGACGTCATGGAGCCGAAATTGATCTCACGACCCGGAAGCTTCTTCAGGAGCAGCTTGTAGTCCGCCTCCCAGCCTTTGTCCCGGAAGTAGACCCGAGTCCTGTCGTCCTCGTAGGCCGTCAGCACCAGCTCCTTCGTGAGGTCGGAAAAGAAGGCTCCGCCGAAGTCCACGCGCTTGAGCGGATCGGATTCGACCTTCTCCTCCTTGCCGGTCTCGGGATCGAAGAGCACCAGCTCCGTAAGGTCGCGGTTGCCCTTGTTGGTCTGCAGGTAGACCCGCTTGCCGTCCTTGTGGAAGTTCACGGGCGAGGCGCTCTCGAAGATCCCGCAGGTGTAGACCACCGTGAGCTTGTCGGCATCCACCCGGAGAATCTCCGTGTCGCCCTTCTCCGTGGTGCGCATCGCCAGTCGCAGCTGCCCCTCATTATCGAACACCCAGCCCGCGACCTTGTCCGTGTTCTTTCGAAGCAGCGTTCGTTCGCCCGTGCTGATCTTCACCTTGTAGAGATCGTGCCAGGAGGCATCCCGGTCGTTGAGGCCCACGAACAGGGTGTCCGTATCCGACTTGGGCAATCCGTAGATCATCGCCCGCGCCCCCTTGGCGTCCGTCAGGTTGCGCGCGACAGGCACGTCTTTCCCTTCGACATTCGGAGCGCCCGGGGCCACCGCGTAGACATTAAAATTCTCGTCGCCGTCCTTGTCCTGGGTGAAGAGCACCTGCTTGCCGTCGCGGCTCCAGAAGAAACCTGGAACGGGACGCTTGGGATCAGCGGTGAGGGGACGCGCGGCGCTGTACGGCTCGCCGGTCTTCTTCACCCAGACATTGCGCACGTCCTTGTAGGGCTTCACGAAGGCGATGTACTGCCCGTCGGGGCTGAGCTGGGCGCCGCTGATCTCGGGGTTGCCAAAGAATATCTCGCGATCAAGCACGGTGGGTACGGTGGTCTTCGCCTTTGCCTTGGGAGCCGCGGGGCCCTGGGCGACGAGGGCCAATCCCAGACAGGAGGCGAGGAGGGTGGGCAGGATGGGGGGCATGGGGTACTCCTTGGGTTGGGGGGAAGGCGTCATTGAACGCCTTTCTCCATCCCGCCATCAACCCACAACCCGGTGAACGGTCGCCCTGCCCCGGCCAGTGGCTATTGCGGCACCACCGTGTAGCGTCCCCGGGCATCCCGCTGAACCGTGCCCACCGGCATACGGGGATCATGCTCGAACACCATCCGGCAGGAGGTTCCTGCAATGGACTCCAGCAGCCCCACCCGCGTGTCCACGAGGGTCATCACATCCAGGTCGTAGCCCATGGCATACACCGGCTGGATGTGACTGGCGGTGGGAATGAGGTCGCTGGGATACACCAGCCCCGGTGCACCCCCCACCGTGACCACCACGCCCTGCAGCCCCGGAACATGGCCTGGAAACGGACGGAGCCAGAGGTCCGGCAGGCATTCCGCCGCGCCATCCACCGTGTCCAGCAGTCCGGCTGCCTCCAGAGGCTCCCAGCTGGAGGGGATGTAACTGGCGGCCACCCGGGGATGGGGCTTGCGGGCCATCGCCAATTCCTTTGCCTGAACCAAGTGCTTCGCGCCTGGGAAGGTCGGGACGACCTGCCCGGCCCCGTCGAGGCGGGTAAAGCCGCCCGCGTGATCGAAGTGCAGGTGCGAGATCAGCGCGTGGGTCACATCCCCTGGCTCGACCCCAAGAGCCGCAAGCCCCGGCAGAAGCGCATCGGGCTCAAGACAGAAGCGGTCGCGCCAGCGGGCGTCCTCCTTCTCGCCATTGCCCGCGTCCACCACGACGACATTCACGCCATCCCGCAGCAGCAGGCAGTTCGTGGCCATCAAGATGCGATTCTCGTCATCCGCGGGCATGAGGCGCTGCCAGAGCGTTTTGGGTACGGCGCCGAACATGGCCCCGCCATCCAGACGGAAGTTCCCCGCGTTGACGACATCCACCCGCCAGCGACCGATCTGCATGTGCTACCTCCCCTGCCCCCTGCGCTGCCCGGCGGACTGCCCATTCGATGCCTGACGCCAGCGGGTCAGCGCCTCCTGGATCGGGAAGGCCCACTTCGCCGGCGCCCTGGTGGACAGGGCGAGGCGTTCCGCTTTCTCCATCAGGGTCCAGGCCAGGGCCGGATTGCCCCGATCCCGGAGGATCTGGGCCTTCACATAGAGGTTGCGGGGGGTTTCCTGAATGGAGACCGAGCGGTTGACCAATTCCAGGGCCCGGTCCAGGTCGCGCCCCTGATCCCAGAGGTAGAAAGCGGCATCCGCCAACCCTTCCCAGTCCTTGGAACCATTCTGGGCCTGGAGCTTGCGGATGCGGGCGTCGATGAAGCCATCCACGTCCACCTCCACCAGGAAATCCACTTCGAGCTTCTCCCAATGCAGCGTGACGTAGCTGCTGGCGAGGCTGCTAGGAGTGAGGGTGTAGGTGAGCCACTCGTGGAAGTTGCCGTTGATTCGGGGCTTGCGGTAGATCCGCAACACTTCGTCCTGGGGTTCGAGTTTTTCACCGGCACCCCAGAGGCGCGCCCGACGATCCAGCACGATGGCCCACTGATCCCGCTCCGGAATCATGTAGAGGCTGTAGGTGCCTGAGGGAATCTTGCGGCCGTAAATGCTCACGGTCTCAGAAAAGCGGATGGAGGTCGCCTGGTTCGCACCCGCGCGCCAGGGGCGGCCGAAGGGCACCAGTGAGCCCCAGATGGCACGGCCATTCACTCGCGGCCGGCTGTAATCCACGGTGACTTCTGCGGTGCCGACCATCTGGCTGACCTTCGCCCGTGGGCTTTTCTCGGGGTACAAGCCTTCTGGCGCCGCAGTAAGCGGCGCCAGAAGCATCAGAAACATCATGAGACAGGTACGGGCGGTATCCACCGACCCACTTTACCAGACGCGATGGCGGGCCTTGCTTCCCTGCCAAGTGGGGATCCAAGGGGGACATCGCAATCAGGCCGTCCCCCCTTGGAATGGCTTAGTTCAGCCCGCGCTTGTCGAGAAGCGCGTCGATCTTCGGATCGCGACCGCGGAAGTTGCGGTAGAGGTCCGCGGCTTCCAACGTCCCGCCCTTCTCCAGCACTTCCTTGCGGAAGGCGGCGGCGGTGGCGGGGTGGAAGAGGTCGCCCTTCTCCTTGAAGGCCTTGAAGGCATCCGTGTCCAGCACGGCGGACCAGATGTAGGCGTAGTAGCCGGCGCTGTAGCCGCTGGCCCAGATGTGGTTGAAGTAGGTGCTGCGGTAGCGCGGCGGGATGGCGTCGATGGCGCCCATGCGCTTGAGGCTGGCCTTCTCGAAGGCGGCGGTGTCCTGCACCTTGGGCTCCGTCAGCGCGTGCCAGTCGAGGTCCAGGAGGCTCGCTTCCAGGTATTCGCCAGTGATGAAACCTTGATTGAAGCGACTGGCCTTCTGGAGCTTCTCGATGAGCGCGTCCGGCATCACCTCACCCGTCTTCCAGTGCCGGGCGAAGGTCTTGAGCACCGCCGGCTCCATGGCCCAGTTCTCCATGATCTGGCTGGGTAGCTCCACGAAATCCGTGGGTGTGCGGCTGGTGCCCGCGTAGCTCCCCTTGTAGAAAAGGCCATGCAGGGCGTGACCGAACTCGTGAAAGAGCGTCTCCACCTCGTCCGCCGTCAGCAGCGCCGGAGCATCGCCCACGGGCTTGGTGAAGTTGCACACGTTGGTGCTGATGGGGTTCACCCGCTGCCCATCCCGTTCACGACTGGGACGGAAGGAGCTGCACCAGGCGCCGCCGCGCTTCGTCGCGCGGGGATGGTAATCGGTGTAGAAGACGCCAAGATGCTTGCCGTCGGCCTCCTTCACCTCGAAGGCCTTGGCCTCGGGATGGTAGACCGGCAGGTCCTTCCGCTCGGTGAAGGTGATGCCATAGAGCTTCTTCGCCACAGCGAAGGCGCCCTCACGTACCTTGTCCAGGGCGAAATAGGGCTTGGTCTGCTCCTCGTCCAGGTCGAACTTCTGCTTCTTGAGCCGCTCGGCGTAGAAGCGCCAGTCCCAGCTCTCCAGCTTGGCCCCGGGGACGTCCTTCTGGAGTAGCGTCTCCAGCTCGCCCGCATCCTTCTTGGCCATGGCCAGGGTCGGCTTCCAGAGCTGGTCCAGCAGCCCGTAGACGTTCTTGGCGTTCTTGGCCATGCGGTCTTCAAGGACGTAGTCCGCCCAGGTTTTGTAGCCCAGCAGTTGCGCTTTCTCGGCGCGCAGGGCGGCGATTTTGGCGCCCATGACCTTGGTATCCCGGGCATCGCCGTGGTTGCCACGTTCCAGGTAGGCCGTAAGGAGCTGACGGCGCAGGTCGCGGTTCTCGGCGTAGGTCAGGAAGGGCCAGATGGAAGGCGACTGAAGGGTGAAGACCCACTTGCCCTCGAGCTTAGCTGCCTTGGCATCCGATGCGGCCTGGGCCACGAGGTCCGTGGGCAGCCCCTTGAGGTCTTCTGCCTTCTCGATCACGAGCTTGAAGCCGTTGGTCTCCGCCAGCAGCGCATCACCGAAGGTCACGGAGAGCTTGCTCAGTTCGGCGTTGAGGGCGCGCATCTTCACCTTGGCCTCGGGGCTCAGGTTGGCGCCGGCACGCACGAAATTCTTGTAGCTCAGCTCCAAGAGGCGAGCCTGCTCGGGATTCAGCTTTTCCTTTGCACGGTTCTCATACACGGCCTTCACGCGCTTCCAGAGGCCCTCGTCCAGGGAGAGATCGTCCCCGTGGGCCGAAAGCAGCGGCTGCGCCTGGCGGCGGATGGCCTGCAGCTCCGGCGTGGCATCGGAGCCTGTGAGGTTGCTGAAGACCATGGCAACGCGGTTGAGGAAGGCGCCGGTCAGGTCGCGGGCTTCGATGGTGTTCTTGAAGGTCGGTGCGGCCTTGTTCTCCACGATGGCCTTCACCTCGGCCTTCTCCCGGGCCATGCCTTCCTTCAAAGCGGGCAGGAAATGATCGGGCTTGATGTCCTGGAAGGGCGGCACCGCGAAGGGCGTCTTCCAGTCCTGGAAGAACGGGTTGGCAGAGACGGCAGGTGCTTGGGCCAGCACGGGAGAAAGGGCGCACAGCGCTAAGGCAAGGGTCGTGGGGCGCATGGGTTTCCTCAGGGAAAGGCATCGATGGCGACGCACAGCCCTCATCTTACGAGGATGCCTCCCCGGTGCCGATAGCACCTTCGTATGCATTGGCCGAGGAAGCCTATTCCTGAGCCGCCAGCCAGTCCGCCAGCTTCACGTCCTCGTCCTGGATGTGCTCAATCAGCCACTCTTCCAGGAAACCCATCATGGTCGGGCTGATGGCGACCTTGCCCTCATGGAAGGCCGCGCAGACATCCTCGACCTGGGCCACCAGTTCATCATGCAGCTTCAGGTGGTCCGGATAACGCGGGTAGCCCGCCCGCTCCATGAGGCCCTGCTCCATGCGGAAGTGGTGGATGGTGAAGTCCCGCAGATGATCCAGCTTGGCACCAAGGTCGGTCACATCGCCGCCCTGCTGCAGCGCCTCATGCACGCTGTTGTAGGCATCCAGCAGGCCCTTGTGCTGCTCGTCGATGGTGGCGTGGTGTGTCGCCAGTTTGAGGTTCCATTCGAGCCGAGCCATGCCGTGCCTCCCATTGCGCGCCCCGAGCCGCTTCAGGGGCAGTCGCTCATGGTATGACGCGGATCCCCGTGGGGCCAGCATGGAGGCTCGGGACCGAGTCCTAAACCTTCTGGTCCAACCGGAGCGCGGGGAACTGTACTCCTGACACTTGGCTGTATACCTTAAGCTGGGCTGAAACCCGGAAAATTCAATCCATTCATCCAGGGGATCCCACATGCTTCGATCTCTCATCCCCGTCCTTCTGGCCTGCTGCCTCTGGGTCCCACCTGCCTGGGCGCAGAAGACGGGCAAGCCCAGGGTCACCCTCATGACGGAAGACCTGATGCCCGGCGTCATGGGGCACTTGGTTCCCGGCTTCCCTCAAGCCTTCAACAACCTTTATCAGCGGAAGAAGGAGGTGATCGCATCCCGCCTCAGCTCCGACTTCGCCAAGGTGAGCCTGAAGGGCGGCCCCAGCCCCAACTTCGTGCTGAAGTTCGAAGCGTTCTATTTCCGTCACTGCGACGTCTGCCAAGGCAAGGACGCCAAAGGGCATGAATCGTTCCGCTTTTACACGACCCTGATGGATGTCAGCACCTCACCCGCCTTGCTCGTTGGAAAGTGGTCCCATGAATCCAACCCTGCCTGGATGGTGAACGGAGAGCCCGACCCCACGGAGATGGCTGGACGCATGTTCAGCGACTTTGAGGCCAATCTCATCAAGGCGGAGGAGCTCCAGGCCAAAATTCAGGAAGTCACAAAGCTGGGGTCGGCCGTCATCACCTTCAAGCCCAAGGACCCTTCGGACGACCGTCCCATGAAGGCCGATGGCAAGCGCCGGGGCGAGGTGCGCATCCAGCGACTTCCCGAAAGCAGCCACACCCGCCCGCTCGGAGAGATTCCCTCCAATCCGCTCACGCTGTTCGAACTGGAATGCCGCCACGGCATGCTGGTGGACCGGGATGGTCGGGAAGCCAAGAAGGTGACGTTCAAGGGGTCTGATTACGTGGCGAACCCCGGTGATTTCACCTTCGACTACATCACCTACGACTGCGACAAAGTGTGTGAGCGCGTGGACCTCTTAACGCTGAAGTGCCTCAGCCAGAACGGCGAAGATCGCGAGCAGTCTATTGCAACGCTTGAGGAGCCCTTCGCCTGCACGGGCTACACGCTGCAGCTCTCCTACCGCGAGCCCCATCCGCAGTTCGGGAAGGTGGAGCTCGAAGCTACCTGGAAGTGTGTGCAGATCAACGTCGGCAAGCCCGGCGAGGCACCCGTCACCCTGGACATGGGCCAAGCCGGGGACCTGGGCGACCTGAGGGATACCGAAGGCAAGCCTCTCTATCCCCCCTACCGCATCCCCATGGCGGAAGAGGCAGGCATGGTGCATCTCTCCATGCCCATCCGGAATAACGAGCCCGCCACTCACCGGTTCCACACCACCGGCGGCATGTATGCACCAGTGGCCTCCACCTTCCGCATAGACTTCCGGGAGGACTTCCTGACCAACCCGCCAGAAATCCTTCGGGTGGACCAGGATGTGCCCGGCCACAGCCTCTGCGGGGCCGTGCTGCCCAGGGGCGTCTACCTCACCTGGCAGTTCGACATCTGGGCCACCCTTCCCGAACTCGGCCCCTCCCAGGTCTTCTCCCTCGAAGCCACGCCCTGCACGAACCTCCACACCGTTCCAGGTCACGTCACTGCCCGCCTGAGTGACACGGCGGTCGCACAGATGCGAGAAGGCAAGGCCTTCACCGTGACGGGCTCCAACGCCAACGGTGCGAGCTACACCCTCACCGCCACCCCTCAGAAATAAGCGGGCCGTGCCCGCACTCCCTCAGGAGACACCATGCGAAACGCCTTCCTGCTCCTCGCCGTCCCGGCCCTGATCGCCGCTCCCCCCAAGGAAAAGGTCGACAAGCCTGGCAGCCAGGATCACGCCCTCTTCACCCGCATGCCCGGCTTCATCATCGACCGCTACAAGACCTCGGATTTCGACCGGGACGAGTTCATGGTCCAGGGTGCCAAGCGGGCTGAAAAACAGGTGGTGGAAGGCAAGAAGACCTTCATCGCCTATGAGATCAAGAAGGGCGAAGCCAAGCCCACCCCACTGGAGGTGGTGAAGAACCACATCAACGCCATCAAGAAGGTGGGCGGCGAGGTGATGTACGAAAAGAGCAGCGGCGGCTATGCCGCCACGCTTCGCCTGAAGAAGGGCTCCGCCGAAACCTGGGCGTATGTCTATCCCTACGGCGGCTGCAACTCCTACCACCTGACCATCGTGGAGAAGGGGCAGATGGAGCAGAAGATCAGCTCCAGCGCCATGCTGGACGCCCTGAACAAAGACGGATTCATCGCCCTCGACATCCACTTCGACACCGCGAAGGCCACCATCAAGGCCGACAGCACCGCCCAAGTGGATGAGATCGCGGCGCTGCTCAAGGCCAATCCGAAGTTGAAGTTGAGCGTGGAAGGCCACACGGACAATACCGGCACGCCCGATGGCAATCGCAAGCTCTCCGATGAGCGCGCCAAATCCGTGAAGGCGGCGCTGGTCGCCAAGGGCATCGAGGCTCCGCGCCTGCAGTCCAAGGGCTTCGGCCAGGACAAGCCGGTGGCAGACAACCGCAGCGAGGAAGGCCGCGCCAAAAACCGCCGTGTGGAACTGGTGAAGCTGTGACAACCGCCGGGTTCCTCCTCCTTGCCCCGGCCCTCGTGGCCCAGACCCCGATGCTTTCGTTCAACGACTTCCAGGCCTGGATGAAGGCCACCGCCCTTACCGGCTACAAGTTCATGGAATGCGAGAAGGATGGTCCGGATTTCACGGCGGCCTTCATGGGCATCACGCCCGAAAAGGTTCTGATGGTGCGCTGCGGCTCCCTGAAGTCCTTCGATGACGTGAAGCGCATGCCAGGGGCGGTCCAAAACCTGAAGGAGGGCACCCTCCACGGGCTTCGCACCCGCAGCTACACCATGGGCGGCATGCCCATGCTCCAGATCGAGCTGAAGGCCAAAAGTTGTGCCATCCTCCTCGGCGGCGGCGAAGGCATGCCTCCGGCCGAGCTGGACAAGCTTGCGGCTGCCATGAAGCTGATCGAGAAAGCAAAGTAGGAACACTCCTCCCCTGACGCCGGCGGGTGGCAGGCCTATCATGGGAGCCTCACGTCACGAGGTTCCCATGCGCTTGTTGCCCACCCTCGTCCTCTCCATGCTCGTCGCGGGCCCTGGGGTCTCCGCGGATCGCGTCACGGGCCATGGCTTCGCCACCCGGTCCGAAGTCTTTGCCAAGCACGGCATGGCCGCCACCAGTCAGCCCCTGGCCACCCAGATCGCCCTGGACGTGCTGAAGGCGGGGGGATCTGCCGTGGATGCCGCCATCGCGGCCAATGCGGCGCTCGGACTCATGGAGCCCGTGGGCTGCGGCATCGGCGGCGACCTCTTTGCCATCGTGTGGGATCCCAAAACCAAGCAGATGGCGGGATATAACGGCAGCGGCCGTTCGCCCCGGTCCCTGACCCTTGAGGTATTCAAGGCCCGCAACCTCAAACTGATCCCCAGCCATGGCCCCCTGCCCGTCTCCGTCCCCGGTTGTGTGGACGGCTGGTTCGCCCTGCACCAGCGCTACGGGAAGCTCCCCATGAATCAGGTGCTGGCACCGGCGGTGAAGTATTGCGACGAGGGTTTCCCAGTCACCGAATACATCGCCTGGGGTTGGGAGCGCGGCGTGAGGGCTCTTGGCCGCTTTCCGGGCTTCAAGGAGACCTTCACCGTGGATGGCCAGCGCGCCCCACGCACGGGGGAGGTGTTCCGCAACCCGCGCCTCGCCCGTACGCTGGAGAAGATCGGCAAGGAAGGCCGAGACGCCTTCTACAAGGGCGAAATCGCAGCCGCCATCGCCAGCTACATGAAGGCCCAGGGCGGTTTCCTTTCATACGAAGACCTCGCCGCACACCAGGGCGAGTGGGTCACGCCCATGAAGACGAGCTACCGCGGCGTGGAGCTATGGGAGCTGCCCCCCAATGGCCAAGGCATCGCCGCCCTGCAGATGCTGAACATCCTCGAAGGCTACGATTTCTCGAAAATCCCCTTTGGCAGCCCAAGGCACATCCATCTCTTCACCGAGGCCAAGAAGCTGGTCTTCGAAGACCGCGCGAAGTTCTACGCCGATCCCGCTTTCAGCAAAGCGCCGGTCGAAGGCCTGCTGTCCAAGGACTACGCTGCCCAGCGCCGGGCCTTGATCTCGGAGTCCCGCGCCGCGAGCCGCGTGGAGGCGGGTCATCCCGCGTTGAAGGAAGGCGACACCATCTATCTGACCGTCGCCGACGAAAGCGGCATGATGGTCAGCCTCATCCAAAGCAACTACCGCGGCATGGGCAGCGGCATGACGCCGGATGTGGGCTTCTGCCTCCAGGACCGCGGCGAGCTGTTCACGCTGGAAGAAGGCCAAGCCAACACCTACGCACCTCGCAAGCGCCCCTTCCACACCATCATTCCCGCCTTCCTGAAGAAGGACGGCCAGCCGTGGATCTCCTTCGGCGTGATGGGTGGCGAATTCCAGCCCCTGGGCCACGCACAGATCGTGATGAACCTGGTGGACTTCGGCATGAACCTGCAGGAGGCCGGCGACGCACCGCGCATCGCCCACGACGGCGGCAGCGATCCGGCGGGGCAGCACACGAAACTGCCCGGCACCATCCAGCTGGAAAGCGGCTTTCCCATGGAGACAGCCCGAGAACTCATGAAAATGGGCCACGGCGTGAGCTGGCTTATGGGCGGTTACGGAGGCTATCAGGCCATCCGCTTCGACCCCGTGCAGAAGGTCTTCACCGGCGCCAGCGAGAGCCGCAAGGATGGGCAGGCGGCGGGGTACTAACCTCGCCCTTTGGCCAACCGAACCCAAACCCCTGGCATCGTAGGAAGTAACTGGAGGTCATCATGCGCATTCCCATGCTGCTCATCGCCGCGTCCCTCACCCTTTCCGCCCAGGGCCTGGATGCCCTGAAGCAGGCCGCCAAGGCCAAGGTCGACGCCAAGGTGGAGGAGACGAAGACGAAGGCCGACACCAAGGCCCAGGAAACCAAGGCCAAGGCCGACGGCAAGGTCGACGCAGCCAAGATCAAGGTCGACGCAAAGTCTGAGAAGCTGCCCGTGGGCAAGGACACCGTGAAGGGCGCCGTGGCCAAGGGCACCGGCAAGGCCAAGACGGCCGCCACCACGGGTGAAGCCAAAGCCAAGACAGGCACCACCAAGGGCGCCACCAAGGTCAAGCAGGTGGCGGAGAAGGTCGCCAAGTAACCGCCTCATTCCGACGCAAAAGGGGGACCGCAGGTGCGGTCCCCCTTTTCATCTTTAGAGCCAACTCAGCGCCCGCGGAAGGGACTCCGGCGAGCGCCGCCCGAGGGCGCGCCCTCGCGACGAGGTCCACCCTCGCGCCGCGGCCCGCTGCCGCCGCTGGGACGGGCTCCGCGACCGCGCTGGCCGGTCTCGATGGGCTCAGGCCGCGCGTTGGGATCAGGCTCGAAGCCCGCCAGGACTTCGCTGGGCAGCTTGCGCTTCAGGAGCTTCTCGATGTCGCGCAGCAGCTTGTGCTCGTCGATGCAGACCAGGCTGAGGGCGGCGCCTTCGGAGCCCGCGCGTCCCGTGCGGCCGATACGGTGAACGTAGTCTTCTGGCACGTGGGGCAGCTCGTAGTTCACTACGTGAGGGAGCTGGTCGATGTCCAGACCCCGAGCGGCGATGTCGGTGGCGACCAGGACGCGGATAGCGCCCTGCTTGAAGTCGCTGAGGGCCTTGATGCGCTGGGGCTGGCTCTTGTTGCCG
>CAYQAS010000063.1:0-25937 GCA_964415525.1 uncultured Solibacteraceae bacterium
CCAGTGCGGCCAGTGCATCGCCGTGTGTCCCACCGCCGCCTTCCTCGAGAAGGATCACACCGAGCGTGTGTGGGCTGCCCTCAACAACAAGGGCAAGAAGCACCTCGTGGTCCACACCGCCCCTGCCATCCGCGCCACCATGGGCGAGGAATTCGGTCTGCCCGTGGGCACGCCCGTGACCGGAAAGCTCGTGACGGCCCTGCGTCGTCTCGGCTTCGACCAGGTCTTCGACACCAACTTCACCGCCGACCTCACGATCATCGAAGAGGCCACGGAATTCCTGAAGCGCATGGGTGGTGCAGGGCCGCTGCCGCTGCTCACCAGCTGCAGCCCGGGCTGGGTCAACTTCGTGGAGAAGTTCTACCCGGAGATGATCCCCTACACCTCCACCTGCAAGTCCCCGATGCAGATGATGAGCACGCTCATCAAGACCTACTACGCTGAAAAGAAGGGCATCGACCCCAAGGACATCTTCGTTGTCGCGATCATGCCCTGCGTCGCCAAGAAATTCGAGGGTGAGCGCGAAGAGCACTCCCTGGCCGATGGCAGCCTGACCACTGATGCCGTGCTCACCACCCGTGAGCTGGCCTGGATGATCAAGTCCTACGGCATCGACTTCACCCACCTGCCGGACGGTGAGTATGACCGCCCCCTGGGTGTGTCCTCCGGCGCCGCCGACATCTTCGGCGCCACCGGTGGCGTGATGGAAGCCGCACTGCGCACCGCGGCGGTGAAGCTCACCGGCGAGGAACTCGGCCCCCTCAACTTCGAGGAAGTCCGCGGTGTCACCGGCCTCAAGGAAGCCACCATCAAGATCGAGGACCTCGAAGTCCGCGTCGCGGTTGCCAACGGCCTCACCAATGCCAAGCACCTCCTCGAAGCGATCAAGAAGGGCGAGAAGACATACCACCTCGTCGAGATCATGGCCTGCCCCGGCGGCTGCATCATGGGCGGCGGTCAGCCCTACCCGCCCATGGAATACGAAGTACTCGACCCCGAAATGTCCAAGATGCGCGCCCGCGCCCTCTACGACATCGACGGCCACAAGCAGCTGCGGCGCTCCCATGAGAACCCCTCGATCATCAAGCTCTACGCCGAGTATCTGGGCGAGCCGAACGGCGAAAAGGCCCACGATCTGCTGCACACCCATTACGAAGCCCGTATGCCCCGGGGGATCCGATGAGCTGCGCCTGCAAGAACACTGACAACTGGGCGGAAGTCGAAGCCAATGCCAAGACCCTGCTGCCCCAGGAGATCGTCTCCTTCATCGAGGAGAACCGGAAGCTGGAGCGCGCCGAGAGCCAGCTGATCGCCACGCTGCACATGGTCCAGCATCACTTTGGCTACCTGAGCAAGGAATCGATGTATGGCGTTTCCCAGCTCGCACAGATTCCCTACGCCAAGGTCACCGGCGTGGCGACTTTTTACCACTTTTTCCGGCTGCAGCCGCGCGGCAAGCACATCATCAATGTGTGCATGGGCACCGCCTGCTATGTGAAGGGTGCCGATAAGCTCAGCCAGCGCCTCATGGACGAACTGGGCATCCACTTTGGTGAGACCACCAAGGACGGCATGTTCTCCCTGGAGAGCAGCCGCTGCCTCGGCACCTGCGGTCTGGCTCCCGTGGTGATGGTGGACGACGAGGTCTACGGCCCCGTTACCCCCGCCGAGATCGGCGTCATCCTCGACAAATACACGAAGAAGCCGAAGGCAACCGCCAAGGTCTAATTCAGGGTTTCCGCATACAAGCCGCCCGGTTCTTTCCGGGCGGTTTGTACGTACCTATTCTCTTTGGCAGATACAAGCTTATGCATGACATGGGGAAGCCGATGGGAAGGTCATGCCACGTGTCCTGGTACTCGATGACAGCGCATTCCAGCGGTCTTTCGTCCGCGGGCATCTGGAGCGGGCCGGGTTCGAGGTCGAGGATTTCGAGCCCCTGTCCTCCCTTGAGGTGTTTGCCAGGGTCAAGGAGTGGACCCCGGATCTGGTCCTTACCGACTTCAATATGCCGATGCTCGATGGGCTCGATGTCGTGCGCATGGTCAGGCGCGTGGCCAGCAACCTGCCGGTGCTGGTGTTGACCTCCATCCGGGATGAAAAGCGGGATGCGAAGCTCCGCACGGCCGGGCTCGTGGAAATCCTCCACAAGCCGCAACCCGGAGAAACCGTGGTGGAAAGGGTCCAGAGCCTCCTCCCATCCTGAACCTGATTCCGGCCCTGCGATTGTTGACTTCCCGCATTTCCGGCCGATACGCCAGGATCATGGATCCCCGAACAGAACTCGCGATTCTCAACCATCTGTCGACGGGCCACTGCGTGCTCTCGGCGGAAGGCATCATCCTCTTCTGGAATCACACACTGGAGGTCTGGACCGGGCGTCCGTCCCATCAGATTGTTGGGCAGCCGCTTTTCGAGGTCTTTCCGAACCTCCAGGAACCCCGCATCAGGCAGCGCCTGGAGCAGTCCCTGGCTCAGGGAACACCCACGGTGTTCAGCCACCACCTCGCCCCCCAGTTCTTCCCGGCCACTCGATTGAGCGGCACCGAGCGCATCCAGAACACGACGATGGACGTGATCGACCCCGATGCTGAAGGCCTCCGCCGCATGCTGATCACGGTCACCGAGGTCACGGATCAGGTGCAGCGGGAGGATCGGGTGCGGGCCGCCAAGGCACAGGCAGACGAGGAGAACCGCCAGCGCAAGGTGAGCGAAGAGCGGTTTCGTGTGCTGGTGGAACTCACCAGCGATGCCATCTTTGTCGCAGATGCCCAGGGGGTCATCAGCGACTGCAATTCGGCGGCAGGCCTCCTCTTTCTTCGAGCCTGGGATGAATTCGAAGGTACGGACTTGCGCGCCGTCTTCTCCCCCCAGACGTCGCAAGTCATCCAGCACCTGCTGGACGGTGCCGATGCCGAGCGGGCGGATGTGGCGTGTCTGCGCGCCGATGGCACGAGTTTCCCTGCGGAGCTCAGTGCCCGCTGGTTCCAGACGGGCTTTCAGCGGCACATCGTGGCCTACGTTCACGATCTGACCCTCCAGAAGCGGGCCGAGGAGGCGCTCCGGAAGGCCAACGAGGCACTGGAGAACCTGAGTTTCACGGACCCCCTCACCGGGCTTCGAAACCGTCGGTTCTTTGAGGCCTACATCCGCGGTGATGCCGAAAAGTGCGTGCGGGCGCATGTCGATCAGGATCCGAACCCTCGCAAGGAAATCCTCTTCTTCATGGTGGATCTCGATCACTTCAAGCGAGTCAACGATACCTACGGCCATCCCGCAGGGGATGCGGTGCTGCAGCAACTGGCGGGCATCCTCACCACCGCCATGCGCCAGACCGACTTAGTGGTCCGGTGGGGTGGCGAGGAGTTCCTGCTGGTGGCCCGGGACGCGAGCCGCGCGGAAGGGCCGGTGATTGCCGAACGGGTTCGCCGAGGCGTCGAACAACATCTCTTCGATCTGGGCACGGGAGAAATACTCCGACTCACCTGCAGCATCGGCTACGGTGTGTTTCCGCTCCTGCCGGAACGGCCGAAGGATCACACCCCTGCCGACGTCATCGCACTGGCTGACCACGCGCTCTACGCCACCAAACGAAGTGGGCGCAACGGTTGGGTGGGGCTGGAGACGCTGGCTGCAGCGCCCCACGACCTCAAACTCGCAGAATTGCTGGGGGACATTCCCGGATTCGTGGATGCCGGTGCGCTCAAGCTCAGCAGCAACCTGGACCCAGTGTCCTGGGTTTGACGCTTAGAAGAAGTTGCGTTCATCGGATCGGCTCCGCCGTCCGCGCTTTCGAAGGCAACCTATGCGGGAAGGGGGCCTTGGGTCGATTCCCCAGTTCCCGATTCACGCGCTGAGCTGCCGCACCCCGCTGTTTCCGAATGCCGATTCGTTTCAGACCGGCGGGCGGTTCGCATTGAGGATTTGCCCCGCCACCGCGGAGATCCGAGCCAAGGCTTCGGGAACCGCATCCGTCGGCAGGTCGCGGTGCGTGATGAAGCGGATGCTGGATCCCACCGGTAGGGCCCGGATGCCGATCTCTTCCAGGGTTTCCAGGGCCGCTGAGATCTCGGGGACCGGCACCAGCAAGATGTTGGTCTCAGGCTTGGTGAGCTGGAAACCCAGCGCCAGCAGCCCCTCCGCCAACTGACCGGCCTTGGCGTGATCCTCCGCCAGACTTGGAAAGTGCTCCAGAGCGACCAGTCCCGCTGCACCCATGACGCCCCCCTGGCGCACGCCACCTCCGAGCATCTTGCGCACGCGGCGGGCGGACTCGATGAAATCCCTGCTGCCGCAGAGCACGGAGCCCATGGGGGCGCCGAGTCCCTTGCTGAGGCAGAGGCTGACGGAATCCGCGCCCCAAGTCAGTTCTGAGAGGCTGACACCGAGGGCCACGGCGGCGTGCCAGAGGCGGGCGCCATCCAGGTGGACCCGGAGACCCTTCTCCTGCGCCGCGGATCCCGGGGCCCGTGGCTCCGCTCCCGTCGGCACGGAGCCGCCCGCGAAGTTGTGGGTGTCCTCCAGGCAGAGCAGGGTGGGGTGCGGGGTGTAGTAGGGGCCGGGACTACCGGCCGCCTTCCAGACCTGGAAGGGCGTGGGCTTACCGGGGCCGCCTTCCCAGGGCAGGGCTTCAGGCATGCCTCCTGCCAGCCAAGCGGCCGTGCCGATCTCACTGCCCAGGACATGGGCCGCCACTGGCGCCAGGAATCGATCGCCGCGCTGAAGATGGATCATCAGCGCGGTGAGGTTCGCCATACAGCCGGTGGGTGTCCAGAGGGCCGCTTCCTTGCCTGCCAGCTCGGCCACCCGTCGTTCGAGGCGATCCAGGGTCGGATCCCGTTCCAGGACGTCATCGGCGACCTCCGCCTCAGCCATCGCTCGGCGCATGGCCTCGGAGGGAACGGTGACCGTATCCGAACGGAAATCGATGGCACGCATGATGACTCCTGGGACCCAAGGCATGGTCCCACCGACGCGGGGGGAGGGCCAGGCGCGATCCGCTAGGTTGCTGACCCACCGTGTTCCGGTGGGCAAGCGCTCGCCCTTCATCTGTAGGCCCAGATCCCTGCGCCTCGAACCCGCCTCAAGGGGAGTGCAAGTGCCAACCGTCTGCCGGTCAGCGGGGGACGATCCGGACGCGCTCTGCGATGGTGTTGCGCAGCGATTCGCGTCGTTTATCGTGGAGAACCTGGGAATGTCTCGACCAAGGGCCTCACCGGAAATGAATGGGCGACCGGATACTCCAGAAATGGCTTTCGGCATGGGGCTTACGGGAAACCGTTCGGTTGGATGCCCATGCATCAAGAGAACCACGAACCCGCGCGCCGGTTGAACCATTCGCCTCTGGCACACTGTTTTGCGGAGGAATCATGAATCTGTTGCACGCCATCCTGCTCGGGCTCGTCCAGGGATTGACGGAGTTCCTGCCGGTCTCCAGCACCGCGCACCTGACCATCGCGGAAAACCTGATGTTGGGACGTTCGATGCCCCTCGCCTTCGATGTGCTGCTGCATGTCGGTACGCTCGTGGCATTGCTCGTCTACTTCCGGCGGGAGTGGGCGTCCGTAGTGAAGGGCATCGTGGGGGGGGATCCCGAGGGCCGTCGCCTGGGCATCCTGCTCTTTCTGGCGATGATTCCCACGGGCGTGCTGGGAATGGCGACCAAAATGCTCAAGGAGCAGCAGAAGGGGCATCTGTGGATCTATGGCGTGTTCCTGCTGGTGACGGCCGCCCTCCTCTGGACCGCCAATGCCTGGGCAATGCGCAAGCAGGGGCGGGAGTTTCGGGACATCCGCACGGTCGATGCCCTCGCCATCGGCGCGATACAGGGATTGGGGGGCGGCTTCGGCCTCTCCCGGAGCGGTTCCACGATCTCCGTGGGCGTCTTCATGGGACTGAAACTGCCGGTCGCCACGCGCTTCAGCTTTCTCCTGGGCGCGCCGACCATCGCCGCTGCGGCATTGGTGGAAGGGCGGCATCTCGTGAAGCCGCTGCTCAAGGGGCTGCCCCTTGGACCCGAGATGGCCTTTCCGGTAGGCTCCCTGAACCCAGGGCTGCTCTGCATCGTGGGAGTGCTCACCGCCGGGATTGCGGGCTATGCCGCCATCGGGCTGCTCGACCGGTTCACGCAAACGCCTCGCCTGCGTCCCTTCGCCATCTACTGCGCCCTCGCGGGATTGGCGGTGCTGGCCTACGGCCTCCGCTGATCCGCTGACCTTCGCCATTCGTCGAGTGCCGCATCCCCTTGATCGGGGGGCTCGAGATTGGCTGGGGGTGCACCCCTAGACTCATTTGAGACCACGAAGGAGGCACGCTTGATCGAAATCCGGGATGTCCACAAGCGATTCCATGTCAAGGACAAGAAGACACGCACCAAGCGCACCATCGAAGCCGTGCGGGGGCTGCGTCTCGAAGTGCACCCCGGCGAGATCTACGGCCTGCTGGGCCCCAACGGTGCCGGCAAGACCACGACCCTGCGCATGATCGCGGGGCTGCTGAAGCCCGATGAGGGGCAGGTGATCGTCTGTGGCCACGACACGCTCCTGACGCCTGAGAAGGCGCGGGCAGCCGTGGGCTACCTGAGCACGGACCTTGGGGTCTATGTGCGCTTCACGCCTCGCGAACTGCTGCGCCTCTTCGGCGAGTTTCAGGGCGTGGAAGCCAAAGTCGCCGAACGACGCGCCATGCACCTGCTGGAGAAGATGGATCTCACTGCCTTTGCGGACGTGAAGATGGAAGGCTTCTCCAGCGGCCAGAAGCAGAAGGTGTCCATCGCCCGGGCGCTGCTTCACGATCCCAAGGTTGTGATCTTTGATGAGCCGACGACGGGCCTCGATGTGCTCACCGCCAAGACCGTGCTGGATCTGCTGCGCATCATGCGCTCCGAGGGGCGCACCGTGATCGTCAGCACCCACGTGATGCCCATGGTGGAGGAGATCTGCGACCGCGTCGGCATCATCTTCGACGGGAAGCTTCACGGGGACGCGCCGCCGCGCCAGATCCTCCAGGAGCGGGGCGTGAAGACACTCGACGAGGTCTTCTTCCAACTGGCCGCGGAAACCGTCGGGGGTGAACAGTGAGAGGCGCATTCCTGATCTTCAAGAAGGAGATGCTGGAGCTCATCAAGGATCGGAAGACGCTGTTCTTCACCCTGGTGCTGCCCATCCTGATCTATCCCACGATCTTCATCATGATGGGCAAGATGGCCCAGCGCGATGCCCAGTCCCGAGAAGGGCAACCCAGCCGCATCGTGCTCGTGGACCCCGGCAGTGTGCTGAAGCCGGCCCTGGCTGGACAGACCAAGAAGTTCACCCTGGTGGATGAGCCCTTTGCCAAGGCGACCCAGTCGATCCGCGACCGCAAGCTGGACCTGATCGTGGAAGTGGAGGCGGATGCCTCCGCGAAGCTCACGGGTCAGCGGACCTTCGAGGTGAAGGTCCACGTGGATCCCAGCGAGGATGCTTCCTCCCTGGCCAACAAGCGCCTGAAGGAAGTCCTCAAGGCGCAGGACGAGAGCTGGGTGAAGACCCGTCTTGAGGCGCTGACGAAGGCCGGAGCCACACTGGAAACCGCCCGTCCCACGAAGATCCAGACGGTCGAGGTGGGCGACATGGGTCGCTTCGCCGCCAAGATGCTCGGCAGCATCATCCCGTTCATCCTCGTGCTGATGATGATGGTGGGCTCCATGCAGCAGGGCATCTACGCCACCGCGGGTGAGCGGGAGCGGGGCACCCTGCAGACGCTGCTGGCCACGAGTCTGCCGCGCACGCAGATCATCCTGGGCAAGCTGCTCTACATCTTCACCATCGGGATCATCACGACGATGGCGAACCTCGCGAGCATGTCTATCACCCTGGTGACCCTGGCCTCCTCCATGGCCAAGGAGGGCTCGGGCGTGGCCAGTAAGTCTGCCGCCCTTGCGGGTCTCAGCACCCTCACGGATCCTGCCAACATCATGATGGCGTTTCTCTTGCTGGTGCCCCTGGGCCTCTTCTTCTCGAACGTGATCCTATTCGTCGGCATCCAGGCCAAGAACAGCCAGGAGGCGGGCACCGCCATCATGCCGTTCATGTTCGCCGTGATGCTGCTGGGTTACTTCAGCATCGCTCCCGGTGCCGAGAAGATGGCGATGATGACCTATGTGCCGATCGTGAATGTGAGCCTGGCGCTCCGCAAGATCATTGGCGGTCAGTTCGTCGCTGTTGAATACATCATCACTTTCCTCATGACCGTGGGCCTTGCGGGGGTGATGTCGGCCCTCTCCGTGCGGCGGCTCAACCAGGATGAAGTGATCTTCAAGAACAGCTGAGCCTGACCCCGAGAAAGCGGCGCCGCCCGACGCGGCGCCGCTTTCGTGCATAATGAGCATTCTCCTGTGACACGAGGAACACGCATGGCCACGAAAGCGAAGACCGCCCCCACCGCTCCTGTCGAGACGACGCTCGAAGCCCGTCTGGGGGATGCCATCTCCCTGGTGGAAGCCGGGAAGCCCACGGCCGGAGAGGTTCTGGATGCCTTGATCGCGGATGCTTCCGCTCAGGGCAACGTTGCCATCGCCCGCACGGCGCGCAACTACCGTCTGGCCCTGGACCGCAAGCTGGGCGAGAAGCCCAAGCCCGCGAACACCGTGGCTTCCGACGCCATCCTGCTCCTGAACGGCCAGCGTCCCGAAGAGGCCCTGCCGCTCCTCGATGCCGCTCTGGCCAAGAACGATGCCCAGGCTCACCTGCTCTACCTGCGCGCCTGCGCTCTCGTGCAGCTGAGCCGTCTGGAGGATGGTGCCGAGGCGCTGCGCAAGGCCTTCAGTCTCGAACCCTCCCTGCGCTTCCAGTACCGCCTCGAGCCCGACTTCAATCCCGCGCGCCGCCATCCCGGCTACGTGGATTTCGAAACGGCCTGATGCCTTCCGGCGCTCCCATCCGCCCCGAGGCCCCGCTCAAGGTGGTCGCCATCGGGGGCGGCACGGGACTCGCCTCTCTCCTGCGGGCCATCAAGCCCGAGGCGCTGCGACCCCGGGATCCCTGGCAGATCACTGGGGTCGTCACCGTTTCCGATAACGGAGGCTCCTCGGGGCGTCTGCGCACGGAGCTGGGCATCATTCCGCCCGGGGATCTGAGGAACTGCCTCTCTGCCCTGACGCGTCAGGAGAGCCTGCTCTCCGATCTCCTGAACTATCGGTTCAAGGGAGAGGGCGCCCTGACGGGGCACTCCCTCGGCAATCTCATGCTCACGGCTCTCGCGGATCTCACCGGCAGCTGGGTGCGGGCCATCCGCCAGCTCTCCGGCATCCTTGTGACCGCCGGACGGCTCTTTCCCTCGACCCTGACCCCCGTGACCCTCATGGCGGAAGACATGGATGGTCGGATCTACGAGGGCGAAGTGGCGGTGAACGACAGCCAGCCGCCCCTGGCCAAGGTCTGGCTGGAGCCCCGGGATGCGGAACCGCTGCCAGAAGCGCTCCTGGCCATCCTCCAGGCGGACCTGATCCTGCTGGCACCAGGGAGTCTCTATACGTCGACTATTGCGAGCCTGCTGATTCCCGAGCTGCGCATGGTGGTGCGCCAGTCCCTGGCACCGCGGGTCTATGTGGCTAACCTCATGACCGAACCCGGCGAGAGTCATGGGCTTACGCTGGAAGACCATGTGGCCGCGATCCAAGCCTTCGGTCACATCGGCCTCGATGCCGTGGTTGCCAACGCCACACCGCTGCCCCAGGACATGCTGGTGCGCTACAAGGCAGAGGGCGGTGCGCCGCTCCAGCCCGTGCCCGAGCGGGTCTGCGGCGTGCCGGTGTTGTCCTGCACCCTGTTGGATCCCGAGTCTCCCAGCGCGCGTCACGATCCGGCGCTTTTGAATCAGTCCCTCTGGGATCTCTTGGAGAGACTGTAGATGTCGATACGAGCTTCGAGGGACAATGGGCCTCGCGTGAGGTTGGGATGGGACTGAAGGGCGATCTGACCACCATGGGCCTGGAAGACATCTTCCAGTGGCTCGCGGTGGGCAAGAAGACCGGAGTCCTGGAACTCAAGGGCTTCATGCACACCAAACGGATCTACTTCCACGACGGCCGCGTGTGCAGCCTCTGGTCTTCGGATCCCCGGGAGTATCTGGGGCAGTACCTGCTGGCCAGCAACCGCATCACGGAAGAACAGCTGCGGGAGGCCCTCGCCACGCAGGAGGACGAGAACCAGCTCCTGGGGCGGATCCTCGTCAATCGACAGCTGGTGACGGAATCGGAGATCCGCAAGATCGTCCAGCTCAAGGTGGAAGAGTCCGTCTACGACTGCTTCCTCTGGCAGATGGGAGCCTTCGAGTTCCACGACAACCAGATGCCCGCCCAGCGGTCCATGCTGCTCAGCCTCGAAGTGACCGGAATCGTGCTGGAGGGAGCGCGGCGCACGGACGAGTGGAAACGCATCCGGCAGGTGATCCGCGGCGGTGATGCCATCCTGGACGCGCTTTCCGAAGCCATCGCGGAGCACCTGCCCCTGTCCCAGGAAGTGGCGGATATCCTCGGGCGCATCGACGGCCGCAAGACCGTGGACCAGCTCGTGATCGAGATGCGGGCGCCCGAATTCCGAGTCCACAAGCTTCTGTTTGATCTCTATGACCGGGGCCTGCTCCGCATCGTGCACCCTGGGGGCAAAATCGGGGAACACAGCAGCCTGCAGCTTCAGCGAGCCCGGCAGCTCGTGGAAAAGGAAAAGCTCCAGGAAGCCCAGGACGAACTCCGCAAGGTGCTGGAGGATCAGCCGAGACATGGCGAGGCCAACCGGATGCTTGAGGTGGTGGAGAGTCTTCTGGATGACCACAAGCTGGATGAGGCCGCCGTGCCCGAACTGGCCGTGAGTCTGGAAGACCTAATGCAGGCTCAGTTGGGGCCGAACGAGGCCTTCATGGCGACCCGCGTCAACGCCGTGTGGAGCATCAAGGACATCATCTCCATTTCGCCCTTCAGCCACGACGAGTGCATCGCCATCTTCTCCAAGCTCGTGAAGCGTGGGATTCTCAAGCTTCAACCCCCACCCTCGGGAGGCTCGCGGGCGTACTTCCGCTAGGCCCTCCTGTTCAGGAGGTCCTCTCATGCGCATTCGTCCGGTCTGCCTGCTCACCGCCCTGTTTCTGCTCGCCGCGCTGCCTAGCCACGCGGCCCAGAAGAAGGCCCGCCCCAAGGCCAAGACGCCCCAGTCGGTCATCGCCGAGCTCAAGGCCCAGGTGAAGGCCCTCACCGCCAACCTGGAGGACGCTCGGAGCGAGGCCAAGGCGGCCGTCGATGCCCGGTCCAAGGCCGAAGCAAAGGCCGAGGCGAAGGTGGAAGCCAGCGCGACCGCGTCCGAAGAGCTATCCTCTGCCCGCGCCAGCCGTGATTTGGCTCGCCAGGAGGCGGATCGCTGCAAGAAGGAACTGGAGAGCCTCAAGGCCAGCCTTGCGGAGAACCACAGTGGCGAGGAGAGTCTGCTCAAACAGGTTCGGACCGCTGAAGCCGGGCGGGATGAGGCGGTAAAGAAGGCGGAGACTCTCCAAGCCCAACTCGAGGAGGCGCAGGCGAAGCTCACGGGTGGCAAGGTGGGCGAAGGCAGCCTTGTGCCCCTCGGCACAGACATGACACCTGCGCGGCCCATCAACCTCAAGCGCGTCAGTCCCAGCGCGCCCCGTGGCGTGGACCGCGGGGTCGTCGTCGTGAATGTGCTGGTGAGTGAGAAGGGCGATGCCCTTGAAGTGCGGCTCCTCCAGGGGTTGCCCGAGAAGGACAGCGAGGCCGTCAAGAAGGCCCACGATTTGTGCCTGGAAGCCGCCAAGCGGATCGTGTTCGACCCGGCTCGCACCGCCGACGGCAAGACCCGCGTCAAGGTCTGGCAGGGCGTCGGATTCTATCTGGACTGAACCAGAGCCGTGAATTAGCGGGTCAAAGGAAAGGGGCCAGCTGGCCCCTTTCCTTTGATTTTGGACTTTTGGCTTCCATTCCCGAGTCGATCCACATTCCCAGACCCAAGCATGAGGTATGGAAGGGCAGACAGCGCTTGTTTGCAGTTATCCCCTCCATCCCCGCCATGAACAAGGAGGACCGCCCGGTTGCTCCGCGCCCTCTGCGTCCCCCTCGTGCTCCCCACGTGGTGGCCGAGCAAAGCCTGGTCACCACGTCTGTTGATCCTGCTGTGAAAAGCCGTTTTGAACAGGGATGGAGGAGATGGAGGGGATTAGAGCAAACGACCTCTTCTGAGGGAATCCTCCCTGCTCGGTGCACTGGATGGCAGAAACCGCCATCCCAGGCCGAACTTCCCACTCCGTGATTCCTTTGCCGGTGCCAAGGGCCCAGGGACTACCCTCGCAGCCCCTGGTTCACCCGACTCACGAGCCAGGGGCCTTCGAAGATGAAGGCGCTGTATATCTGAGCCAGGGCGGCGCCATCGGCAAGGGCGAGGGCCACGTCCTGGGGGGTGCTCAGGCCACCACAGGCGATGAGGGGCATGCCGTGGGGCATGCGGGCCAGGATGCGTTTGCGGACCGCCCTTGCTTTCTCTGCAAGGCCGCGACCCGAGAGGCCGCCCGCGCCCCAGGTCTCTACCTTGGCGCGGTTGTGCTCCCGCTGCACGATGCCGCGGTCCAGGGTCGTATTGGTGGCGATGATGCCGGAGAATCCGCTGCCGCCGATGACGTCCACGATGGCGTCCAGTTCTTCAGGATCGAGGTCCGGCGCGAGCTTCACGAAGATGGGCTGATGTTCCAATGCCATCTCCTTGCGCACCGTCAGGATGCCCTCCAGCAGCGGTTTCAGGGCCTCGGGGGCTTGGAGGTTGCGTAGGCCAGGGGTGTTGGGGCTGCTGATGTTGATTGCGACGTAATCGACCTCAGGCGCAAGGCGCTGGTAGGCCGTGCGGTAGTCGTCGAGGGCCTGCTCCTCCGGCGTGACCTTGTTCTTGCCGATGTTGCCGCCCACCACGATGCCCGAGGGTCGGTGCTTGAGCCGCGCCGCCACCGCGTCCACACCTTCGCTGTTGAAACCCATGCGGTTGAGGATCAGTCGTTCCTCGGGGATGCGGAAACAACGAGGTTTCAGATTGCCCGGCTGGGGCCGCGGCGTCACGGTGCCGATCTCGACGTGACCCCAGCCCATGGCCTTCCAAAGCGGCAGCAGCTCCGCGCCCTTATCCAGTCCCGCAGCCATGCCGAGGGCGCTTGGGAACGTCAGTCCGCAGACGGTGCGTGCATCCTCCGGCTTCGGTCGATCGAAGCAGAGGCTTGCCAGGGCCGTGCCGCCGGGGATCGCCTGGGCGACCTTCCCGCACGCAAAGATGATCCCGTGGGCCGTCTCAGGCATGCACCGGAAGAGCAGGGGGCGGAGGAGGGGATACAGATCGATGGACATGGGGAAACTCGCAGAAAGCATCGCCCTCTGCAGAGGGCGGCATCCTCATTGTGGCCTGAATCGCACCGGGGTCGCGCGGCCGCCTCCCGCTCCAGCCACGAACCATCGGCTAAGCTGACGGAGGACGGGCCCGGAAAGCGACCGCGGTGTTCTTGGAGGATAGATGGATCACGAAGCGGCCTTCGTCAGGGCGTTCATGCCCAAGGAAAAATGGGCGCGCTGCCTGCAACTGCTGCCCGACCGCAACCGCCGCAGCGAGGTACTGGTGCGGCTGAACAAGAAGTGGGACTACCTGCCGACCCTCGCCACCGAAGTGCCGGAGTCCGAAGACTTTCCGGAGGCGGTCCTGGACCTGCTCCGCAATGCAGGGGCGCCGGAGAAGTGCTACGTGATGGCGGCCCTGTCCAGCCTCGACGGTAAGACGCTGCCGCTGAAGGACGCCCTCCGGGAGGTCTTCCTCCAGCCCTTCGGGGCCCTCATCTCCTGCATTCCGGGCGAACTGGCGTATTACCGGACCCAGGCACCTGGTCACGGCGTGATTCTCAAGATTCGATAGCCGATCAGACCGGTCGCTGCCCTCGATAGCGCACACAGAGCACCGTCAGGTCATCTTCCACTCGCCCTTCAAGCGCCGTTTCTGCGGCATCCAGCAGGGTGCGGGTAACGAGGGCGGGGTCATCCTTGGCGCATGGGGCGAGGATGGACGCCAGGCGGCTCTCATCCAGGACGTTCAGGAGCGCGTCAGACATGGCCACCAGCAAATCCCCAGGCTCCAGGGAAGCGAAATGGAGGGGCCACTCGTCCTTCGGTGAGACCCCGAGGGGCGGGGCAGGGCGGGCCTGGAGCTGACGGAGGGCACCGGTCGAAGAGAGCACAAACGGTCTCGGGTGCCCTCCCAGGCTGTAGGAAAGTTGACCCATGGGCAGGTCAAGGAAGGCGCAGAAGGCCCTCACGAAGCTGCCGGGCTCCACATCCTCCATCAGGCGGGCATGGACGGAGGCCATTAGCGCGGAGGGGCTGTCCAGCAGGGCGGCCTGTCCGCGGAACAGGGTCTTCACCATGGCCATGAGGGAGACGGCTCCCAGCCCCTTGCCGGGAACATCTCCCATGCAAAGGATGAGTCGATCGCCCCGACCGAGGTGATCGATGAAATCGCCCCCGGGTTCTGCCGCGGGGCGCACCTTGCCATGGACCTTGTACCGGAGGTCGATCCGAGGCCGTCCGGGCTGAAGGAAGCGCTGCTGCAGCCCCAGGGCCAGAAAGGCTTCGCGCCCCGCCTCCCGGCGCTCCGACAGGGCGCGGGCCTGGCGGGTCTGGTGCACCTTGGCGGCGGCCAGGCGTCCCAGGGTGGCGGCGACCGTAAGGTCCTCTTCCCTGAAGGCCCGTCGGGTGATACCGGCATCCAGGTAGAGCAAGCCGAGCACCTCGCCGTCATGGATGAGCGGCACCGTCAGCACGCTGTGGACGCCGCTCAGCACGACGGACGCCGCCTTCCCGAGGTGAGGGTCTTGGCGAGGCTGCTGGAGCAGTATGGCCTCTCCGCGCTCCAGGGCCGCCTGGACCATGGTGCGGGAGAGTCGAACGGCCCCGTCACCACCTTGGCGGGATCGGGAGGCGACCTGTTCCAGGACGCCCGCGGCATCCAGCAGGAGCAGGGCGCATCGGCTGGGTTCCAGCAGCCGGAAGAGGCGTTCTAGCAGCTCGGCCAGCATGGGCTGGAGCGGGCCGTCCTGCACCAGGAAGAGGCTGAGGTCGTGGGCCGCCTGGAGGGCCGCCAGATGCCGATGGCCCTCCCCGTCCACGGGGGGCAGCCCTTCCAGAGGCACCCGCAGGGCCTGGGAACCTTCCGGTGGGGCGGCCTCTTCCACCGCAGGCCGCTCGGCACTTCGGCATTCGATCCAGGCGGGCACCAGTCCGAGCTGAAGGGTGTCCGTGGCATCCACCACCGCCGGGGACGTGAGCCACTCGCCGTTGACCAGGGTGCCATTCAGGCTGCCCAGATCCTGCAGGATGACTTCCCCCGCACGCCAATAGAACATCGCATGACGACGGGAGATGCTCGGGTGGTCCACCACCAGATCGTTATCTGCGGCGCGTCCCAAACTGAGGGATGGGCGATGCGGACCCAGCTCCGTGGGTGCCGTCCCTTCCACGTGGATCCAGAGTTCCATGGGCCTCCTCATCGCCCCGAGGCGACATCCCCATCCCTCGGCAGGATGCGCCCGGCTCGGAAGTCTGGATCTGCGGTACTGTGGAACCTGGCCTTGATCCCGGATTCGCCGGGATCCCTTCGCCGGAGGAACCATGCGTTTCCTGCTCTCGAACCTATCCCTACCCCTGGGAGACGAAAAGCGCCCCATTGACCAGCTCCTGTCGGAGGCCCTCGGGGGCGGGCCCGAGGACTACCGCGACGCGGTCCTGCTGCGGCAGAGCCTCGATGCCCGGCACAAGTGCAACATCCGGTTCCTCGTCACCCTGGGCTTCGAAACTGCTCGAAACCTCGAGGGTCTGCCGCTTCCCACGGGTGCCCGCCTGGATCCTGCGCCGCCGGAGGTCCTCTTCTCCGTGGATCCGGCTCCGAAGCGTCCCCGGGTTGTGGTGGTGGGCACCGGCCCCGCAGGCACCTTCTGCGCCCTGCGACTGCTGGACTACGGCATCACGCCCATCCTGCTGGAACGCGGGGCGGAGATGCCGGAGCGGGTACGAGCGGCCAATCGCCTGTGGACCGATGGCATTCTGGATGAAACCTCCAACGCCCAGTTCGGCGAAGGCGGCGCGGGCACCTTCAGTGACGGCAAGCTCACGACGCGTATCGGCCATCCTGCTATCGCCTACGTCATCGACACCTTCGTGAATCATGGCGCCAGTCCCAAGGTGCGTTACCTCGCCAAGCCCCACGTGGGCACGGATGTCATCCGCGGATGCATGGTCCGCCTGCGAAAGGCGATGATCGCGCGGGGTGCCGAATACCGTTTCAAGCAGAAGCTGGTGGACTTCAAGGTGGTCGACGGCCGGATCACGGCGGCGATCCTGGATTCAGGCGAAGAACTGCCTTGCGACGCCCTGGTGCTCGCCACTGGCCACAGCGCTCGGGACACCATGGAGATGCTGCACCGGCAGGGCGTCGCCATGCGCCCCAAGGCCTTTGCCATGGGGCTGCGCATTGAACATTCCCAGGAACTCATCGACCGCACCCAGTACGGTCCCTCCCGTGGACACGAGAGCCTGCCTCCGGCGGACTACAAGCTTGTGCACAACTTTGACGTGGCCCGTAGCGCCTACAGCTTCTGTATGTGCCCGGGTGGCCATGTCATCCAGTGCTCCAGCGAGGCTGGTGGCATCGTCGTCAACGGCATGAGCAACGCCAAGCGAGACTCCGGTTACGCCAACTCGGGGCTCGTGGCGAAGGTAAACCCTGTGGACTTCGGCAGCGACCATCCGCTGGCGGGCATGCACTTCCAGCGGTCCTGGGAGCAGGCGGCCTTCCGGGCGGCGGACAACACCTACGGCGCCCCGGCCCAACGGGTGGCGGATTACCTCAAGGGCAAGGTCTCCCGCTCTGTCCCCAAGAGCACCTTCCGACCCATGATGATGCCGGGCAACCTCGCCACCTGCCTTCCGGAAATCGTGAACGAGCAGCTGCGCGGCGCGCTTCCCGCCTTCGACAAGAAGATGCATGGGTACGTCAGCCATGACGCCCTGCTCATCGGCATCGAGAGCCGCACGAGCTGCCCAATCCAGCTGGCCCGGAATGACGACGGCCAGAGCGCGAGCCATGCGGGTCTCTACCCCTGCGGTGAGGGTGCGGGCTTTGCCGGAGGCATCACCAGCGCGGCGGTGGATGGCATCCGTGTGGCGGAGTGGATCGCCCGGATGTCCGGCGCACCCGTCTACGAGCCCTTCGAGAAGCGCGTGAAGATGGGCGATGTCGCGACGGACTACTGATCGCAGGGCCCTCAAACCTTCAAAGCAGAAACGGCGCCTTCGGGCGCCGTTTCTCTTCATGGAGCGATCTTCGTCAGACCTTCATCTCCCTCAACCGTCCCTGGATGCCCTTGAGGTCTTCCAGGGCACTGGAGGTCTGGCGGGCGGCGTCCTGGACGCCATCCACCGCCTGGGTGGCGAAGGCGGTCATGCGGGCCATCTCCTCGGCGATGACGCCGAAACCCTTGCCGGCCACACCGGCCTTGGCGGCCTCGATGCCCGCATTCAGGCTCACCACCTGCATGCGGCGCATCACCTCACCCAGTTTGACCAGGGAACCCTGGACGCTGGTGTTGGCTAATCCCAACGCCTTGGCGCTGCCATCCAGCTCGGCGACGGTCTGCTGGGTGCCGGAGTTCTGTTTGGCCTCTTCGTTGCCCACGAGAATGGCATGTAAGGCCTGGGAGGAGAGGCTGCTGAGCAACTCCTTCGGAGGCTGTACTTGGCCCTTGAGGGTGTCGGCGACCTCCGCGCGGCCCGTCAGGTCGATCACGAGCTCCGCACCGGTCTGCAGTAGAGCCGATGGGACGTCGGAGAAGAGTGGCACACCGATGCGACGGGCATAGATGACCCCAGGGGCGTCCAGCTTCACGTCCACCAGTCCCATCACCTGGATGTCCGCGGCGTTGCGGGTCAGTTCCAGCATCTGTCGGCCGGCTCGGCCACCGCCCACGATCAATACCCTCATGATGCTCACCTCGATCGGAAGAGATCCCGTTGGGGATCCCATCGGCCAGAGCCGGATGGAAGTTCAACCTGGAGTACAATCGAAAGTGCCGCGGCGGCGCCTCATTCCGAGGGCCGCCTCTTTTTTCCGGGTCAGCATGAGCGTTCTTCCTTCCGAGATTCAGCGTCGCCGCACCTTCGCCATCATTTCGCACCCCGACGCGGGCAAGACCACCCTCACCGAGAAACTTCTGCTTTACGGAGGCGCCATCGATCGGGCCGGTTCGGTGAAGGGCCGGGAGAGCGGCACCATGGCCCAGTCCGACTGGATGACCATCGAGCAGGAGCGCGGCATCTCGGTTACCAGCGCTGCCATGCAGTTCGACTACAAGGGCTTCGCCATCAACCTCCTGGACACCCCGGGCCACCAGGACTTCAGCGAGGACACCTACCGCGCCCTCACTGCCGCCGACAGTGTGGTGATGCTGCTGGACTGCGCCAAGGGCGTGGAAGAGCAGACCAAGAAGCTCTTCCGCGTCGCCAATGAGCGCAAGCTGCCCATCTTCACGTTCATCAACAAGCTGGATCGCCCGGGTCGCGAGCCCATCGAGCTGATCGACGAGGTGGAGGAACTCTTCGGATTGGCCGCTGTGCCCATGACCTGGCCCATCGGCAACGGTCCAGACTTCAAGGGCGTCTATGTGCGTGCCACCGGCCAGATCCAGGTCTTCGAGCGGGACAAGGCCGGTCGCAAGGCGCGGGTGGCGGGGCAGGGCAGCCTGGATGACCCGGAGATCAAGGCGTTGCTCACGGAGCGAGAACTGCAGCAGCTCAAGGACGACATCGACTTGATGGAGGGCGTGCTGCCCGCCTTCGATCGGGAAGCCTTCCTGGCGGGCAGGCAGTCGCCCATGTTCTTCGGCTCCGCCGTGAACAACTTTGGCGTGGCGGAGTTCCTGGACGAGTTCCTGGAGCTGGCGCCGTGCCCTGGGCCGCGCCCCCTGGCCACCGAGGGCGAGATCGAACCGGAGAGCGCCTTCACGGCTTTCGTCTTCAAGGTGCAGGCCAATATGAACAAGGCCCACCGCGACCGCGTGGCCTTCGCCCGCATCGTCTCTGGCCATTTTCAGCGGGGCATGGACGCGCTCCACATCCGGGAGAAGAAGTCCATCAAGCTGAACTACCCCCACATGTTCTTCGGTCGGAACCGCGAGATCGTGGACGAGGCCTTCCCCGGCGACATCCTGGGCCTCATCAACCCTGGCATGTTCCGTATCGGCGATGTGCTGAGCGCCCAGGGCGCCGTGGAATTCCACGCCGTGCCGCGCTTCAGCCCCGAGGAGTTCAGTTCCGTGCGCCTCGCGGATCCCGGCGCGCGCAAAGGCTTCCTGAAAGGCATCCAGCAGATCGCGGAAGAAGGCGTCGTGCAGCTCTTCTGGCCCCGAGGCGGCGCGCCCCTGCCGATCCTGGGCGCCGTGGGTCGGCTCCAGTTCGAGGTGCTCCAACACCGCCTGAAGGATGAATACGCCTGCCCCGTGATCCTGGAAGCGCGCAACTACCAGATGGCCCGCTGGCTTCAAGGTGGTTGGCCTGCTGAGAGCAAATATTGGGGTCTGCCGGTGGAAGACGCCGACGGCAACCCCGCCATCCTGTTCGAGAACGACTGGCAGCGCCGGACGACCGCCGAGAAGAACCCCGACATCCTCTTCCTGGCGCATCCGCCCAAGTAGCAGCTACCGCCTCCGGCCCTTGCGGGGCGCCGCCTTCGGGGCGGGCGCTCCGCACAGAGCTGCAGTGGCCTTCTGGAGCAGGTGGGGATCCACGTCGACTCCGGCGATGGACGTACCCCAATGCAGATGCGGGGCACTCACGCGTCCCGTGGCGCCGCTCAATCCCAGTCGTTCACCGGCTTGAACGACCTGACCCGGCTTCACATCGAGGCGGCTCAGGTGGGCATAGACACTGAACAGGCCGCACCCATGGTCCAGGTAGGCAAGGTTGCCGCCGAAGAACACGTCCTTGGCGAGGCGTACCGTGCCGGGGGCCGAGGCGAAGACCGGCGTCCCCGTGGCCGCGCGCAGGTCGAGGCCCTTGTGAACGCTCTGAACGACACCATTGAAGCTTCGTGTGGTGCCGAAGCCGCAGGTCACGATGCCGCCACCTGGGTTCCGGAAAGGCGCAGACCAGGTCCGTGTCACACCGGGTGAAGCCTGGATGGCCAGGAACTCGTCCCGCTCCCGCAGGATGCGGGCCTTGTCTTCGGCGCTGGGCTGGGCTTTGCCGGGGGCCACCTTGACGGCCACGCTCGGCGCGGTTGTGCGGGTCACAGTGAGCGCGACCGTAAACGGTGGCTGACCCTCCGCTTCCACGGTCACGTCCTGGGCACCGACGGGACAATCCAGGGGCACCGGCACCATCACCGCTTGGCCATTCCCCGCACCTGTAGGCATTGGGAAGAATGGATGACGCTTCTCTCCCAGCTTGGCGTGCATCATCCCCGTGGCGCCTTTTGCCGTGAGGACCAGCACACCGCCTTGAGGGATCCGCGATGCGAGGGCTTTCACCTCGGGAACGGAGCCCTGAGCGAACAGGCAGGCGAGGAGGGACAGGCTGAGGCGAGGGAAGGACATGCGTGCTCCTGATGCTGGGATGGCGCGGGCCGTACGGGGGTTCCCAGTTGCCGCCTCCCAGATTGAACACAGTTCACACGGGGTTCACAGCGCCAAGCGCTGAATGGTGGGCCCCGTCCGGGCATCGGAGACACATTCGTCCCCGTGGAGGTTGCTGTGGCCCTTTGGAAGAAGGTCGTGTTTGGGCTGTCTGCCGTGATGATCCTGGGAGTGGGTGGAGCCGTGGCGACGCTCCTGCTCGCTTTTCCCAAGGCGAGCCCTCCGGAGGCGCTCAAGGTAGAGTCGACCCCGGTGCGGCTCGAACGGGGACGGTACCTCGCCCACGCCGTGGCGGTGTGCATGGACTGCCATGGCACCCGCGACTGGACAAGGCTGAGCGGGCCCATGGTGCCGGGATCCGAAGGGCGGGGTGGCGAGGTCTTCGGGCCCGCCCTCGGCCTTCCGGGCACCTTTGTCGCCCGCAACCTCACGCCCGCACACCTGGGTACCTGGTCCGATGGCGAGCTGCTGCGCGCCATCACGGAGGGCATCAGCAGGGATGGCCGCCCCCTCTTCCCGATCATGCCCCATCCCAGCTATGGGCGGATGGACCGGGAGGACGTGCTGTCCGTGATCGCCTACCTCCGCAGCCTGCCCAGCCAGCCTGAGCCCACCATTCCTGAGACCACGGCCAAGTTTCCCTTCAGCCTCATCCTGCGGACCATCCCGGCCCCGGCGGCCTTCGAGAAGCTGCCCCAGAAGATCGACAAGGTGGCCTACGGGGCCTACCTCACCCGAACCGCCGCCTGTGCCGATTGCCACACCCCTATGGACAAGGGCAAACCGTTGCCCGGCCTGGACTTCGCCGGTGGCAATCGCTATCCGCTGCCCGGCGGTGGAGCCGTGCGCGCCATGAACATCACGCCAGATGTCGCCACTGGCATTGGCGCATGGAGCGAGGACCAGTTCGTGCAGCGTTTCAAGAACATGCTCCCGGAGAAGCTGCCCACCCGTCACGAAGGCCCCTTCAATACCCTCATGCCCTGGAGCCAGTACGCCCAGATGACTGAGGAGGATCTGAGGGCCATCTATGCCTACCTTCGCACGGTGCCCGCGGTCCAGCTTGGTGTGGAGCGGTATGAGGCGCCGAAATAGGCATCTGGCACCAAATCGGCAAACGTGTTCCGTGTGTCGGCAAGTGGCTGATGGGGGAGTAACCGCGGAGGCATGAGCGCCGTATCGTGACCATGGAGGTTCCTGTGAACAGACTGCTCTCCCTGGTGTGTGCCGGTGTCCTGGGTGCAACCCCCGCCTTCGCGGCGGAAAAAGATCGCAACCTCAGTGTTCCCCTGACGCCTGGTGCCCATTTCAAGATCGATGCCGGCGCGGGCTTCCTCCAAGTTGAAGGCCGAGAGGGCCAGCAGACCATCGAGGTCAAGGCGCGCATTGTGGCCAATGGACTCGACGAGAAGGAACTGGATGACGCGGTGGTGCTCACCCTGGAGAAGACCGCCGATGGCGCGCGCCTCAAGGCTGAGATGAAGAATGGCGGGCGTCGCAGCTGGTTCAGCTTCGGTGACTCGGGCCGTATCGACCTTATCATCACGGTGCCCAAGGCCCTGAAGCTTTCCATCGAGGACGGTTCTGGTGCGATGGAAGTGCGCCATATCCAGGGCGACCTGGACATCGAAGACGGCTCCGGGGATATGGTGGTGGAGAACATCACCGGCAACCTGAGCATCGAGGATGGCTCTGGCGGCATCATGGTGAAAAACATCACGGGCGATGTGAAGGTGAACGACGGCTCGGGCGGTGTGGTGATCCGTCAGGTCGGGGGTTCGGTCACCATGCATGATGGCTCGGGCGGGATCGACATCGATGGTGTCGGCAAGGACGTGATCCTGAAGAGCACCGGCAGCGGCAGTGTGCATACGAACAATGTGAAGGGCCGCGTGATCCAGTAGGTCTTGGCACCTCTGAAACAGCGTTTTGGAGAGGCCCGGTTTTCCGGGCCTCTCCTGGAGTTTTGACATTTGACCGCAGGTCACTGCGGCCCCTCCCAAACTTCCCAAACACGGAATGCCAGGGCAGGCAACGCCTGCTTGCTGTTATCCCTTTCATCCTTGTTAAACATTCTTTTGAAAGAAGTTGGAACAGGGACAAAAGGGATGAATAGGGATGAAAGCCATTCACCGCTGATGGGAGCACTTTCCCTGTTCGGAGCCCAGATCCCTGCCAGATCCAGAACTGTCCAAACTGCAGGAGAGGCCCGGTCACCCGGGCCTCTCGTTGTATGTGGGCGTGTCTCCAGAAGGCACCAGGATGGGGCGGCAGTGCACTGGTCTGTCCCCCGGGCTTCCTGTGCCTTCCGCGGCGACAAATCCCGCCTGGGACACAGCTGGTCTGTGCAGAATTATTGCGAGAATTTGCACGATTTTTACATGTCCGAATTAACGAAATTGGACAAAAGTTGAGTCTGGATGCGGCTTTGTGGATTCGGTGTGTGATTTTCCGTGTGGGAAATTTTGATCACATCACCCCCTTTGTCCCGAGGCCGGGGTCTATACTGCCTAGGTTTGCCGGGAGGGGACTGATCCCTCCATTCGCAGAGGATGGCCATGGCCGACTTGAACCCGACCCCAACGGCGGATGCCGAACGCTTGTTCTCGGAGTTCCCCGCACCCTCGCTCGAGCAATGGCGCGAGGAAGTGGTGCGACTCCTGAAGGGCGCTCCCTTCGAGAAGAAGATGCTCGCCGCCACCTACGAGGGCATCACCCTCCAGCCCATCTACACGCCCGAGGACGTGAAGAACCTTCCCTTCCAGGACACCCTCCCGGGCGAGTGGCCCTACCTCCGTGGCACCGAGCCCCTGGGCAAGCGCCTCCAGGGCTGGCTGGTCGCCCAGGAGCTGCCCTTCCCGGACGCCAAGAGCTTCAATGAAGCCCTGCAGCACGACCTGGGTCGTGGCCTGACCGCCATCAACTTCCACCTGGACGAAGCCGGCCAGGCCGGCCTCGACGCCGATCAGGCGGACGCCGCCCTCGTGGGCATGGGCGGGACGAACCTCTCCACCTACGCCGACGCCGTGCAGGCGCTGGAAGGTGTGGATGTGAAGACGCCCCTGGCGGTGGTCGGTGCCGAAGGCGCTGTGCCCGCAGCGGCCCTGATGGTGGCTGCGCTGCAGGCCAAGGGTGCGGATCTCAAGACCGCCGACCTGAGCCTGGGCTTCGATCCCCTGGGTGTCCTGGCCTGCAAGGGCAGCCTGCCCATGACGGTCGAGCAGGCCTATGACGAGCTGGCCGACCTCACCACGTGGGCCGTCTCCAACGCCCCCAAGGCCCGCACGCTGGTGGCCTGCGGCCATCCCTACCACGAGGCCGGTGCCAACGCGGTGCAGGAGCTGGCCTTCACGCTGGCTTCCGCCGTGGCGACCCTGCGCGCCCTGGAAACCCGTGGCGTGAGTGTGGAGGAGGCCGCGAGCCGCGTGCTCTTCCGCCTCAGCATCGGCGGCCACTTCTTCATGGAAGTCGCCAAGTTCCGCGCCGCCCGCGTGCTGTGGGCGCAGGTCGTCCGCCTCTCTGGCGGCAGTGACGAGGCCGCCAAGCTTCGTCTCTTCGCCAAGAGCGGCCACGCCAACAAGACCCAGTTCGACGCCTACGTGAACATGCTGCGCGGCACCACCGAGGCCTTCAGCGCCGTGGTGGGTGGCGTCGACATGCTCCATGTCGGTTCCTTCGATGAGGTGCTGAGCCAGATCCCCACCGACCAGGGCCGCCGTGTGGCCCGCAACACCCAGATCATGCTGCGCGAAGAATCCCGCCTGGATCAGGTGGTGGACCTCGCCGGCGGCAGCTGGACCGTGGAGACCCTCACCCACCAGCTCGTCACCGCCGCTTGGAAGCTCTTCCAGGAAGTGGAGGCCATGGGCGGTTTCCAGAAGGCGCTCGAGCAGGGCTTCGTGCAGGCGAAGATCGCGGAAGTCGCTACGGCTCGCCGCAAGGCCGTCACCGGCCGCACGGACGTCATCGTCGGCACCAACCAGTACGCCAACGCCCTGGAAGCGATTCCTGAAGTGAAGACCCTGGACCACGCCGGCCTCAAGGCCGCCCTGGCGCCAAAGGTCAGCCGCACGGGTGTTGTCGAAGGCAGGGGCTTCGCCGCCCTGCTGACCGCTGCGCCCAAGGCCACCCTGGGTCAGCTCACCGCTGCCCTGGCTCGCACGGCTGGTCCCAAGGTCGAGGCCCTCAAGGGCTTCCGCGCCGCCGAGGCCATCGAGACCCTGCGCAAGGCCGTGATGACGAAGCGCGCTGGCAAGACCGACGTCTTCCTCTGCAACCTCGGCCCCATCGGCGCCTACATGCCGCGCCTGGACTTCACCCGCGGGTTCTTCCAGGTAGGTGGCTTCACCGTCTCCGACCAGGCCTGGTTCAGCACGCCGGAGGAGGCCGCCCAGGCCGCCCTCGAGAGCGGTGCGCCCATCATCGTGGCCGTGGGCCTCGATGACACCTATGTCGCGCAGGTGCCTGCCTTGGCCACCGCGTTGAAGGTCGGGGGTGCCCAGACGGTGCTCGTCGCCGGTCTCCTCAAGGATCACGCCGACGCCTTCAAGGCTGCGGGCGTGAATGATTTCGTCCACGTGCGCAGCGATGTCCACGCCGTTCTCGGCGGCCTCGCCAAGACGCTGGAGGTGTTCTGATGATTCCGAATTTCGCCACCCTCGAACTCCAGACCGCTGAAGGAAAAGGCCTCGCCTCCTGGCAGGCCGCGGCCGGTGACACGTCCAGCCTGACCTGGATGACCAATGAGCTGATCCCCGTGAAGCCGCTCTACAGCAGCGACGACATGGCCAAGACCGAGCACCTGCCTTACCTCGCGGGCATCCCGCCCTTCCTGCGCGGGCCCTACGCCTCGATGTACGTGATCCGTCCTTGGACGGTGCGGCAGTACGCGGGCTTCTCCACCGCCGAGGCCTCCAATGCCTTCTACCGCCGCAACCTCGCGGCGGGCCAGAAGGGCCTCTCCGTGGCTTTCGACCTCGCCACGCATCGCGGCTACGACTCCGACCACGGTCGCGTGGTGGGTGATGTGGGCAAGGCCGGTGTGGCCATCGACAGCATCCTCGACATGAAGATCCTCTTCGACCAGATCCCCCTGGACACGATGAGCGTCTCCATGACCATGAACGGCGCCGTGCTTCCGGTGCTGGCGTTCTACATCGTGTCGGGTCTGGAGCAGGGCGCCCCCCTGGCCAAGCTCAGCGGCACCATCCAGAACGACATCCTCAAGGAGTTCATGGTCCGCAACACCTACA
>CAYQAS010000064.1:0-16479 GCA_964415525.1 uncultured Solibacteraceae bacterium
TCATCGTGCTCTACCCCTACCTCACGGGGCTGGTGGCAGGCGCCTTCATCCTGGCGAGCCTCGTGCGCGTCTTCCACGTCCATGCCCTGAAACCCACGTACCGCCTCGCGCTGCTCACGGCCCTCGCGTTCCTGATCGTGGCGCCGCTGCCGCTGCAGCTGCACCTGGGACACCCCGAGCGCAGCTTCGAGATGTACCTGACGCCCCACACCACCTCGGCCATGGCCATGTTCGGCTTCGTCTACCTCTGGTATCTGATGGTGGTTCTGGTTCTGGAGATCTGGCTGGACTACCGGGAGGAGATCGTCCTCACAGCCCGCGCCGCCACCGGCCTCAAACGTCAGCTCTACCGCGCCATGGCGCTCTGGGTGGATGACGTCAGCGAGGCCTCCCTGCGCCTGGATCACCGCATCGGATACATCCTCACGATCATCGGCATCCCGTCCGCCCTCCTTCTGCACGGCTACGTCGGCTTCATCTTCGGCAGCCTCAAGGCGAACCCGTGGTGGTCCACGCCTCTCATGCCCATCGTCTTCCTTTTCTCCGCCATCGTTTCGGGCATCGCCGCCGTGCTGGTGCTCTACGCGCTCACATGCAGGCTCCGCCGCGTGGCGGTGGACATGGATTGTCTGGATGCCACGGCGCGCTACCTCTTCTACGCCTTCGTCATCGACTTCGCCCTGGAAGGGCTGGATCTGCTGCACCGAATCTACGAGGCAGACGAGAGTTTCCGGGCCCTAGATTTTATGGTTCACACCCGGCTCTTTACCTCGCAGATCCTCATCCAGATCCTCATCGGCGGTCTCGTGCCCATCGCCCTGTTGGGGCTCACCCAGGTGGCGAAGCTGGCTGAGGATGTGCGCCGCCGGATCTACGTGACCTCCGGCGTGTTGGCGCTTATTGGCATCTTTGCCATGCGCTGGAACGTCGTCATCGGTGGGCAGCTCTTCTCCAAGAGCTTCCTGGGCTACACCACCTACAAGCTGGACTTCGCCACCCGGGAAGGCTTGCTGCCCGCCATCCTGCTCACGTTGATGCCGCTCGGCATCCTGTGGGTGCTGCTCAAGTTGCTGCCGCCGTGGCGGAGCAAACCCGAGGTTCAGTAGCGCCGCACCGCGGCGGTCTCCTCCAGCCAGGCCGCCTCGTCCGGGCATGCACGTGCGTCGAGATCCCCCGGCACGGCGGCGGGATCATCCACCCACGCCCGCAGCCCCGGCCCGCCATCGATGACGTTGATGGGCAACTTGCCGAGCTCGTATTCGTAGGGGAAGTCGCGCCAGAGGTCGTAGTCGGGACGGAGCCGCCGCAGGGCCTTGAAGGTCAGAGCCACGAGGCGCCAGGGGCGGAAGGCGTCGTGGCGGTAGCCGGGGCCTTCGGCGTGGATCTGGAACCCGTGGCAGAGCTGTCCGGTGTGCTTGTGGAACGTGGGCTCGAAGCTGCAGGGGCGCAGGGTGCAGCCTTCCATCCAGTGCGGCGCGAGGCTCGCCATCTCCCGCAGCAGGGCGCGGGGATCCAGGTCCGGCGCACCGATGAGTTCTAGGGGGCGGGTGGTGCCGCGCCCTTCGCTGAGGGTCGTGCCCTCCAGCATCACCGTGCCGGCGTAGGCCCGGGCCATGCTGAGGTTCGGGGCATTGGGGCTGGGGTTCACCCAGGCCCGCTCCACGGGCCAGCCGAAGCCCGGCGCGACATCCGGTGTCCAGCCCTCCATGGCGATCACCCGCAGATCCACATCCAGCTTGAAGTGCGCGACATAGCACCGGGCCAGTTCGCCGAGTGACAGTCCGTGTCGCATCGGCATGGAGCCCGCCCCGACAAAGCTCTCCCAGCCATGGATCAGCTTCGTGCCCTCCACCGGGCGCCCGGCGGGATTCGGGCGATCCAGCACCCACACTGACTTCCCCTTCTCCGCCGCCGCCTCCAACACGTAGAGCAGCGTCGTGGCGAAGGTGTAGATGCGGCAGCCGAGGTCCTGAAGGTCCACCAGGAGCACATCGAAGGTGTCCAGCATGGCGTCCGTCGGGCGCCGCACCGTGCCGTAGAGGCTGAACACCGGGATGCTGTGCTGCGGATCGCTGAAGTCCGGAGACTCCACCATGTTGTCCTGCTTGTCGCCGCGCAGGCCGTGCTGAGGCCCGAAGGCCGCGGTGAGCCGAAGGTCCGGCAGGGCTGCCAGGGCATCCAGCGCGTGGGTCAGATCCGCCGTGACCGAGGCGGGGTGCGCCAGCAGCGCCACCCGCCGGCCCACGAGGGGACGGCGGAGCTCAGGGGTTTGAAGCAGGACCTCGAGTCCCGTGCGCATAAGGCCTCCCGGCCCCATGCTACGGCAGCTTGGTCACGTCCACGTCGGGCTTGCGGCCGGTGGGCACGCGGGTGAAGGTCTGATTCGTCGGCACCATCGCGCTGAAGAAGCCGCCGTTGCGCAGGAAGAAGAGGTCGCCCACGGCGCCGCCCGCGAAGTCCATGCGCTGGCGATTGGTGGCGGTGGCATCCCCCGTGAAATACCCGCTGGTGGCCTCGGTCCAGGTGCCGCCGCGGCTCAGGGACCACTGGTTGCCGTAATAGGCCGTGCGTCCGAGGTGGCCGTTCTCGTCCAGGAAGTTCTCCAGGAAGGAGTGGCAGCGTTTCAGGTAGGTGCTGATGCCGGGCCGCTTCCAGGTGGCGAGGAAGCGCCAGACCCCTTGTTCCGGCGCGAAGAACCACGCGGAGTAGAGCGTGGCCCCTGCGCCGTCTGGCATGGCGCGGGTGAGCAGGCGGTAGGTGGTGCCCGCCTTCCACGGGAAAATCAGGTAGCTCTGGCCGCCGGTGCCTTCGCCGCCAAAGGTGTTGTCCACCACCTCCGGGCCTTTCTTTATCAGGGTCGTCTTGCCGCTGGTTTCGGGGTCCCACACGGAGAAGAGGATCCGGCGCTCGGTTTCGGAATTCACCTGGATGCCGCAGTAGCCTTCACCGAACCCGTTGGTCATGGCGTAGGTTCCGATGGCGTCCTGGCCGATGGGCACCGTGACCTCGTTGTAGAAATATTCCGTCTCCGCGGGCGTCTCATAGCCCATGTGGACGGAGGGGCCGCGGCGGGACCAGTAGAAGTCCGCCGCCTTGTCCGCGAACACCAAGCCGTTGGCGGCGAGGCCCGTCACCTGGAGGCCCGTGGGATCGCCGAAGTAGTCGCCGTCCTTGGAGACGCCCTGCAGGTCCACCTTTACGTAACCGGGCTTGTCTACGGTGATGGTGCCCGCGTCGTAGGCCTTGCTGGTCGTGCCCGCCAGGGTGATGGAGAAGCTCTTGCCCAGGGCGCTCAGCTTCACCGTGCTCGTGGCCGAACCGGCCAGCGTGGATACGAGGCCCAGCTTGAGGTCCCCGGGCTGGCTGGCCCAGAAGTAGACGCTGGTGACGGTGGCGGGGCTGGTCCAGTCGGCGAGGCCCTTGGACGTGATGACTTCCGTGGCGTCTGGCATCCCCTGCGTGATGAAGGCGTTGCCCGCCAGATGCACGGTCTGCGTGGTCGGGAGCGGGTCGGGGCGCGTGGTGAAGCTGGCGCTGGCGGCGACGGTCGTGCTGTCGTCAAAGGCCAGGACGAAGCGGTAGGACTTGCCGCCGACGTATTTACCGGGGGCGGCCTGGGCGGGATCGAAGACGATGGTGCCGCTGGCGGCGGTGAGGCCCGCTTCCGTGAGCGTGCGCCGCCAGAGGGTGGGCGTGGTTCCCGGTGCGACACCCTCGGCGTAGAGGCCGATCCAGTCCATGGCGTGAGGCGGCTGGTGGCCGTTCAGGACCGTCAAGGTCAGCTTGTCCTGGGCGCCGGGCTGTGGGGTGGACAGGAGCAGGGAAGGCAGCGGCCGAGGAGCCTCCGGGGACGCGCCGCCACCGGAGCCGCTGCAACCGAGGAGCACACCAAGCACCAGGCTGGAGGGAAAGGCAAGACCCGAACGGATGAGCTTCATAAGGCACCTGGGCGGCAGACGGCCGATATGAAGGAAAGTTACCAAATGTTTGTTTGAATTTCACCGGCTGATTGCGGCTGAATGTCTTTGCATACAGGGAACGTGCGAGAACCGCTTGGCGCGCGTGGCGAATGAAACTCGGAAAGTTCCATGAATGATCGCGTTGGGCTTGGATGGAAGCGCGACTCAGCCTTCGGCCTGGGCCACCGGATCCCAGAACGCATCCGCATTGGCGAGGCTCATGAGCTGGATGAGGGTGCGTCCGCTGGCGAGCAGGTCCATCCACGTGGCGAAGGGCGCATCCATCCGGTCGAGGGCCTCCCACTCGCCTTCGGTCCAGGGCTGGAGGACGAAGTCGTGAAGCGGGCGCTCGATGGGGCCGATGCCCAGGCGCAGCCGCGCCACGGCGTCCGTGGCGGCATGGGCGAAGATCGACTTCAGGCCGTTGTGCCCACCGTTGCTGCCGGAGGTGCGCAGCCGGCCGAGACCCAAGGGCAGATCCTTGTCGTCATGCAGCACGATCATCCGCTCGAGGCGGAAGCCCGCCTGAAGCGCTTCCTCCACCACCTGTCCGCTGAGGTTCATGTAGGTGCCGGGCACCAGGGCCATGAAGCCGTCCGTCAGGGCGTAGAGGGTGCCCGTCTGGAACCGGTGGATGGGACCGGCCTTGGGACAGTGGGTGTCCATCCAGCGCTGTAGGAGGAGGCGCCCCAGGTTGTGGCGCGTGTCGGCATAGGTCTCCCCGGGATTCCCCAGGGGGATGAGGATCCAGGGATCCTCCGTGGGCTCCGCGAGGAGCGACCCGGCTCGGGTGCGATCCTCCTCAGTCCTCACGCTGGGGGCCGAGGCTCTGCCCTCGGAGATGGGCGGGGACGGGGCTGGCGCTGCTGCTGACGCCGCTGGCGGCGGGATCCTGTCGCGGCGCGGGGGCGGCGGGACGGTTGGGCTGGGCGCCCTTGGGGTTGAAAATCTGCGCCATCTGCTCGGCGTTGGCGAAGACTTCCAGGAGCTCGAGCTGCTCGACGGTGGGGAAGCCTTCGAAGCGGAGGCGGCGGGGGCCCCAGATGTCCACAGGCGTGCCCTTCAGTTCGGAGATGCGGGGCAGGGTCTGGCGATGGAAGATACCGAGGGGCTGGCCCTTGGCGTTCAGGAAGCCGATGGCGTCGCAGTCCGGCAGGTAGACCGGCTTGCCTTCAGTCCAGATGGCCGTGCTGACGGTGCGGCCTTGCTGGGTACGGAGCAGCGTGAGGTTCGCAGGGACGCCCTGGGTGGGATCGAGATCCCCGTCCTGGATGCGGTACGCCTCCAGGAGGTCCGCCTGACGAAGCTCCCGCTGGGGCTGGGCGATGGGGTGCGGATCCTGCAGGCTGGCGGGCATGATGGCGGTGGAGACGCGCTGCCAGATCACGCCGAGTACCCGCTGGTCGCCGGGCTGCAGGCGCTCCTGGATGGCTTCCAGCAGCTTGGGCAGGAGTACCTGCGGGGCCACCAGGAGGGTGTCCTGACAGGGGATGGAGGCAAAGGTGTTCTGCCCGGGGAACAGGTCCTGCCAGAGCTCCGGCATGAGGATGCGGCTGGCGTCCATGCCGTCCCCGTAGGTGCTCTGGTAGATGCCCGTGGAGAGCCGCTGGAAGGGCTTCTCCTTGGAGAGCTCCCGCAGGTGGTCCAGGGCGCGGTCCATGATGTCGGTGATGTTCACGCCCCAGACATCCAGCCAGGCATCGTCCATGGGCTCGCCTGCCACGAGGATGCGCTCGGAGAGGCCTTCCAGCGTGGGGCGGAACCAGTAGCCTTCGCGCTCGGCGCGCCACGTGGGCACCACCTGGGGGAGCAGCTCGTACTGCGCCTCATCCCAAGGCATGGGCAGCTTGCGCCCGCGGGTGTGGAGGCTGGCGAGGGCATCGGCCCAGGTTTCGCGATCGTGGGCGGTCATGTGCTCGAACTCGTGAATGAGCGCGTCCAGGCCGGGCAGTTCACGGGGCAGCTGACGAGCCTCGAAGAGCTCCTCCAGCGTCGGAAGTGGCGTGCGGGCAGAGCGGGAGAAGAGCTTGTCGAACAGACCCATGTCGAAACCTTTTCGGAGATGCGCGTCCAAAGGGACCTTCCATTGTGCCCTAGGAGCCCGCCCAAGTATTGAATTGGGCCGCGCAGGGTCGGGAGGCACTTCCGGTCGGGGGGCCTGATAGCCTGAAGTGTGCGCGACACCCTCGACCGCCCGCTGCAGGCCCTCAGGATCTCGGTCACTGACCGGTGCAACTTCCGTTGTCCCTACTGCATGCCGAGGGAGGTCTTCCCGCCGGATCACGCCTTCCTGCCGAGGGAGGCCGTGCTCACCTTCGAAGAGATCGAGCGGCTGGCGGGGATCTTCCTGGGTCTCGGGGTCCGCAAGATCCGGCTGACGGGGGGCGAACCCCTGCTGCGGAAGGGACTGCCGGATCTCGTGGCGCGGCTCAAGGCCCTGCCGGGACTGCACACCCTGGCCCTCACCACCAACGGCAGCCTGCTGGAGGGCCTGGCGCGGCCCCTGAAGGAAGCTGGTTTGGACCGCATCACCGTGAGCCTGGATACCCTGGATCCCGTCCGGTTTCGCCAGCTGTCGGACACGGAAGTCCCCCTCGAACGGGTCCTGGCGGGCATCCAGGGGGCCCAGGATTCGGGATTCGAACACACCAAGCTCAACTGCGTCGTCCAGCGGGGCCAGAACGAGGACGAGGTGCTGGCCCTGGCGGCCTTCGCCCGGGAGCGGGGCCTGGAGTTGCGCTTCATCGAGTACATGGATGTCGGCACTGCCAACGGCTGGTGCCTGGACCACGTGGTGCCTGCCTCCGAACTTCAGGCCAGGATCCACGTGGAATGGCCCCTGGAGCCTCTCGTTCACGGGGCGCACTGCGTGGCCGAGCACCATCGCTACCTGGATGGCAAGGGCGTGGTGGGGTTCATTGCCTCGGTCACGGCGCCCTTCTGCAAGGGCTGTGATCGGGGCCGCCTCTCCAGCGAAGGACGCTTCTTTACCTGCCTCTTCGCCCACGAGGGACTGGATCTGCGAGGCCACCTGAAGGCGGGTGCGGACGACGCCACCCTGGCCGCCCTGATCCGCAACCGATGGGAGGCGCGGGAAGACCGCTACAGCGAACTCCGCACCGAGCAGACGGGGCCCCGTCCGCGGGTGGAGATGTTCCGGATGGGCGGTTAGCCGATTAGCTGAGCCCCGGCAGCCGACCTTCCAGCACGAGTCGGTCCAGGATCATGCCCGCGGCGCCGAAGGCCACGGCCTTCGCGCCAAGGCTGGAATAGCGGATCTCGATGCCCTTGGGGAAGGGATACATCCAGTTCTCCTCGAGCCGCGTGCGCAGGAGGGCGGGGAAGTCTAGGGGCAGGGACTCGATGTCGCCCCCCACGAAGACTTTCTCGAAGTCCATGGTGTTGATGAGCATGGCCATGTTGCGGGCCAGCTCGTCGGAGGCGCGGCGGAGCACATCCGGATCCTGCCCGAACTGGGCGAGTTCGTCTTTGCTGAGGGAGAACTGCAGATCGCCGGGGCCATCGCAGAAGGCGCTGCGGAATTCCCCGGCGTTTCCGTGGGCTCCGCCATGGACCTTGCCGCCGAGGGCCACCCCGAAGCCGACGCCGATGCCCCCCAGACTGCCGACGGAGGTGAGGCCGCGCCGAACCTCCACCAGGGCGAACAGGAAGTCCTTCAGCTCTTCGGTGCGGTGGAAGGCCAATTCACCCCAGGCGCAGCAGTTCGCGTCGTTCTCCACGAAGCAGGGCACGTCCAGTTTCCGACTCACAGCCTCCTGGAAGTCCAGGGGGGCGGGGATGGAAAGGGGCACGGAGTAGTGGATGCGTCCGTGCTTGTGATCCACGAGGCCCGCCAGCCCGATGCCCACGCCGAGAATGGGCTGGTCCTTCACGCCGAGTTCCCGGCGGACCTCCGCGATGACCTCCAGGATGCTGACGTCCAAGGCACCGGGGCGGACCGGGATCGTGCCGCGGTGTTCCCCGAGGATCTCCCCCGAGAGGTCCGTGGCGAGGGCGACATAGGCATCCTGTTGCAGTTCGATCCCCAGGATGCGACCGAAGGAGCGGCGGATCCCCAGGTGGATGGGGCGGCGTCCGCCCCGGCTGGAGGCATGGCCTTCCTGCACTTCCTCGATGAGGCCCCGTTCGATGAGGAGGTTCACCTGGTTCGTCACCGTGGACTTGTCCAGTCCCAGCCGGTCCGCCAGTGCGACTCGACTGATGTTCGGCCGACGCCAGATGGCTCGGAAGATCCGGGCGATGTTGTTCGTTCCTTGGACCGGTTTGCGCGGCACGGCAGGCACCTGTGGGGGGAGGCGTGCGGCTGCACGCCGTTCACCACGATGGGGCGCAGGGAACGGCTCCGTCAACGGGCCCGAAAAGGAAAAGGGCCGCGGTCGCCCGCGGCCCTCCCCCCACCCCAGCAGGATGCGGCCTGCCGAAAGATGTCTTGCCTAGAAGTGGTACCGCACGCCGACTTCCAGCCAGGCGGGATTGACGCCGCCGACCCGGGTCTGAGCATCGAACTTCTGCTTGCCGGCCAGTTCGGTCTGCTGGAAGAGCACTTCGCCGCTGAGCTTGTCGGAGAAGCGGTATTCCAAGCCGAAGCGCAGGCCGACCTTGAGGCCCTTGGCATCCTTCACCGGGTGGTGAGCGGAGGCGTAGCCGTCGAATTCGGGACGGATCTCCTCGGTGCCGTTGGTGGTCAGGCTGTAGCTCGAGATCGACAGACCGGCGATGCCGCGCAGGGCGGGGTTGCTCGTGGTGATGAGCACGTCGCCGGAGGCCTGGAGCAGCGTGAGACTGGTCTTCAGGCTGCCGGAGGCCGTCAGGGTGCCGGACTTCAGGTTGTAGGACGTCTCGGACCCGGGCATGAGGGCCAGGGATGCGGACAGGCGAAGCGGCACGTCGGACTTGTAGAACGTCGTCTCGTAGCCGCCGGTGAAGGAGACGCCGAACGAGTTGTTGGTGGCCTTCTTGAGGCCGTCCAGCGCCAGGATGGCGCTGCCACCCAGGGAGAGTTCTCCATCCTTGGCGGCGAGGGGGAGCACGAGCAGTCCCACCAGCGCCATGCGAATCATGTTCTTCATATGACCTCCTTGGTTTCCCTGGTTAGAACTTCAGGCCAATGCTGAACTCGGCCACGCTGCGGGCGCCGGTGTAGGCCCCGGCATCATTCAGGGCGCCCCAGGAGCGGGGATCGAGCAGCACCCGGCCCTGGACCGTCTGCTGTTCGCCGAAGCTGTTGGAGGCATCCACGAAGGACGTCTGGCGGATGTGATTCAGCACGTTATTGATCTGGACGTAGCCCGTGAGCATGGTCTTGCCCAGGCCGACGGGCACCTGACCCTGGAGCCGGAGGTCGAACGAGTAGGTATCGAAGCCGGTCTTAAGGGAGCCGCGGCCCATTGCGTAGTTGCGGTAGGCGGTGTTGATGCGCGTGCTGCCGTAGATGGAGCGGGCGCTGTTGCCGCCGTCCATGAGGTTGTAGCCGTTGATGCTCGTGGCGTAGGGATTGACCTTGTAGTTCGTATAGCCATAGAGGTCATTGCCCACGGGGCTCTGGACGTAGGTGCCGAGGATGGAGGCGGAGACGTTGCCCTTGCCCACCGGCTTCACATAGGTGTAGTAGGCGCGGAGCACCTGATCGCGGCTGACATAGCCATCGGCCACGGCGGCTTCCTGCTGCGCCCCGTTGAGCTGGGAAGTGCGCAAGGAGGCGTAGTTGTAGTAGTCGAGCGGGTCGGCGCCGGTGGTCTGGGACCAGGTCCAGCTGCCGCCGAAGCTGGCGCGTTCACTGAGCTGCTGCTGCCAGCTCACTTCGAGGCCGCGGTAGGTGTCGCTCTTCTCGGAGGAACGCCAGTACTGCCGCTGCTGATACCCGGCCTGGGTCGGATCGGCGGGGTTCTTCACAAGGGCGAGGAAGGTCGTGTCGGTGCCGGCGGTGGGCGAGTAGTCTCGGACCCACTGGACCAGGTTCTGCTTGTAGGTGCGCTGCACCGCGTTCACGGAGAATCGGCCGCCTTCGAAGTTGCGGGCATAGCCCAACTGGAGCTCATCGGTGTAGGGAACCTTCAAACCCGTGGCGTCGTAGCTCTGGGAACTGTCGCGCCAGAAGGAGGCGCTGCCCCAGTTCTTGGGGTTGGCCAGGTCCTTGGTGCTGATCCAGCGCACGCCATACATTCCGTTGTCCGTGCCGCCGCCGAGGTTGTTGATGGCGGGCTGCACCAGGTTGCCCTGGGCATCATGCAGGCCGGCCCAGGACAGGATCGCCAGCTGCTCGTATTCCTGGCCGCGCACGCCGGTGGTGAAACCGTCGGAGAGGATGGACGCGAAGCGGGCGAAGCTGAAGCTGAACACTTCCTTGCCCGCGCCATCCGGATTGAACTTCACCTGGAAGCGCGGCTCCGTGATGGAGGAGCTCATGATCTCCCGGCCATCCGTGGCATACATGGCCATCTTGTTGGAGCGCAGGCCGAGCATGAGATTCCACTGGTTGTTGATGGTCCAGGTGTCGTTGATCCAGAAAGCATTGGCCTTGTTGTCGGCCTTGGAGCCCTTGGTGTAGTAGGTCTCGAAGCCCGGTGCAGGCGTGCGGCCCCAGTGGTAGAGCGTGCCATCGGCGAGCAGTTTGGGATCGACGAGGGGTGCGCCGTTGGCGGTGTAGTAGACGGGCACCAGGATGTCGCCGGCGGGGTTGGCCACCCAGGAGGTGAAGTTGGCCTTGCCGTTGCCGAAGACGCCGCGGCCGAGGCCGTTGACGGTCTTGAAGATGTCGAAGCCGAAGTCGATCTCGTGCTGGCCGGCGGCCTGCTGGAAGGTCTTCACGTTCAGGCTGAAGCTGTGGTTTTCGTCCTTGCGGGGCTCGGGGCCCGCCGCGGTGTGGCCGCCGTTGAAGGGGCCAAGCACCGTGGTGTTGTAGAGGCCCAGCCATCCCGGCGTGGTCCAGTTGCCGCCCGTGACCTGGTTGAAGCGGATCACATTCGGGTCATTGGCCGCCTGACCGCGCTGGCGGGTGCTCCAGTAGCCGAGCATGGGCAGGGCGCCGGGGCCGCCGCTGAACGCGCCGGCATCGTGGACGACCTTGGAATAGCGGGTCTCCACGGTCCAGTTGTCCGCCAGGATGGAGTTCCAGTTCAGGGTGTAGCCCTTGATCTCGTCCGTGGCGTCGCCGATGAGGCTGCGGTCCGCGGTGATCCAGGTGTCCAGGCCCTCGTCGGCGGAGCCGCCCACGGTGGATTTCTGGGACATGTAGGTGAAGGTCACGACGTTGTTGTCATTGACCATGCCCGTCAGCTTGCCTTCGTACTTGTTGAACTTGGTCTCGGCAGAGTAGAGCTCGCCCAGATTCCGGAAGACGTTGGTGACGTTGTAGGACTTGTCGGAGGGGCCGTCGAACAGGACGTTGTCGACGTTGGCCCAGGTGCCCCAGGTGGTGAGGGGCGCCTTGACGATGTCCTTCACCCGGCGGCCGGATCCGTCGGTGGCGATGCCGTCCACGCCCAGGGCGGAGACCGTGCTCTTGCCGGGCTGGAAGCGGGTGCCGGCATAGAACCAGAGACGATCCTTGATGATCGGGCCACTGACGGTGACGTCGGTGTAGCGGCTGAAGTCCTCGGCGGCGGCGCCGTGGTTGTTCGCGTCGGAGCCGGCGCCGGGGTTGTTGGAGCGCCAGCTGTTGCGGGTCATGTAGGCGCGGACGGAGCCTTCAAACGTGTTGCTGCCGGACCGGGTGGCGATGTTCACCTGGCCGCCCTGGGCGCGACCGTTGCGCGCGTTCAGGGCCGAGAGCACCACCTGGATGTCCTCGATGGAGTCGGGCAGGGGTTCGTAGAGCGAGCCCGCAGCGCCCTTCACCTGGTTGCCGGCACCGGTGTTGGAGTTGTCGCGCACGTCCAAGCCGTCGATGCGGAAGACGATCTGGCCGGCCTGGGAACCGCGGATCGCGGCGGCGGCATCCGTGCCGGTGATGCCGGGGGCCAGGGTCATGGCACCCGTGAAGGAGCGCGATGCGGGCAACTGGAGGAGCTGCTCGGCGGAGAAGTTGACGGCCGTCTGGGCGGCGGTCACGGACTCCTGGGCCCCGGAGGCGACGACGTCCACGGAGGCGGCGGAGACCTTCTCTGCGGTCTTCAGGGCGAAGTCCATGGACTGATTGGAGCCGATGCCGACGCGGACATCCGAGGCGGTCTTCCCGAGCATGTCGGGAGCGCTGACGCGGATGACGTAGTTGCCCACGGGCAGGAGGAGGGCGCGGTACTCGCCCCTGGCGTCGGTGGTGAGCGTGCGGGCCTGGAAGAGGGCGGGGCTCTGCAGCACCACCAAGGCGCCCTTGACGGGCGCGCCGCTGGCATTGGTCACTTTGCCGGTGAGGGTGCCGGTGGTCACCTGGGCCATCAGGCTGCCGGTGGCCGCAAGTGCCATCGCGACGGAGGAGACAAGCAATCGACGATGCGTGTTCATAGGGATCTCTCCGGAATTCGCGCGGCGCGCCTAGAAGTGGAAGACGTAGCCCACCTCGAGGTGGGGCACCATGCGGTTGGTCTTCTCGAGGCGATCCGCTGCGAAGGCGTTGTCGACGCAGAGACGGCCGGCGCTTGACGTGGGCAGATAGGTTCCGGAGCCCGTCACGTGCTTGTAGTCCAGAGCCGTGTAGTTGAGGAGGAGGACGTTCAGCTCCAGGCTGGAGTTCTTCTGGAGCTTCATGGAGATGCCGCCGAAGAGGCTGGGCTTCATGCCGCCTTCCACGGGCACGCCGCGGTAGGTGTCGCGCCAGCTGGTGGCGTTGCCGGCGGTCCAGTTCTGACTGGAGATGTCGCCCACATACTGGTGCTTGAAGCGGGTGCCTCCGAACTGGAGACCGGCCTGCCAGCGGAGGTCTTCGCTGATGGGGCGGCTGAAGGAGAAGCGCAGGGTCATCCCGTCCAGCTGGTTGCGGCGGGAATCACCGGCCGCGCCAACGGGGGAGAGGCCGGAGCCGGACACCGGCGCGATGGGCGCCAGGAACGGATCGCCGGTCTTATAGAAGTAGCCGAGCTCAAAGCCATAGCGACCGTAGCTGGTGTCGACACCGATATTCATGCCGAGGCCGAGGCCGCTCTGGGCGAGGTTGTCCTTGGATTCAGGAGAAACGGCCAAGCGGAGCTTGAAGTCCTTCGTGATGCGGGAATCCTGGGCGGAGAGCCCGAAGGAGCCGGCAAGGAAGGCGACCAGGAGCATCCTGGCCAGGTTTCCGGGTTTGCACATGGCAACTCCTCGAAGTGGGGTGAGCTGGGGCGCACGGGCGTGCGCATGAGGGGAAGGGGAGCGAAGCGGCATGGTGGGTCCGAAAGGGTCAGGACCGCAAAATCGTGGGGATGGCGTGACCACCGAGGCCGGGGAGCAGGTTCTCGGACACCAGGCGGTCGAGGATCATGCCCGCAGCTCCGAACGCCACGGCCTTCTCGCCGAGGCTGGAGTAGCGGATCTCGATCCCCTTGGGAAAGGGGTACATCCAGTTCTCCTCCAGGCGCTGCCGGAGGAGGGCGGGAAAGTCCAGGGGCAGGGACTCGATGTCGCCGCCCACGAAGACCTTCTCGAAGTCCATGGTGTTGATGAGCATGGCCATGTTGCGGGCCAGCTCCTGGGAGGTGCGCTGCAGCACGCTCTCGTCCTTGGCATAGCGGGCCAGTTCATCCTTGGAGAGCGAGAACTGGAGGTCACCGGTGCCTTCGCAGAAGGCGCTGCGAAATTCCCCGGCATTGCCATGGGCCCCACCGTGGACCTTGCCGCCCATGGCCACGCCGAAGCCCACGCCGATGCCGCCGAAGCTGCCCACGGAGGTCAGGCCCTTGCGGACCTCCACCAGAGCGAAGAGGAAGTCGCGCAGATCCTCGCTGCGGTGGAAGGTCAGCTCACCCCAGGCGCAGCAGTTGGCGTCGTTTTCGACGAAGCAGGGCACATCCACCTGACCGCCCACGAGGGTCTCGAAATCCAGAGGCTCCAGGATGTCGAGGGGCACGGAATAGCGGATCTGCCCCTGCTTCTGATCGACGAGGCCCGCGATGCCGAGCCCCACACCCAGCACCCGTCCGTTGCCGGTTCCGAGTATTCGCCGTGCCTCGTCGATGACCTCAAGGGCTGTTTCGGGGAAGTGATCCGGTGAGATCTTCACCGTGCCGCGGTACTCCGCCAGGATCTCCCCCGCCAGATCCACCGCCACGGCGATGTAGGTGTCCGCCTGGAGCTCGATGCCGAGGATGCGGCCGAAGGACTTGCGGATGCCCAGTTGGATGGGGCGCCGTCCACCGCGACTGGAGGCGCTGCCCTCATCCACTTCCTCGATGAGTCCCAAATCGATGAGCTGGTTCACCTGGTTGGTGACCGTCGACTTGTCGAGCCCCAGCCGGTCCGCGATCCCAACCCGGCTGATACGGGGCCGACGCCAGATCGTCCTGAAGATTCGGGCGGCGGTGTTGGATCCGGAATCCTTGGTTCGTATCACGTGGGGAGCCTATGAGAGGGGAGCGGTTGGTTGGTTGGTTTGCGCAACCATGATACTCCCGTGACGATCGGCTCCGTCAACACCCGTTTTTTCCGAACAGTTTCCAATACTGGAAAGCATTCATGAGAGGTGTGTTGGTTGGCGGGTGTGACAGGGGCCGTGGTTGACTGCGTTCGGGAGAGGATGCAGGAGATGCCCGCGCCGGAATGGTCCTCGAACGGAGGTCTGGCCTAGACTGGGGTCCATGAGCATCGGCAAGGCTTCCCTCATCGCACGTTTGCACGCGGCCAAGGGCCTCTCGGTCAGCCAGCGGCGCATCGCCGATTGCCTGCTTGGGCGGTCCAATGAGGCCGCCTTCTGGGGCGTGGAGGAAGTGGCGGAACGCAGCCAGTCCAGCGTCGCAACGGTGGTGCGCTTCGCTCAGAAGCTCGGTTATTCCGGTTTTCTGGAGCTTCGCCAGGCCCTTGTGGCGCAGGCGAAGAAACAGTCCCGGGGCGGGGATGGCCTGCTGCAGGTGTCGGCGGAGGCCGCCAGCACCCTGGTGGAAGTGGCCCGTCGGGACATTCAGAACATCGAGGTGATGCTGGGTGGCGTGAACGAGGCCCTGCTCCAGGGCGCCGTGGCAAGGCTCCTGGCGGCCCGCCACCGGCTTTTGCTGGGGGCCGGCATGTCCAGCCTGATGAGCCGCCAGCTCGCCTACCTCATGACCCAGGCCGGGCTGCCCTGCCTGGAAGGCAGTCCCGCGGACTACGCCACCCAGGTGGTGAACATGGACAGCCGGGACGTCGTGATTGCCATCGCCTTCCAGCCCTACAACCGGGACACGCTGGAGGCCGCCGCCTTCGCCCGCAAGCGCGACATCCCCATCATCGCCTTCACCGATCGCCTGCGCTCACCCCTCGCCAAGCTGAGCGAATTCACCTTTCCTGTGCCCGGCGAGAACCTGCTCTACAGCCACAGCCTCGCGGCGTTTGCCGTGCTGGCCCATGCCATCGCCACGACGGTGGCGAGCGAGGATCGGGAAGGCCTGCTGAAGAAGCAGCGCGAGGCCGAACAGGCCGGACGGAGCGGCCTGGGCCAAGATTGAAAAGGACTTCACGATCTTCGTGAAGTGCTATTGGTCGTTTAGGCTCTGATCGCCGGATCCGTCAGCGTCGCTTCCCGTCCCGCACGCCAGAGCACGAGCAGCTGATCCAGCAATGCGCCGAATTGGTCAAGCGGCATGGCATTCGGGCCATCGCTGAGGGCCTTCTCGGGGCACTCGTGAACCTCGAAGAAGAAGCCGTCCACCGCAGTGGCGGCGGCACGGGCAAGGCTGGGGATCATCTCCCGGGCGCCGCCGGTGGCGCTGCCGAGGGCGCCGGGCTTCTGGACACTGTGTGTTGCATCGAAGATGACGGGGCATCCGGTGCGCCGCAGGTGCGGGAAGCTCTGGAAGTCGACGATGAGGTTGCCGTAGCCGAAACTGGAGCCGCGCTCCGTGACCCACACGGGGCCAGCGTTCTCGACGCTGCGGAGCTTTTCGACGCCGTGGGTGAGGTCCCAGGGGGCGAGGAATTGGCCCTTCTTGAGGTTCACCGGACGGCCCGTGGCGGCGGCGGCGAGCAGCAGATCCGTCTGGCGGCAGAGGAAGGCGGGGATCTGGAGCACGTCCACGGACTCGGCCACCAGAGCGCATTGCTGGGACTCGTGGACGTCCGTCAGGACCGGAACGCCCAGGCGCTTGCGCACCTCCGCCAGGATGTCCAGGCCCTCCACCATGGACACCCCCCGGTAGCTGGCGAGGGAGGTCCGGTTGGCCTTGTCGAAGCTGGCCTTGAAGAGGAAAGGGATGCCGCGGCTCTCCGCCAGGTCCAGGATGCGGGAGGCCAGGAAGTGCGTGTGCTCCCTGGACTCGATGACACAGGGACCGGCGATCAGGAAGAAGCTCTGCTCGGTGTACGGCTGTTTGAAGTCCATGGCGCAACCTCGCTCCGACTAGTTTACGCATCGACCGGAGCCTCTTCGGCGAGGACACCCGGACATTTTTTCCAGAAT
>CAYQAS010000064.1:16489-25589 GCA_964415525.1 uncultured Solibacteraceae bacterium
CCGTGAAGGGGCGCAGGTAGTCCATGCCCCATTCTAGCGCCCTGGCTACCGCCGTCCCACCACCGCTGAGGCGAGTCGCCGCAATGCGCGACCCACCACGTCCCGGTAGCGCAGTTCGCCGGAAAACAGCTGGGCCATGCGTTCCGGGGTGCCGGGCCGCTGCACGCCCACGCGATAGGCCACCCTTGGGAAACGGTAGAAGACCGCCGCGAGCCGCTTGGCCCAGGCGAAGTCCACCCCCCAGTCCCGGATCTCCGCGCTGTAGTCCGTCAAGGCGTGTGGCTCACCGTTCAGGGCGCGGTGGATCGCCTCGCCAGCCCGCAGCCCGCTCAGCAGGGCCGGGCGGATACCTTCCGCCGTGAAAGGATCGACGAGCGCTGCCGCCTCTCCTGCCACGAGGACGCCGTCCCCATGCAGGTCGACGGCCCCATCCCAAAGGGCGATGGGATGTCCCAGGAGGTGGAGGTCCTCCGTGAATCCTACGACGCGGCCCATGGCCCGGGAGGCCTCCCGCAGGTCGAGTCCTTTCCGGCCCGGGAAGCTGCCCGCGCCGAGGTTCCAGCCATCGGCCTTCGGGAAGGCCCAGGCATAGCCGCCCTTGGCGAAGCCGAAGTCCATGTGGAGCGTGTCCATGCACGGGACCGCGCAACAAGGCTCTGCCTCCATGGCGGGGATGAGGCGGCGCGGGATGCGGAAGCCGAGCTGCATGGCGAGGCGGCCCTTGGCGCCATCGGCGACGATCAGATACGGCGCAGAAACGGGGCCTTCCGGCGTGGAGGCGGTCCAGTGACCGCGCTCCCGGATGAGGTTGCTGGCGGGGCAGCCTGAGCGGAAATCGGCCCCGGCTGCACGAGAGGCATCGGCCAGCAGGGCATCGAAGGGGCCACGGTAGACCATGGTAATGGCGGCAGCGGCGGGCAGTTTGGCCTCCACGGGCTCCTCGCCGCACCAGGTGAACCGAACCCGGGACACCTTGGGACCAAGCACCGGCGTGAGATCCAGCCCGAGGGCGTCGATGGCCCGGGGATTCAGGCCGCCGCCGCAGACCTTGGGGCGAGGGAAGGGGGCGGCATCCAGCAGCAGCGCGCGACGACCGACCCGGGCCAAGGCGAGGGCCGCGGCGGAACCCGCAGGGCCAGCGCCGATGATCAGGCAGTCGAAGTCACGATCGCTCATGGGTCGAGTGTATCGGTGGACACTCCACCCAGCTCCACGAGGCGCAGACGAGTGGGAGGGCACTCCGAGGGGGGTGACCGGTTGACTGGGGGCCCCAGCTCCACGAGGCGCAGGCGAGTGGGAGGGCACCCCAGTGGGGTGCCCGATAGACTGGGGGCATGGCTGTTTCTCCTCGCACTCCGCTCTTCACCCGGCACTTCGTGCTGGTGTTCGCCCTCACGTTCATCACGTTCTTCGCCGCCTTTCAGCTCTTTCCCACGGTGCCGCTGCGCCTGAAGGCGCTGGGGGCGAGCCTCGCGGAATCCGGTCGCTTCATGACGGCCTTCACGGCGGGCAGCGCCCTGGGGGCGCTCTTCACGGGGCCCATGGGCGATCGTGTGGGGCAGCGGCGAATGATCATCCTCTGCGCCTTCGGTTTCGCCGCCTTCATGGGGGCCTATGGTCTGATCACGACCCGGGCCTGGTTCTACCTGCTGGCGGTGCCCCACGGCATTGTCTGGTCGGGCCTGCTTACCGCCACCATGGCGACCCTCGGCGATATCCTGCCCGCGGATCGTCGGGCAGATGGCCTCTCGCTCTTTGGGCTGGCGAGCCCTGGGGGCGCCATGCTCGGGCCCGTGCTCGGTGTGGCGCTCTATGCCCGCTTCAGCTTTGGGGCCATCGCCCTCTCCAACGCGCTGCTCTTCACGGCCCTGGGGCTTCTGGCGCTGACGCTGCCTGCGGACTCTCCCAAGCTGGAGACTGCGCCGCATTGGCGGGCCCCCGAGCGCATCATGGTGGCGCCCTGCCTAGTGCTCTTCTTCAGTGCCCTCGGTTATGGCGTCCTCGGTTCCTACACCGTGCAGGAGGCCCTGGACCTTGGCTTCGGCACCCTGCGGATCCCTGGCCTCGGTTCGGTCTCCATGGCCTCCGCCTTCCTCAGCCTCATGTCCCTGGGAATGGTGCTCGTGCGGATCGTCATGAGCGTGATCGGCTTCGGGCGCCGCCCCGTGGCGCTCCTCCCCTGGATGCTCGGAGCCGCGACCCTGGGCCTTGGGTTGCTCACCTGGCTTCCGGGTGGACTGCTTCGCCATGGGCTCTCGGCCCTGCTCTACGGCGGCGGCTACAGCATGATGCACACCCTGGTCTCCACCTACGTCCTCCATGTCGTCCATCCCGAGCGCCGGGGCACGGCTTTCGGGGCGACGCTCTTCAGCTTCGACATGGGCATCGGCCTGGGGAACCTCCTCCTGGGCATGGTCATCGGAAGCATGGGCTACCGCTGGGGTTGGGGCCTCGCCGCCCTGTCCCACGCCATCGCCATGCCCCTCGCCTTCCACCTCGCCCGCCGGGATGCCCATCGGGATGCCGGTTCCACGACACCCACCGCCGATCCCGTCTGAGCCATGTTCGGTCATACGAAATTCCGCTTCCTGCTGCTGGCGCTCCCCGCGCTGGCGCTGCTCTTCACCCTCTTCCGCGTGGGCTTCCTGGCCCACTTCGGAGGCGCTGCGGCCCTGCAGGGGCCGGATCTTCCTCAGACGCTCTATCTGGGCCTGAAGTTCGACCTGCGCTGGGCCATTCTGCTCCTCGCGCCGTTCTGGCTGCTCTGGCGGCCTGGCCGCGAAGGCGCCCCCCGCGCCGCCTGGGGCGCGGTCGTGCTGGGGTTGGCGCTCGTCCTCTACGGAGGACTGGTGGCGCTGGCGATGGTGGACACCAAAGCCGCCAAGCCCTGGCTGCTGGTCTTCTTCGCTGCGGTGGCGTCCCAGCGCTACGGCTTTCCGGAGGTCGGCCACCGTGTCCGTGCCATCCGATGGATCTGGCTCGTCTACGGCAGCTTCGCTCTCGGATTCACGCTGCTGGCCTACGTCTTCGACGCGGGTTCGTACGCCTACATCCACACGCGGCTGAACGGCACGCTGCTGATGTTCCTGGAGAACGCCAGCACCAGCGCCCGCATGGTGTGGGAGAGCTATCCGGTGGTGTGGCTCACGCTGCTCTTCCTGGCGCTGCTGGCGGGATTCCTGTGGGCCTTCCGCTGGATGCTGGGGGAAGGCCGGGCGCCTGAGCTGGGGCCTTGGCCCTCCCGCGCGCTGCACGTGGGCGTGTCGATCCTGCTCATCGCCCTCATGTGGGGCAAATGGAGCCGCTATCCCCTGCGCTGGGGCGAGGTGTTCGGGGCCAAGGATGCGTTGCAGGCCCAAGCCCGCCTCAACCCGCTGCTCTTCTTCCTCGAGACGCGTCGCGACATGGACGGCGGCTACGACCTGAAGGCGGTGGAGGCCGGACACGCGCTGCTGGCGGACTACTTCGGCGTGCCTGTGCAGAAGGACGCCCAGGGCCTGCCGAGCCTCCAGCGCAATCTCGCGCCGCAATTCCCTGCCAAGCCCGGGATGAACATCGTCTTCCTCCAGATGGAGAGCCTCGCGGGCTTCAAGACCGGCATCCTGGGCAATCCGGCCCAGGCCACACCTTTCCTGGACAGCCTCTGTCAAAAGGGCCTCTTCTTCGACCGCACCTACGTGGTCATGGAGAACACCAGCCGCAGCATGTTCGCCACCCTCTTCGGCATCGCCGATGTGAGCGCGGTGGAGAACGCCACCCGCAATCCGCTGCTGCTGGACCAGGACTCGGTCCTCCATGCCCTGGACGGCCACGAGAAGCTCTTCGCCCTGGGGGGCAGCGCCAGCTGGGCCAACATCCGCGGCATCCTGAAGCACAACTTCAAGGACATCGCCCTGCATGAGGAGGGCAGCTGGAAGGCGCCCGTGGTGGATGTCTGGGGCGTCACGGACATGGACCTGCTGCTGGAGACGAGCGACCTGCTCACGGCGAAGTCCCGCCCCTTCTGGGCATACCTGCAGACCAGCGGCAACCACCCGCCCTTCACGGTGCCCAAGGAGGTGCTGAAGCAGCTGCCCGCAGCACCGGACGACGCCTACCTGAGGGCCCACGGCTTCACGGGGCGCGAGGAATACGACTCCCTGCGCTTCATGGATCACGGCCTCAAGGCCTTCTTCGAGAAGGCTCAAGGCCAGCCCTGGTTTCAGAACACTGTGTTCGTGCTCTACGGGGACCATGGCATTCCGCGGGGCAGCAGCGACAAGCGCTTCGGCGACCTGACTCTGGCCATCCACCACATCCCGTTCCTGATCTACGGCCCCGGCCTGGGCATGGCGCCGCGACGTATCAGCACTGTGGGCAGTCAGATGGACATCCTGCCGACGGTGATGGATGCGATGGGCCTGTCGAGCCGCACGCGCACCCTGGGCAAGAGCCTTTTGGATCCGGCCTTTGCCGACAAGGGCGTGGCCTTCACCTTCACCACCTTCCGCCGTCCGCCGCGCATCGGTCTGTTGGACAAGGACTGGTACGTAAATGTGGATCCCGATGGCAAAGCAGCGCTGTTCAGCCTGAATGAGGCGGATCCGAAGGATCGCGCGGCGATGGAGCCCGAACGGGCGGCCCGCATGAAGGCGACGGCCCAGGCCATTCATGCCTGGAGCCACTTCCTTCTCAGCCACAACAAGCCGGAGGGGAAGCAGCGATGACCCCGCGCCCGAAGTATCTCTCTCACCTCATCTGCACCGGCACCGCCCTGCTGGCCCTGGGTTTCGTGCTCGCCACGCCTCGGGTGGAGCTGCTGCGTCCCCGCTTCGGGCTGCCCACCTTCGCGAAGCGCGGCGAGGTCGTGCGAGTGCAGACACGGCGCCTGAATCCCTGGGCCAAGGTGCCGGAGGCCTCGCACGTCTTTCCAGAGCCTTTTGCCGGGCGTCCGTTGCGGGTCGTCCACATCGCCGACCTGCCCTCGGGCGATGACGTGCCGCGCATGGAGCAGTTCGTGCTGGAGATGCGGCTCGTGGCGCCGGACCTGATCCTGGCCACGGGCGACATCAGCTACGTGGAGACCCAGGCCTGGTATGACTACCTGCAGTCGCGGCTGGAGGCCATCTGCGTGCCGATCATCGCCGTGACGGGCAACCACGAGCGCAAGGACCGTCCCCTCTGGATCCGCAACTACGGGAGCGTGGGAAACCACCGTGTGGATGCGGGTCCGTTGGCCATCCTGAGCCTGGATACGGCTCACGGGCGCGACGCCTTTACGCCCTCCCAGATGCTCTGGCTGGAGCAGACGCTGGCGGCGGCCAAGCTGGAAGGCAAGACGATCGTGATCCAGGCGCATCACCCGATCTTCCCGGCGGGCACCGGTGGCAAAGGGGAAGGCCATGGCAGTGGTGGCGACCTGAAGGGCTTCAAGACGCGTTTCATGGGGCTCTGCCGCACCCATCAGGTGGCGGTGGTACTCTCCGGCCACTGGCATCAGGACGCGGTGTTCGATCAGGATGGCCGCTTCCGGAGCGACACGCCGGACTTTGCCGGCACGAAGTTCATCACCACCACCAGCCTTGGTGGGGCGAGCCGGCTCGTGACCGCATGGCCGGTGCGCCACGAAGGCTGGCGGATGCTGACGTTCCAGAATGGACAACTGGTGTCCTACACGCATGACCCTGAGCTCAAGGGCCGCAAGATGCCCATCTGGAGCCAGACCCTCGGGCGCATCCAGGTGAGTCACACGCTGTCGTCGGAAGGCCTCTGGCGCAGTTCCGTGATTCGGAATGGGTCGGATCAGGCCTTGCGGGGTCAGCTCCCGATTCCCGGCGGAGGCGCCCTCAGCGTGGACGTCGCGCCCGGTGCGTCCCAGAGCATTCCGGAAGAGGTGAAGTGATGCGTGACGCCTGGCTTCTCCTCGGCCTCGCCACGGAGCTTCAGCTCCTCTTTACCTACGGCTTCGACTTCAAGAGACCCCTGCCCGCGTTGTTCCTTCTGCTGCCCGTGGCGTTGCCCTTCCTGCTGAAGCGTCTGCCGGTGCTTCGGCCGGGCTGGCCCCTGAAGATCGCGGGACTCCTGTCCTTCCACGCCGCCCTCTTCTTTGCCCGTCGTCAGGTACTCCTGCCCTTCGACGCTCGGGACCTGTTCCAGACCCTGATGTTGGCGGTGACGTGCGTGGGGGCCGCCTGGGTGCTGCGTTCCCTGCCTTCGCGCCAAACGGGCGGCTTTGAACTTGCATGGATCGGCCTCTGGCTGCTCTCAGGACTGTTGGATCCCGTCCTGCCGATACTGGGATTGGGACTGATGGCGCTGCTGATGGCCTTCGGGCGCTGGCCTGAAGCGGAAGGACCGGCGGTGCAGGCGTTCTTCGCGCCCTGGTTCGTGCTGGGGCTCGTCCTTCTCAAGCCACGCTGGGACTACGGCCTCGAACTCGCCCCGGCCCTCGCTATGGGCACCTTCGCTCTGGGCTGGTTCCTGTCCCGGCGGGCCGCCTTCGGATTGAAGTTGGGGCGGAAGGGCACGCTGCTGGCCCTGGGCGCCCTCGGCATCCTCTACGCCCCCGGCGTGCTCTGGGCCTGGGGCCTTCTCGCGGGCCTCGCTTGGGGATGGCGGCAGAAGTTCGAGGCGGTGGATGAGGCAGTGGTGCCGATCCTTGCCGCGCCTGCGGGGGGCCTGCTGGCAGGCGTGATCCTCTCCTTCGCCCTGCATGCCAATGCCTGGCTGCCGGGCCTCCGCCATGTGATCTGGCTGGGGAACTGAGCCCACAGCGGGCGGATGCATTTGAGAGACGGGCCCCTCTCGGGCTGAATGCCCTCCCTACCGGCACTTGCCGGAATCGGATCCTTGCGGCGACGCGCAAGGTACGTTCATACCTCACGTGGATATCCATTCATCAGCGCTGAGGTGAAGTCACAGGACTCCTGAATGCGTGGACTGCCCATTTTGGGCCGGGTCATGCACCCCCGATTCGGCTTGAGTGAGCTTTGGGATTCATTGACAATCGTTCATTCGGTCCCTGAGGGCCTTGAGGGAGATTAGAATGTGCTTGAATAAATCGATATACATGTTCGGCGCGGTGTTTTTCGCAGCGGCATCATGTCTGGTCGGCCAGACCCACAACGGTGTGAAGGCCTCCCAGATGGTCGCCTTCCATTCCTATAAGGCCACGGCTGCGACGACCACCAGCAACGAGATGATCCAGGACGGCAGGGTCACAGCTCTCCCCACGGGCTGGATTCAGATTCCTCGGGGCGTGAAATTTGTCCTGACGGACGTTCATTTCGAGGTCTGGGATGAAGAGGGGACCGCCACGCCGACCTCCTTCTCTGCCTACTTGTGGGGATCCTTTGCCGAGGATGCGGTTCCTTCACTTCCTTCATCTGTCAAACGATCGATGAGCCGGGAAGTGGAACCCATGACCAGGGGCTCCCGTGTGCTCTTCTATGCGCCGGAAGTGAAGTACTGCCCCAATGCTTGGGCGGCCGCCCACGATGTGAAATTCCAGAGCGGCATCTGTTTCACGAGTGGATCGAAGCTATACGGGCGTTTGTATGGCGGTCGGTTCTACTACGACACCTGGTATTTTGGCTATTTCACGACAGAGTAGGCCCGTCGCGGTTTTAAATGACAAAGGCCCCGAAAGGGGCCTTGTCGCTTCTTCCTGCCCCAGTGCCCCCATTTCGTGATTCGCAAAACGGGTGGTTGGACATTCTCATCGACAAAGGCAGAGGCCCTCGGATGGTGCCGAGGGCCTCGATGTCGGTTTTTATTTTTCTATATGAGACATTTTGTCATGGGTTCTGTTTCGCACCCCTTGTAAGGACCCGTGGGGAGACATCCCTGGGTTCCCTGGCAGGTCCAGGTATTACGTATACCGCCCTCGACGACTGCGGAGGCTTCGCCTGAAAGGCACTGAAGGGTTTCGCGATGGAGATTTAGTTTTTTCACGGTGAGTTCCATAGGAATGGCGACGCTTAGGTTGCATTGGTTAACAGTGCTTCCGATGGGGCATGCCGTCCCGTTCAAATGTGGCAAGGTGGTGTCAAGTCATGCTTCCATAAAGACAAGAAGCAGATTTGACTGTGTTTGTATCCAGATGAATTATGCAAACATCTTGCGGTGCGTTCTCATGTCTTGTCAATGGCACTTTCTGCTATCCGGGACTCAGCAGGTGAATTGCCACGAGCCTGGTCAATTTGTGCGTATATTCTCGTTTTGAACTTCACCGGCCGGTTGGTCTAAAGCTAGATTTAAATGATGTTGCCGCCAGAAGCGACAACGGAGAAGCGCCCTCGGAGGGGGTGTTGAGCGAGCGGTTAGGTCGAGGTGCAAGCCCACCTGAGCCTGCTCAATCAAGCAGGCTGAAATAAGTATTTCGATGTTTTGGTTCATTTTCGAAAGAAGAAGAACACCGCCCCCACAAGGCAGAACCCGCCCCAGAGGTGGTTGAGCGTCAGCCGTTCCTTCATGAACCAAGTGGCGAAACCCGCGAACACCAGCAGGGTGATGACCTCCTGGATCACCTTCAGCTGGGGCAGCGTCCAGGTGCCGTAGCCCATGCGGTTCGCAGGCACCATCAGGCAGTACTCGAAGAACGCGATGCCCCAGCTGGCGAGGATCGCGATCCAGAGCGGTTTGGCCGTGGCGGACTTCAGGTGTCCGTACCAGGCGAAGGTCATGAAAATATTGCTCAGGACCAATAGCAGGATTGGGATGTAGGAACGCACTACCACGCCGGAGTCTCCATCGGAGAGGCCTGAACCCGAAGGGCGAAGCGGGCGATGCTGTGGACAAGCGTCGGGATGGGTGCGCTGGAGTCCGCCACCGACGTTCAGCCCTTGCGGTTCACCTTCGCCATGGTGTGGCTGGCCTGGTCGCGGCATTTCACGATCAGTTCGTCGATGTTGATGTGGTCGGGGAGTTGCACGGCCCAGCGCACACACTCGGCGATGTCGGCGCCCACCAGGGGCTCGATGCCCGCGTACAGGGCCTTGGCCTTGTCGGCATCCTTGAGCCGGACCAGGGCGAATTCCGTCTCGGCCATGCCGGGATCCACGCTGGTGACGCGGATGGGTTCGCCGCAGAGCTCCAGGCGCAGGGTCTGGGCCAGGGCCTT
>CAYQAS010000065.1:0-24979 GCA_964415525.1 uncultured Solibacteraceae bacterium
CCGGGCGGGTGATCCTCCAGACCTACAGCCCCGACCACCCGGCCATCGTCCACGCCCTGGCTCAGAACTTCGAGGGCTTCGCGGAGGAGGAGCTGCCCTATCGACAAGGCATGGGCTATCCGCCCTACGCCGCCATGGCCCTCTATCGCGGCGAAGGCAACACCATGGCCGACGCCATGGCGCCTCTGGCCCGATTGCGTCAGACCCTGGAGACGATTCCTGGCCTGCGCATCCTCGGGCCGCTGGAGGCCCCGATTCCCCGCATCAAGGACCGCTGTCGCGCCCAGCTCATCCTCAAATCCGCTCAGCGGGCGGTCCTGAGCGAGGCACTACGGCGGGCGCCCCTGCAGCCGGGCGGACCCGTGACACTGGACCGGGATCCGCAGAGTTGGGGTGGATAATAAGAGCGCCCGCAGGTGCGGGCGCTCTTCCTTGGTGAAGACCAGGGATCAGTGAACCGTTCGCCAGACGCGGGGTTTGACGAAGGTTTCGGATACTTTTCCTTCCACGCTGCGGATCTTCAATGGCGTCTTCGGATCGTCCTCGGGCTTGGTGATGCCCGCCTGGATGGCGGTCACGATGCTGCGGGCCCCGAAGGCGCTGGCGACACCCTTCCAGCTGAACACCGGTCCCGACTTGCAGCCCGCGATGGAATCGGTGGGGTTGATGACGGGCCGCATCACATCGCAGATCCTCAGGGTGTAGGTCTCGCCGTTACCACCTGTGCAGGGGTCCACTGAGGTCGGCTTGAAGTAGGAATAGACGAGCACGCCAGCCATGACCATGGGCTGGATGATGCCCTTGGTGAGGAAGGAGCCCGAGGCAGTCGGGAAGTTGACGTAATACCCGAACTTGCTCGCGAGGTAGAATGCTCCCGGTTTTTCGGGGTCGACGGGGTCCGCCAGCTTCGCCGGATTGATGAGATCCACTGACGGATCATCCTGGTTGGTCATGTTCTGCAGGTGGGTGGCGTCATCAGGAATGCCAGCGGCATCCAGACCGAGTTCCGCACTGTCCTGGCGGTCGAAGACGACGGTCAGGCGGTGCTGGGTCGGGGAGCCATCCGTATAGCCAGAAGAATCATCCAGGGGATTGGTCCGGTCACCCGACACGAGGGCGATGCCTACCGTCCCCGGGGTGACCTTGGGGGCCGTGAGGCGGGGGTAGAAGTTGCCAACGACGAAGGGGGAGGGCAGCGTGGTGATGAGGCCGTTGTTCTTGTTCTGTTTGTAGACAGGCCGAGCGGAGGTCGCCCAGTCCGTCAGATTGCTGCTGTCCTTGCGGAAGTTCTTGTTTAACCCAGAGCCACCGAAGGTGACGTTCTGGCCCAGGGACCAGAGTCCGCCCCAGTAGTCGGTGAAATAGGCGCGCTGGATCAGGCCCGAATTGGGGAAGTACTGGAAGGGCACGACGCCCGTGGCAATGGGGCCGATGTTGAGATTCGAGCTGAAGTCCCATGCCTTGAGGATGGTGCCCTTCCAGACATCGAGGGCGAGCACGGACCGCCCCATCTTGGGCGCCACATCATTCACGGCGTAGTTCTGCTCGATGAACGGGTGGCTCAATCCACCGCCCACGAAGAGCACGTCCCTCATCTTCAGTTTCGTCCTCTCCGCCCCCACGAGCATGCGGCCGACGTTGAGGTGGGAGGTGGCAAGCCCCATGTTCTTGATGATGTCCTTCTGGTTTGAAGCATCGGAGGTGTTGGCGAACCGGGCATCGGGCAGGGCGCTGGATTCATCCGCGCGCAGCGCCCAACCTTTCAAATCCGTCCCGTACTTGCCGAGTTTCGGTGTCGAGGGATCGCTGATGTCCAGGGCATAGTAGCTGCGCCCGCCTTCACCAAGCCCAAACACCAGGAGGGCGCGTTCGTTGCTGTTCACCTTGCCGTCGCCCGCGACACCCCCGCTGGGGGGAACGTCCAGGTGGTACACCATGGGAGCGCCATCCACCATGAACCGATGACGTTCGGCCGTGTCCTGAAGTTTGTGGAAAGTTCGCAGGAAGTCCGTGGGGAGGAAGGCCCAGAGTTCCTGCACTCGGGCCTGGGTCACCGTGACCCAGACATCCTCGGATTTCTCGATCCTCTGCTGCCAGGAGGTCTCGCCAAACGCATGGATCAGGCCCTGGTTCGATCCCACGAACAGGATGCGGAATCGCTGCTCGGAGCCGGTCCAGGCGGTCTTGGCGGGGCCATCAGGCAGGGCATTACGGACGGTGGGGGAATAGGCATATTCAACCATCGCCGGGGAGGCGTTGATGACATCCCCCATGATGGTGTCCCGGTTGGGCAGGGGAGTCGTCGAGGACTTCACGTCCGCACCCATCATCCAGCGGATGTTGCTCTGCATGTCGGGATCAGTGCTTCCAGCGAGCAATCCTGAAGCCTTGAGTGCCGGAAAGCCGCTTGCAGTGTCATTAAACGGGATGAGCGCAGGTTCCGGGACGGTTGTGGAGGCGGGCAGACGTGTATAGATGCGGCGCGAACTCCACAGTGTGTTGGTCAGCGTGGCTGCGGCACTCCAGGTGGCCGTGGCGGGATTGTTGATGTCCGCATCCTGGCCCAAGGCGGTCATGGGGATCGTGACGCCGCTCTCTTCGCGGGTGGGGAACATCATCAGGTCCCCCTTCCACACAGGGCCGCCCTTTTCCGGGGGAATGAACTTGCCCACATAGATCTCGTGGCCGAGACCTGCTCCGACGAAAGGTACCGTGGGCTGAGCGGTGGAATTGTTGCCCGACTTGGCGGAGGCGTAGGCAAAGGCGCGGTCGAGGTATTTGACCAACTGGTCAGGGTCGGCGGCGTCGAAGTAGTAGACGGCATTCGATTCTTTGTCGCCCTGGGCATTCGTTTGGAAGGGAATGACCTTGGTCAGGTCCCAATCCGTCACATCCGGATCCCCGAAAGTGGCGGCCATGAACATGCGGCGCTTGGGCCCCGTCGCATCCGTGACCTTGCCTGCCAGACTTACGCCCACGGTCATGGTCTGAATGGGGTGGTGGGGGCTGAAGTCGACCTTTTGGCCTGCTGACGATTGGCTGCTGCTGTCCCGCCCCTGGATCCAGAAGGGGAGCCACTTCTCGGCGTCTGCACCATTGGCTCCCGATGTGTTATTGGAATTGGGGAATTCACTCACGCCGACGGGATAGGAAGGCACATCGATCTTCTGGCTGAGGTTGGAATCCAGGCCATGGGCCGCGACCGCTGCCAGATTGGCGATGTTCCACCAGGTTCCATTGGGGTTCATGCTTCCCTTGGATCCGTTCACACCCATGTTTCCGTTGGTCGCCCGACCACTGTTGGCGCTCAGTGCTTTGCCTTCTGCATCATTCCCCCCCAGGTAGGGCGTGGCGACATTCTCTCCGCCGCCATCGTTGTTGGGCTGGCCGTCCGTGAAGAGGATGAGGAAGTGCTTCATGCACTGCTTGGGGCGATCATCGATCTTCAGATCGGGCTGGTCGACCGGCGGGTTTGGGTGAGGATAAATGATGGCTTTATTGTTAAATACAGACTTCGGATCGTTGAACTGGGCCAATGCGTTTGCCATGGCGTAGGTCAGGGGGGTGCTCCCACCGGTCATGTAGGAGGACACCATTTCCATACCGAGCTTGCTGTTGCTGTTCATGAGGAACAGCCCGCGCTGGTTGCCCGCAACAACGGCTGCAGTGGTCGGTGTTTTGCCAGACCGGTCCACGTTATCGCCGTAGAGCGTTTTATCCTGGTCGTTTTCCATGTAATTTCCGTCGTTATTCACGAAGCGGAAGGCCCAGAAGACTCGGTTGTAATATCGCACCCAGGTGCGTAGCACGGCGTCCTTGACTGCACTGGCGCGAGAATAGGCTGGGACACCACATCCGAATCCATATTTACCGGATGAAATCGTCTTGATGTAGGTGTTTGTTGAACTGAAAATCCAATTCAAATACCGGCTTCGCCAATCGTTACAATTCAAGAAAATGTCAATATCTGAGCCATCTTGCCCACTCTTGAAAATCGTAGCGCTATTGAGCCGATAGCGGCGATCAATCTCGACTTCGACAGGAGCTGTTGTTGAGGATGTCGGATCCTCGATGGTCATTTTTAATGGGTATGTGTTGTACATCTTTCGGTATTCCCCGGCGGATCGGTTCGGGGTGATGCCGAAGTTGCCAAGCACGGTCCAGTTGATGGGGAGGTCAACGGTTCGGTTGTTGTATGTAAAACGGACATGGGAGGCGCTGGTGATCCAGTTCTTCACGTAGTAAGAGGGCCAAGTCGATGCGGAAGTCCCTTTGGAATAACTGGAGGGCTCCCAGGGCAACCCTTGGCGAACCCAGTTGCTGTCGATGCTGCTTGCAGTAACGGTCGTCCCGTCGGGCCGAATGAGGGTCGTGCTTTCGATGTCGTTCCAGTAGCCGCCGTTGCGGTGAATCCCAACCCAGATGGCGTGATCGCTGCGCCTGTTTCCTGTCCGGTAAAACCGGAGACTCCAGGCGGCGTCACCGTCCGAAGTATCCGTGTTGTTGAATGCCGAGTGGTACATCACCGAATCCATCGACCCCGTGTAGTCGAGTACGGTCAGGATCTCGGGCTTGTTCGTCAGGCTCTGGGTCTGCTGATACAGGTTCAAAAAGGTCGGGCGGTTGACCTGGAGTTTCGGGTCCATCTGGGCGTGGACTGGGCGATGGCTGAAGGCCAGCGTCAAGGCCACGGCCAACAGCGACCGAAATAGACTGCGGATATTTTTCATGGGGCACCTGTTCATGGCGTCAGTTGTTCGTTCCCACGGCCCCGCGGGGGGGCTGGGTGGACCACACCTCTCGGCTGTGCCGGAAGGTTGGCCCGCCGTGCGGATAGACGAGGCTTCCGTTGGCGCGCACGGACCACAAGTCGGGGAAGATCGCGGAGTAGCCCGTGAGGCCTTCGGTGACGCCCTGGGGCGCCATGCTCGTGTAGGCAGGGGTGAACTTTCCCATGCGGATGACGCTGAAGTCGAATTGCCTCTCGGGGGTGCCTCCCGCGTTCTGAACCATGTCGGCCTTTGCCGGCAGGGGGTGGGGCGTGCCTTGCAAGCTCACGTCGTTGCTCAGCTTTAGGGCCAGATCGCGGAGGGCCTTGGCGCCGGCCTCCGGTTGAGGGCGGTTGTCGATCATGCGTTCGTCCATCCAGTAGAGGGACCATTCCAGGCCTGAATCCGCGACGTTGCGAACATCGGAGCCCTGGCGCATGAAGCCGAGCACGATGCTTTCACGCAGGGCGTTCCGGGACATGGCGATGGCGGAGATGGTGAGCAGCACTAGGAGCATGAGCACGACGACGATGGCGACGCCACCCGCCTCATTGCGCCGCTGCTTTCGCGAGGTATGGGGTTTCATGAACGCTCCCAGTCTCAGAACGGAAGGCCGAAGTGGCGGGGAACCAGGACGATGGACTGAGTCTGCTCTTGGTAAGCCCGAGTCTTGGCGTCTTTGCTGTATTCCTGGCGCTGCTGTCCGGACCGCGTGGTGAGGTCCAGGCGGACCAGGGCCGGGTATTCACGGAACCAGCTTGGGTTCTCCGTATTGGAGATCCGCTGAAGTCCAACGGCTCCGAGTTGAGTATCCAGTGCCGATTTAAAAACGTCTGTGTAGGTCGTGGAGCCGCTGCCGTGCCCGATCCAGGTGGCGCCGCCATCCACACTGACGTAGACCTTCAGGTTCACTGCATTCTCGGCCACGATCATGGAAGCGGTGGGGACCGCGGTGGCGGGGTTCTGGGTGTATTCGGTGTAGTTGAATTGATCCCGAACAAGGCAGGGCGTCTGATCGGTCTTGCCTGTCTCGACCCGCCTTCCTTGGATGGAATAACGGATGTACTGCCTGGGTCGAACCACGACCAGGGGTTGATCTTTCTTCTGGGCAAAGCGGAACAGATCGATGCCCGCGCCGGTGGCGCCCCCGTAATTGTCCATGGGGTCGGAAGAGAGATTTGCTTTCAGGCTTGAGCTGTTGGTCAATTCGGTGGGTGTGAGGGCCCCTAGCTTTTTAACTTCAAATCCGTTCCTAAAAATGAGGTAATCCCCTGCTCTGACTTGGGAGGCTGCTTCCCTCGCCTTGAAACTCACCTCGATGGATTGCGTGGCGGGAAGGTAGACCTCAGGTTGGCCGGTGGGGCCGTCTCCCTGGGGGATATACGCCGCGAATCCTTCACCTGTGTTCGCGGCCACCAGCCCCTCGTAGGGCAACGCATGATCCATATACAAGAACAAAGCGTCCGAAGTGGCTTTGGCTGAAGGGATATCGGTGCCCGTATAGGTCTGGTTCGGCAGGATGTAAAACGGTGGATAAGAAGGATCGAAGATCGACGGATAAGAGGCCAGATTCGTCAGGTACATCCCCGCGGCATTGACATCATCGAACACCATGTCCATGGCGAGCCGGTTTCGTCGGCTGTTGGATAGCTTGTCCGATGAGGTCGAAAAGGAACTCATGCTGGACTTGAAGATGTTCGCCAGTCCCGCCATGAGGATCGCGGTGAAGAAGAGGGCCACCAGCAGCTCGATCAGCGAGAACCCGCGCTGGTTTATGCGCAGGTCAGATGACTTTCGGTTCAGTCGCATACGCGATCCTCCGAGTGAACCGAGCCGTGCGCGCGACCGCCTTGGTCGCACCGGGCTGGACGTTGTCGTCCCATTCGATCTTGACGTTCACGACCCGGATGCCGCCCAGTAACGGAATCGGCGCTGATTCATCCGTCGAGGTCAATTCGACGCGAAAGAAGTCGGCCTTGATCGAGCTTTTTCCCGCAGGGAGCACATCGCCCTCGACCGGAAACTTGGTGGTGAACGGGTCGTCCTTGATCAGAACCGGTGGGCGGGGTGTTTGACCATTGCGGGCGAAGATGAGGCTCTGACGGCCTTCGCTCTGCGCGGCATCCAGAAGGCGCTCCCCGATCTGAGTCGCTGTCGTGAGGGCCTTCGAACCTGCCTGGGACCGAATGGACATGGTCTGAAGGAGGGTCAGTCCCAAGATGCCGATGGCGAGCACGAAAGCTGCCATCAGCATCTCGATCATGTTGAAACCGGCCTCGCCATGACGGGCCTGCGCTGCCAAGCGCTGTCGTGTATTCACAGGCGTCTCCATGTGTTTTCACCTTCACGCTTATAGAACTTGTAGACCGTGGTGCTGTCCTTGGGCACGACCACTACTCCGATAGGGCCTTTTGGATTCGTCAGTCCTGAACCCGACAGGCCCATGACTGCGACATAGCAGCCCGTGGTGAATCGCTTGTTGTAGCCGTTGATGGTGATGGTGTTGGCCCCGCCGGTGAAAAGTGCCTTCGCCATGGCGTCCTTCACGGATGGGGCGAGATCAATCGGGAACTTGGCGGCATCACCGGAATCGGCGAGTTTCTCCAGCTTGATGGTGTCATCGAGCTTGGAATACCAGGTATCCCCGGCATCGATACCGGCATACATGTGGTCCTGGGCCTTGTTCTTATATAGGGAACGAAAGGCATCCTGCGTGTTCGCTACGGCCCCGGTATAGGTAAGTTCGAGGCTGCCGGTCTTCCACTTCCCATTCGTTGTGATGATCACATCGCTTCCCATGGCGACGGTTTGGCGCTGGGCGGCGAGCAGGGTTGCTTCCACCTGATCCATCACGGCCTTGACGGCGGTGCCTTTTCGATCCCCGATGGATCCAGACACCGCAGCCATCAGGATGCCGAGGATCACCAGGACGAGGAGCATTTCGATAAGCGAATAACCTCGATTGGTTGGACGTGATGCCATGATGCGGACCTTTTTCGGTAGTGAATCGATGGTTTGGTTGGCTTGAAAGCTTCGGAGGGGACCCTGAAGTCCAAAGCGAGGGACTTCATGAATTCACACTATCTGGATAGGTGCTGGATGATGAGTTTGTCGCAATACCTTGAAGTAGGACCTTTGCTTCAAGTGTATGAGAGAACTGGCTCCGGAAGAGACGCAAAAGGCTAAAAAGTAGGCATATACTGATTCGCATTCACACCTGCAGCAAGACGTCACCGCGCTCATGTCCAATCTCCTTTGAAAAAATCACCGGATTGGACTGGGTCAGTTCAGATATGTCGAGACAATGAATCGAACGGTGCAGATACGTCCGGGCAATTCAATGGTTATTTCGTGCGGAAGGCTGAAAATATGAATGGAATTTAAATATAAGACCTGGACGACTATAAATATTAAGACATACAAAGTCAAAATCTTTGCAAAATATATAATAGGAATAAATTGCCATACATATGCGGGATGGTATGAGGCATGGTAAAAAATTAGCCACGGCCCATGCGATCACGGCACTTGAGAACGGCTGTGATCTCTAAAATATAGCTATACCTAAACTTACTTCAGAGGGTTGTCTCTTCCGGCTTTGCCCGATCCTTCCCGCCATGGACGGAGGTCCCCATGGTGCGCACCAGAACTCGGGTCCGGGGAGTCTCGCTCATCGAGACCCTTGTGGTGCTGATCATCCTCGGCGTTCTCACCCTTGCCCTGATACCGAAGATGGGCAGCAGCTACACCAATGCTGTGGTCAGTGTTACGAATCAAATCGAAGGATTCTTATACGCCGCTCAGCGTTCAACCACTACGACCCTGAATACCGTAACGATCACCGCCAGCGGCACATGGGAGGCGAAAACCTTTCGCCTCACATACGGCTCAGCGGCTCCTGCTGACGACCTCCGGTACAGCAACAAGCAACCCGACTTCCTGAAGGCCGGCGTGGACCCTACGACCACTGGTTGGCCGTCGAGCCTGGGTTCTGCGCCTTCATTTGGCGCTTCGAGCAGCTTCACTGCTTCGATGGTCGCCGGCATGGCGAAGCCGCTTGTCGGACTGAATGGAGGTACCGTCAACATCACAGGGACGCGCAAGGAGTTTTCCTCACCGTTCTTTATTGCGGTCGTGCCCTATGACAGCTCCGGAAAACCCCTGTACAGCGGTCCTGCGGGGCTGGTCGTAGTGGAAGGTTCGCGCATCTACAAATACGTGCGCTCAAGCAAAACGGGTCCCTGGAGGCGCTCATGAGCCGGACGACGGAAACCCAGCTCGGCTTCAGCTTGGTCGAATTACTTGTGGCAGCCTTCGTCCTTGGCGTCGGAGTCCTTGGACTGACGCTGCTTCAGGTCTCCGTTGTGAAAATCAACACGAGCTCTGCCAGTACGACTAGAGGCTTGGCAGTTGCCAATAGCTTGCTTGAGACCGCTGCAAGTGAGGGGCGGCGTTCCATGTTGTGGACTGTGGAGCAGCGAGCACCGGTGGTGGCGAACTATACGTCTGCATACATCGGTCCAACGGGAACGCTTGCGGGAACCGTCACTCGATATTTGACCCCCAGCGGAAAGATCTTCACCACCTTGGCTTCGGCCCAGGGGGCGGGAGAACTCGTCTACACGACGACCATGACGCCCAGTAATACCGTCGCCACTTCCGCCTCGATCCAGGTGCTCACCGCCAGTGGCGCTGCGCAGACCGTTACGACGACGCTTAGTCGCAGTTCGGTGTTTACCGTCGAGGTGAGCTGGCTGGATTCCGTTGTTAGCCAAAGCGGGGCGACCACCAACGTCAAGCGGTACGTCCGCCTTGCAAGGAGGGTGAACCATGCGTGAACGTGCCCAGGGAGATCCGCGGGGACACTTCGCCCACCCTCGTCGTGTTGCAGAACGGGGTCTGAACCTGTGTGGATGGCGGTCTGGAAAGACTGTTCAGGCGGGATTTTCACTGATCGAGATGCTGATCGCCTTGGTGTTCACCGGCATCCTGATGGCGGGGCTTTCCACGGTCTATCGGTCCAGCATTTCCTTGGCCAGGTCTGAGGGCGACAAGCTCAGCAGCGCACGGCGCAACCGCCTTGCAGCGGAAATTGTCTTGGATGATCTCGATTCAGCTGGACAGACACTGGCGAACATCATCTTCCATCCCAACGATGTCAGTTCCAGCGTACCCCTCTTCGCCATCTATCCGGACGGGCGGACGACGCTGGCGACGAACGAACAGCGCGACATGATCCAGTTCTTCTTCGAGGACGCCTTGCCCTTCGAGGCCCGCCTTCACAGCACCGTGGCGGGCGGCGGAACCGTGGTGCTTCCGGCTCAACTGCGATCCTCCAGCCAGGCCATCGCCGGTGGGGACACCGTAAATAAAATTTCGGTATCCAACCTGGATCCCATTGAACTCAATTTTAAAAACGCCGACTTCATGACCGCCTTCAAGGACGCCGTGAATAAATATGCCGGCACGCTATCTCCCGTCACTCTGATCCTCAAGGATCAGTGGCGTGTGATTGTGACCACCGGAGCCACGGCCAAGGGTACGACCACTTGCACGGTGACTCAGGCCTCGGATCAGGACCGAGCCACGGGGTCTTTCAATCTTTCAAGCCCCTTTGGCCAGCCCAACTATACGCCGTGGGTGAGCGCGAATGACTATGGCGCGACGACCACCGTCACCGGCTCCAATAGCGTGAGCACGGTGGTTCCAAATGACGGAGCTCCAATTACCATCGTCCGGCCACGGCTGCTGGTGCGGTACACCATTGAAGATGTGGGATTGGATCCCTCGGATGGGACCAAGATGGTCCCCTGCCTCGTCAAGAATGTCTGGGCCTACGATGCGCTCGTGGCCGACAGCAATGCCGTGCCCACGAAGACGCTCCTGGCGGAAGACGTGGTCGGCCTGAAGGTGCTCGTGAGCTATGACGGCGGGACCACATGGCTGGGTGGAACCAGTGCGGATACGAACGACACCGTTGCCAGCCGTGCGACGGCTTGGGGCCTTCTTAAAGGGAAAATCGATACCGCTATCGGTAAATTCGAGGATGTGAACCGGGCCAAGTCGACCGTCGACAGCAGCTGGTTCCGCTACTTTCCCACGCTCATCCGACTCGACCTGACGACCCGGACGGCGGTGGCGCGCAATGTCAGCGCGGCGGGCGTTCCCACTTTTGCCAAGAACACCAAGGTCATCGTGGCCATGCCGCGCTACTTCGGTATGCCTTTGACGAGCACGCAGTGAGGCCTCCCATGTTGCATGTCCATCCTCGACAGCGAATGTCTGAAACTGGCGGCATTACCATCGTTGTTTCCCTGATGATGCTGGCGCTCCTCACCGTGGCCGTGATCGGCATGTCCCGCAACTCCATGCGGGAGACCATGGTCCTCGCTGCTGCCCGTGAGGCTGCGGATATCCGTCAGTTGGCGGATACGGGGGTGGAGTGGTCCATCCAGTGGATGGATCCCAAGGCTTGGCCGACCCAGGCCGCCCTGGATGCTGCGAACCAGAATCCACTCGTGGCTCAGCTCAATTACATTGTGGATAATCCGGAACTCGGTGGCCGTGTGTTGGGCGTGCCTTCCGCCGCAGCGGCTTCCATGTTGCTCCCGACCCGATCAGGGGATGTGAGCGGCATCAGCCGCACCTTCGATCTCCAGGTCTCCTACATGGGCCGTCTCCCCATCACGGATACGTCCCAGATGGACCAGCGCCTCTACCCCCTGATCTGGATGCTCCGCTCCAAGGGCAGCGAAACGATTCCCGGCGGCATGACCTTTAGTCATAACCGGGAAGCCTGGATCAGCACTCCCATCCCCGAAGTCCGTTGAAGTCGAGGCCCACCATGTTCGTATCCCGCCTCTCCCGGATTTTCCGCTGCGCGCTTCTGGCGCTTGGTCTTGCCTCCACGCTCCCTGCGCAGGTGGATCCGCGTCTCACTGCCTTCAAGACTGATTTCTTGGACCAGCTTCAGCGGGCCACTGGCATCACGGTCAAGCCCGAAATCCTGACGCTCTTTGATCTATCGGGTTCCATGGGCTTCTTGACCTTCCATCCCAGCTTTCCGAACTGGGAACAGATGGAAAGCTCCTCGTCTGGCGAGTTCTACAGCATCAAGATCACCGCGAATTCCAACGACACCGTGTCTGTCAACCTCACGACGAACTCGTCTGGCACCAGCCTGAGCGAAATCGACCTTGGGGACTACTACAGCAGCAAGGGCATCACAGGGACGCTCTACATCTCGGGGGTCGGGCTTGTGAACCCTGCTGGTCAGCTCGTGACCGCTGCCATGGCGGAAGCGACGAAGACCGCAACGGCTTGGCCGCGACTCCCAGGCATGCCGACTCAGGGCTTCAGTTGGGTGGACCTGGACAAGGGGAAGAGCAACGCAATCAACTGGCTCCGGGCTGCCTCCCACGCTCGTTTCACATTCAGCATGAGCGGAATACCTGATCGCACCATCGACATCCCGCTTCCCTGGGCCACGGTGCTCATGAACTCGACGAATACGACGGCGCCCCTGAAGCGGATCATGATCACGGATCCGACGGATACGGCCGCTCCCCAATACGAGGTAGACAGCACTTTCCTGGATGACCCGCTTGACGGAGTGACCATCGCGAACTGGACCACTGGGACCTCCACGCGCCCCAACAACGCTTCCGTGGGCAACTACGCTGGGCTCATCCGCCTGGACTACCTCTACTGGCTCTACACGGCCAAGGACTCCTCGAACAACTACTACGTGAAGTCCACCAATGCCCAGGTGACTGATTCCACAACCGGCAACCTTCGCACCATCTACCCGTATGAGAACGGGATGCCCACCCTCACTCGCCTCCAGGCCCTGAAGCGAGCCACCATGCAGGTCTGGCTAAACTATCAGGACCAGGTGTACTGGGCCTTCCGATGCCTGGATCCGGATGAATCAGGTAGCCCTTCACCTTCTGGAAATACTGAATCCAGCGTGACGATCCCGACGGACAACAAGACCTACCCCGGGGGCACAAACGCGAACTTCCGAAATTGGGTGTCATTCAACAAGGGAATGCGAAGCAAGTCCAGCGGTGCGAACCAGTACGACAACGGGGTACTTCGACTGAGCAAGTTGTCGGCCTACGGAGGCACACCTCTGACCCGGGCTCTCGTTAACAGCTACGTTCAGTTGATCGACACGACGAATACCGCGAGCCATGTGTTCGCCAAGGACGGGGCGGACAGCAGCTATCCCTGCAGTACCAGTGTCGTCATGGTCTTCACGGACGGCGTGCCCGGCGACGAAAGCGGGTCCTCGACCTATCCCTACACGGGCTCCACAGATCCCGTGGTGGGCAACAAACTGGTGATCACGGATGCGGATCCCAACAAGAGCGGCCGCCCCGTGAATAGTGCCTACATGGGCGGCCCTTGGTTCAACCTGCCCACCCTCGGCGCCATTGCCGCCCAGTCGGGCAATACGGTCTACGGCAGCATGGGGACCAACTACATCCAGTCGCCGGATGTGCTGAACCTGTATTCGGGCATTCGTTCCGGTTATCCCAACAACAGCGACTCCATGTACAAGTTCCTGCCCTTTTCCGTCGTCCAACGGGGCACCAACAAGTTCTCTTCTCCCCGCACAGTCCTGACCATGACCGTGGGCATCAGTCTGGGGAGCAGCTATGACAAATCGCCTTGGCTCGGAGGGACTGCGCGTGCCCTGAATGACACCGCAGGGGCGAGTTCCCCTAAATACCGGCTTGTAGCCACCGCACACTATGGCGATCCCCAGCGGACGCTCTTCAACATGAATTTCGCAGGGACGTACGCCACCACCAAGGACAAGTACACCATGCCCGCTGTGGCAGGTCGTCCTCAGGGCGCCGTAGCTCCACCCACCTGCTTCTTCGACGCCATTGATCCAGATTCCTTGGTTTCCAACCTCCAAGACGCGATAGACGAGGCCATCAGTCGTCAGAAGCTGGGCACCTCCACCGCGCCGGTGGTCCCGTATTCGGGTCTTGGCCTGGGTGCCCAGGTCTACTTGGCCTCCTTCTCGCCGGCGACCCAGGGCCCGCTCTGGACGGGCGACCTCCGAATGTTCCCGACGCAAACCGCCGCAGGTAGCATCCAGATCTTGGACAAGTTCGGAGTCCAAGTGCAGGGCGACCTCATGCAAGCCATCCCCATGTGGAGCGCGGCGGACTATCTCGACAACACTCGTGTGTGGAGCACCCGCAAGGTCTATACCCGCCTCCCGGGCGAGACCACGCTCCGGAATTTCAATCCCGCATCGTCCGGGTCGGAATTCGGCACCATTGCTCCCTATTTCGCCATCAAGGACCTGAATGGAGCCACGCTTTCAACGGCACTTACCTTGGCTCAGAAGACTGCCATCGCAAAGTTCTTGGTGGGGGCTGATCCTGCGGATACCACCAAGAATCGATCTGGTGTGATGGGTGATGTCATCGATAGCACGATCAGCGTGCTGGAATATGATCCCGCAACCATCGATTTGGCCCAGCTCGACTCCGCGCTTTCCTCCAAACTGAGCGGCACAGGAGCGGCCTCCGATGCACGCTTCAGAGTGATCTTCGTCGGAACGAACACGGGCTTCCTGCACGCCTTTGGCGAGGTGAGCTACACCAAGTCGATCACGGTAGGTGCGACCAATCCTGTGACCATCAAGCTGGTGGAAGGTCTGCTTCAGGAACTCTGGTCGTTCATTCCGACGGACTTCCTGGCCCAGATCCAGTATCTGCAGAGCACCTCTGCCACCCATCGCAACTTGTGCAATGGGCCCTCTTTCGCCTATCAGCTGGACCTGCCTACAGGTACCAACCCGATGCCGGATGGGCTTGTCAATGCCTCCACTGCCACCACGAACCTGGAGCGGGCCATGCTTGTCTTCGGGCTGGGGAAGGGCGGACGGAGCTACTACGCCATGAACGTGCGCAATCCGTTCTCCCCTTCGCTTGCTTGGACGCTGATTCCAGATGAAGTGGCCGCGACTCCTTCTTCTTTGACGGCTCGCAAGGAATCCAATGGGATCGGCCTGACGACGCTCTCGACGCTGGTGAGCAACATGGGGTTCTCCACGTCGCGGCCTGCGGTAGGTCGGGTGCTTTTCCCAAAATCGGGAAGCACGACCGAATACCAGTACCGGGATGTCTGTTTCCTGGGTGGCGGCCTCTCCTCTCCCGAGCTAGAAACAGCCTTCAAGACGGGCAGTACGACACCAGCGATGGGACGCTCAGTGCTCGGGATCGACATCTATACCGGCAAGTTCTTGTTTGGGGCGGATGTGCTGGCCCTGGCTTCGTCCACCAATGACAAAGCCGTGATCGACTGCATTCCCACTGGCGTGGTGCCCTTTGAGTTCTTTGTGGGCAGTGGACTGGTGCAGCGGCTTTATTTCATGGACTATCACCGGGGTCTGTGGTGCATCCAGAGTCCTACGGTGAACGACAAGAATCCTGATGGTTCCACCAGTACCTACAAGGGGTTCCGTCGGGACACAAGCTTGATGGACAAATGGACCACTACTTCCGGTGATGCCTTCCTCCGCAAGGTGTTCACGGCTCCGGCCAACGACAACTTCACCATGCTCCCCGCTCCCTTTGTGGTGGGCACCTATCCGGTGGCCCGAAGCCAGGCGCCCTTGATCGCCCCGGCTGTGGCTGGTATCGCCATCGCCTCCGGCGACAAGCACAATCCCATGGACCGGTATTACACATCGACGACGCTGCCCAGCCATCGGCTGTATGTGTTGTTCGACCGGCAGGACGGTCCGCTTGAAGGGCTCACGGATACCACTGGTATCGCCATGACCAAGCTTCTGGATGTGACCAGCAGTACCGCCTCGAGCCTACTGGATACTTCATCCCCCACCTACTTCCTAAAGCCCCAGACGACGAGCGGTCCGGTGCCCTACTTCGGGTACAAGATCGATTTCCCAGCCTCCTATGTGCCGACGCAGACGATCCAGGATGTCTACAGACTCGTACCGAAGGCGTTGAACGATCCGCTCGTGCTGGTGGGAACCCTATTCTACAGCTACCTGAAACCCGACCCCGCCTACGACGCCTGCTATGGCGGCCAGGGCAGCACCCGGAGCTTCCGGATCTGCGATTTCTTCCAGCCAGTGTTCACTGCGGATACCGCCAGCTTGGTGAACCCCACCCCCACCACGGGCTGCCTGAACGGAATGGTCTTCTCCTGGAACGGCCTTACGACACAGTTTGTGGCTCGCGGCACCCAGGGTGTCAACCAGGCGGGTGTCATCACCACTGGGTCAGGCGCCAGTTCGAGTCAGACGATCCAGATCAAGACAGCCACCACAAAGCCCTCCCAGCAGTGGCCCCGCGTGCGCACTTGGCGTTCGGTATACGACTACTGATCTGGCGTACACGATTGCAGGCGGGCCCCCCGGGGCCCGCTTTGTTGTGGAAGGATGGTCTGATGGCGACATCTCAACCCTTCAAGGCGAAAAAGAGTTTCGGGCAGCACTTCCTGGTGCAGCCGAGTGCCGTGAAGGCGATCGTAGACACGGCGTTGGCGTCGAAGGCGGAGGCGCTGTTGGAGATCGGCCCTGGGCCGGGGGTGCTCACCGCCGGGCTGTTGGCGGATGGTCGACCGCTACATGCGGTGGAGCTCGATCCCGTGGCCTGCGCGCACCTGCGAGAGCGCTTTGCGGAGCAGCCCCACTTTCATTTGATTCCTGGGGATGCCGTGCAGGCGCTGCTGCCGGAAGTGGCTTCCTGGTCCGTGGCGGGTAACCTCCCCTACAACGTCAGCACCGCGATCCTCGGGCGCTTCCTCCTGGAGCCCATCCCTTGGACCCGGCTCACCTTCATGTTTCAGCTCGAAGTGGCCCAGCGGGTCATGGGCAAGCCGGGAGAGAAGAACTACGGTCCCATCTCGATCCTGAGTCAGCTGGTGTGCCGCACCACGCGGCTGCTCCGTCTGGGCCCCGGCGCCTTCAGTCCGCCGCCCAAGGTGGACAGTGCTGTGGTGGTTTTTGATCCGAAGCCGGACGCACCGGATCTGGAGACGCGGCGACGTCTGCGCAAGCTGCTCTACCGTTCCTTCGGCCAGCGGCGGAAGACCCTGGCGAACAACTGGCACGGGCTGTTCGATACGGAAACCACCATTGCGATTCTGGCTGCGGAGGGCCTGGACGGCCGCATCCGCGCCGAGGCCATCCCGCCCGCCCTCTGGCCTCGACTTCTGTCGCGGGTGGAGGCCGCCGCCCCCGGTATGCTGGAGTGTGCACATGACCAGCCCGACCCCGACGTTTGAAGCCTGGACCACCCCTCCTGAACCCGGCGAACTGCGCCTGATCCCCATCGGCGGGCTCGGTGAGTTCGGCATGAACGCCATGGTGGTCCATACCGCCCGCACGCTGTTGCTGGTGGATTGCGGCCAGCTCTTTCCCGGCGATGACCAGCCGGGCATCGACAGTGTGGTGCCGGACTTTGCCTACCTGGAGCCTTTCGCGGACCAGTTGGACGCGGTCGTCCTTACCCACGGCCACGAGGACCATCTCGGCGCGCTGCCCTACTTCCTGGAGCGCTTTAACGTGCCCGTCTACGGCACCGGCTTCACGCTCGGGTTGCTGGAAGCGAAGCTCGCGGAATTCGAGGAGCGGATCCATCGTCCCACCCTCATCACGGTGAACGACTTCGACCGCCTGCCCATGGGCGATGGCGAGATCGAGGTGGAATGGGTGCCCGTCACCCACAGCATCCCGGACGCCTGCGCCCTGGTGCTCCACACACCCATGGGCCGCATCGTTCATACGGGCGACTTCAAGCTGGATCCTGAGCCCATCGACGGCCGCATGACCGGCCTGCCGCGCCTCAAGGCGCTGGGGGACGAGGGCGTGCTGCTGCTGCTCTCGGATTCCACCAACGTGCAGCGCGCGGGCCACAGTGGCGCCGAGCTGGACTGTGAAGAAGGCCTGGCCCAGGCCATGGAGAAGACCAAGGGCATCCTCTTTGTGGGGACGTTCAGCAGCCACATCCACCGCCTGCAGGTGCTGCTGGATCTGGCCTACGACCTCGGCCGCAAGGTCTGCCTTGCGGGACGTTCCATGGAGCGGGCCGTGCGAGTGGCTCTCGAGCAGAAGTGCCTGACGCTGCCGGACGACCTCTTCATCGACACCCGGGAAGTCTCCCTGTTCAAGCGCTCCCAGGTGATGGTGCTCTGCACGGGCACCCAGGGCGAGGAAATGGCGGCCCTCGGGCGCATGACGAAGGGCGAGATGAAGGGCCTGAAGATGGAGCCCGGGGATCGGCTGGTACTGAGCTCCCGCGCCATTCCCGGCAACGAGGTGGCCATCTCCCGAATGCTCGACAAGGCCGCCCGGCGCGGCGTTGAGACCGAGAACAACGACCTCGAAGGCCCCGTTCATGTTTCCGGTCACGCCCTGCGGGACGAGTGCCGCGAGATGATTCAGACCGTGCGGCCCCGGCACATGGTTCCTGTGCATGGCATGTTCCGGAACCTCCTCAGCCACAGCAAGCTGGCCCAGGAGATGGGCTGGCCCAAGGACCGCGTGCATCTGCTGGAAGGTGGGCTCTGCCTCCAGGTGAAAGACGGCAAGGTGCGCATCGCAGGCGCGGTGCCCGTGGGCCGCTGTTTCGTCGACCAGCGGGTGACCCATATGGTGGATGCCCGTGTCGTGCATGACCGCCTGATCCTGCAGGAGGAGGGCATCGTGGTGGCCACCCTGCTGGTGGATCCCGACACCCTTGAATTGGTGGATGATCCCGTCGTCATGAGCCGTGGCTTTGTCGTGCTCAGCGAGGATGAGTCCTTCTCGGAGCTGCTCAGCCTCACCGCTCGCCGCGCTTTTGAGAACGCCCCCACCGAGATCCGCAAGAAACGCGATCTGTTGCAGGAGCTCCTACGCACGGAGTTGCGCCGGGTCATTCGCAAGACGACCCAGTCCCGGCCGATGGTGGTGCCGATGGTGCTGGACGCGCCCCAGGAAGGCTAAGCCCAAGGGATGTCATGGGGGCCACTCGGTGCGCAACAGCGTCGAGTGGCCCCCATGGTTTTCCATACAGCTCTGTGGGCTACCAGGAAATCGTGATCTTGATGTTCAGCGGGCAGCAGCGGATGGTGACCTCCACCTTGACCTTGGAGGCGGTGCCGCCGCCGCTCGATGGATCAAACTTGATCTCCATGTTGCGGGGCACCATGACACCCCGCTTGGTCAGGAATTCCTGAGGGTTGCGCGCGGCTTCTTCGCTTGAAGCCTTATCTGCGCGGGCCGCGGCGATGGCCTCGGCCAGCTTGGGTTGCTGGAGGAAACGACCGGCGTCGGCAGTGGCTCGGGAGCTCTCACTCAGGTCGATTCGCTCGACAGGGCGCGATTTGTCAGCGGTGCCTGCGGCGGTGGGACGTTGGGCGACCGCGGGGGCACCCAGGAGAAAAAGGGTGGCGATGGGGAGGATCCAAAGATGTCGCATGAAGGCCTTTCTGAATAGGGGATCTGGAATGAAGTGCTGACTCGCACGATTGCGGGTCAGTGCTTGTTTGATGCCGAAAAAATACAAATACGTAGCGGATTCGTTTGGTAATGGTGCGATGTTCGGGCGTGCCAGCTCATTTGCGGGGTGCGACTCAGGGTAATGCCTACTAAGCTGATGCATCCGTGGGGCCCGCCGGCATCCAAGGACCTGATCCAAGCCCATGCATTTCGCCTACTCTGGCGAGAACATCCCAGACCCACAGGAGGTCACATGCTGGTCCGCACCGCGCTCCTTTCCTGCGCCGCCCTCGTGCTCTCTGCACAGGGCGCCACGCTCAAACCGCTCCGCCCCTCACCTGCAGCCACCGTCACGCAGGAGGCTGGCATGAGCACCGTGAAGATCGAATACTGCCGCCCGGGCGTGAAGGGCCGCAAGATCTGGGGCGAGCTGGTCCCGACGAACGAGCCGTGGCGCGCCGGTGCCAACGACGCCACCGTCATCACCCTGAGTGACGCCGCCACCATCGCCGGAAAGCCTGTTCCCGCCGGGAGCTACGCGCTGTTCGTCATCCCGGGCAAAGACAAGTGGACCTGGATCCTCAACAAGGTGGCCAAGCAGTGGGGCACCTACGCCTACAAGGCGGACCAGGATGTGCTGCGCTTCGACGCCCCCGCGGTGGTGGTGCCCCACAGCACCGAGTGGATGGCGTTCGACCTGGACCTCACCAACGCCGACACCGTGAAGGTCGTCCTGCGCTGGGAGAAGCTCTCCTCGAGCTTCGAGGTGAGCTTCGATACCAAGGCCCTCTACTGGAACCACATCGAGGAGACCCTGAAGAAGGCTCAGCCGAAGGATCCGGCGTGGCTCCAGGCGGCCAACTACTGCATCAACAACAAGGTGCACCTGGAGAAGGCGACCGAGTGGCTCGACGTGAGCCTCAAGGCCGGTGTCACCTACCGCAACCGCACCACCAAGGCCAACCTGTTGAAGACCCAGGGCAAGCTCGCGGAAGCCAAGGCCGAGCTGGACGGTGCCATCGCCCTGGCCAAGGACCCGGCCAACAAGGTGAATCCTGAAACGGTGAAATACCTTGAGCAGATGAAGGCCGATTGGGTGGCGGGCAAGTAGCGGTTCTCACAGGGATGGTTCGCCGATGGCGACCGTCCCTGTCTTTCTTCTCTGCATCCGCTCCATCCCATGGAAGGGCCTGTTGCACGGCCTCCATTTCCAACCTGCGTCGGGCAGATGCTCAACACCTACGATCCAATTCGACGCGGGTTCAAGGTGATGCAACAGGCCCTGAAAGCTGAAGACGGAATGAACAGGGATGGAGGGGATGAAGGGGATGAAAAGCTAAAATGGCTCCCTGTTCGGAGCGATGTTCGAGGCATGTGATGCGACGTCTCCTGGCGCCCCTGGCCGCACTTCTGGTGGTTTCCTCCGGTCCCACAGCCCACGCCCAAGTGGCGCGGGACGGGGCGGAACTGCAGCTGTTTCTGGACCGGCTCCAGGTGTTGGGGAGTGTGCTCTACATCGCCGCGCACCCCGATGACGAGAACACCTCGCTCCTGACGTATCTGTCGAAGGGCCGGAAGCTGCGGGCCGGCTACCTTTCGCTCACCCGGGGCACCGGCGGGCAGAACCTCATCGGGCCGGAGCTGGGGGATGCCCTTGCCGCCATCCGTACCCAGGAACTGCTGGCGGCGCGACGGGTGGATGGCACCGAGCAATACTTCACCCACGCCCTGGACTTCGGCTTCTCCAAGACGTCCGAGGAGACCCTGAAGCTCTGGGACCGTGAGCGGGTGCTGGCGGACATGGTGCGCGTCATCCGGCGCTTCCGGCCCGACGTGCTCATCACCCGCTTCGGGCCGGATACGCCCGGTCACGGCCACCACACGGCCTCGGCCATCCTGGCCAAAGAGGCTTTCGAGGCCGCGGGGGACCCGAAGCGTTTTCCCGAGCAGTTGGCGCATCATGCCGCCTGGCAGCCCAAGCGGCTCCTCTTCAACGCCTTCCGGCCCCAGCCCGCCGCGGGGGCGGTCACCCTGGATCTCGGCCAGTACGACCCGCTGCTTGGCAAGAGCTACGCCGAACTCAGCGCCGAGAGCCGCAGTCAGCACCGCAGCCAGGGCTTCGGCGCCGTGCCCTTCCGCGGCACGCGGCCGGATCAGTTCGAGCTGGTCGCGGGCGCTCCGATGCAGGGGGACATCCTGGAGGGCGTGGCCCTGGACTGGTCCCGTATCCCCGGTGGATCAGAGGTTCAGCGCCTGCTCCAAGAGACCCGCGACACCTTCAAACCCTCCCAGCCAGAGGCAGCCCTGCCCACGCTCTTGAAGGCGTTGGCCGTGCTGGACCGGCTTCCCACTGACCCCTGGATCGATGTGAAGCGCGGCGAACTGCTGGAGGCCATCCGCAGTGCCGCGGGCATCTGGGTGGAGGCCCTGGCGGACCGACCTGCGGTGGCGCCAGGTGATCCCTTCAACGTTTCCGCGACGGCTCTGGCCCGGGGAACGGTGCCCGTAAAGTTCGTGTCCGTGCAGCTGGGCGCCCTGGCCCAGGCGGCGCTTGACCGGCCCCTCACGCGCAACCAGCCGCTGAAGGAGGATCTCAAGGTCGCGTTTCCCGAAGGCACACCGGCCACCGAACCCCTGTGGATGCGCCGGGAGAGCGATCCGTGCCTGACGGGCTTGGGGGATGTGCCGCCCATCCTGGAGGCACGTTTCGTCCTGGAATTCGCCGGTTCCACTGTGACGCTGGCGGTGCCCGTGCGGTTCCGGCATCGGGATCCCGCCCTCGGCGAACGCCAGCAGCCCCTGGTGGTCCTGCCCGCCGTCATGGTGAATCCAGAGCAGGAAGTGCACGTGTTCGGCGATCGGACCAGCCGTGACGTGGCCTTCACCGTCATTGCCGGGGCGCCCGGCGCACGGGGCAGTCTGGAGCTGGAGGTGCCGGAGGGGTGGAAAGTGGAACCCGCCGAGCTGCCCTTCGCCCTGGTGAAACCCTTGGAGGAGCAGGTGGTCCGCGTTCGGGTGACGCCACCAGCGATGCCCAGTCAGGGGGCGCTACGGGTGAAGGTGCGGAAAGGCGATCGCCGCTTCGATGCCCAGGGCCTCGTGCGGGTGGACTATCCGCACATTCCGCTGCAGACCCTCTTCCCGCAGGCGGTGGCGAAACTGACCCGGGTGGACCTGCGCCACGACGGCAAGCGCATCGGCTATGTCATGGGCGCGGGGGATGACATCCCCCAGTGTCTGCGCCCGCTGGGCTACGAGGTGGAACTGCTAACGGACGAGGCCCTAGCCACCATGGACCTCGCCCGTTTCGACGCGATCATCGTCGGCATCCGCGCCTTCAACGTCCGGCCCCGGCTGGCCCAGCTCAAGGCTCGCCTCGCGGATTACGTGGCCAAGGGCGGCACGGAGGTGGTGCTCTATCAGGTGAACAGCGGGCTGGTCACGGAGTCGGTGCTGCCGCGGACGATGAAGGTCGGCCGGGGCCGGGTGACGGATGAGCGGGCGGCGATGAAGCTTCTGGCACCGGAGCATCCCGTCCTCCAGTGGCCAAATCGGATCACCACTTCAGACTTCGGGGGCTGGATCCAGGAGCGGGGCCTCTATTTTGCGGAGACCTGGGATCCCGCTTTCAAGCCCATCTTCGGCATCCAGGATCCTGGTGAACCGGTGAGCGAAGGCGCCCTGCTGATCGCGCCCCACGGCAAGGGCCACGTGGTCTACACCGGCCTCGCCTTCTTCCGGCAACTGCCGGAGGGCGTCCCCGGCGCCTATCGCCTCTTCGCGAACCTCCTGGCGATAGGAAGTAAAGCCCGCCCGGTGGGGCGATGAGCCCTGAACCCACGCCTCCCTTAGGTCGCTGGCGTCGGCTCTACGCGCTGGTGATCGGCGTCCTGATTCTGGACATTGTCCTGCTTTGGATCTTCGCTCAGGTGTTCGCGTGAGCCGCCTGGACTGGTTCCTCCTCATCGGTGTTTTGATCGCCGTGGTGCTCATCGGCCTCTGGAAGGGCAGAGGGAACCGCAGTTCCGAAGGCTACCTGCTCTCCAATCGCGACATGCGCTGGTGGACCATCGGCCTGTCCATCATGGCCACCCAGGCCAGCGCCATCACGTTTCTCTCCACGCCGGGTCAGGCCTACGCCGACGGCATGCGCTTCATTCAGTTCTACCTGGGGCTGCCCTTGGCGATGGTGGTGCTCTGCGTGACGGCGGTGCCCATCTTCCATCGGCTCAAGGTCTTCACGGCCTACGAATACCTGGAGGGTCGCTTCGACGCGAAGACTCGCACGCTCACGGCCGGGCTCTTCCTCGTCCAGCGCGGCCTCGCGGTGGGGCTCACGCTCTACGCGCCGGCCATGGTGCTGTCGGTGCTCCTGGGGTGGAACCTGCAGGTCAACATCCTGCTCATCGCGGCCCTGGTGATGATCTACACCGTCACCGGCGGCACCAAGGCAGTGGCGTGGGCCCAGAGCTACCAGATGCTCGTGATTGCGGTGGGGATGGTGATGGCGGGGATCATGGTGTTCCGCCAGTTGCCGCCGGATGTGGGTTTCACGGACGCCTTGCGCGTGGCGGGGGCGCAGGGGCGCCTGAATGCCATCGATACCGCCTTTGATCTGAACAACCGCTACAACCTGTGGTCGGGGCTCATCGCGGGCTTCTTCCTGATGCTCAGCTACTTTGGCACCGATCAGAGTCAGGTGCAGCGCTACCTCACGGGCAGCAGCGTGGCCCAGAGCCGCCTGGGGCTGCTGGCGAACGGCCTGCTCAAGGTGCCCATGCAGTTCCTCATCCTGCTGCTGGGGGTGCTGGTTTTCGCCTTCTATCAGTTCAATGTGCCGCCGCTCTTCTTCAACCCGGGGCCGGTGCGGCAGGTGCAGCAGGGACCGGAGGGGGCGGCCTATCGGGCGGCGGAAGCCGATTTTCGGGTCGCGTCCGAACAGCGGATCGCGAAGGCACGGGTCTTTGTGGAGGCGCAGCGATCCGGCGATCCCCAGAAGGCAGCGGCTGCGAAGCAGGCCCTGCAATCTGCGCAGGGCGAGGCTCAGTCCGCGCGGAACCGAGGTGTGGCCATCCTCGAGCGGGCCACGGGCGCGAGCCCGAACGACACGAACTACGTCTTCCTCTCCTACGTCCTGGCCAGTCTGCCCGCCGGGCTCATCGGCCTCGTGCTGGCGGCGGTGCTGTCGGCCTCCATGTCGTCCCTCAGCGCGGAGATCAACGCCCTGGGCTCCACCACGGTGGTGGATGTCTGGCGCCGTTACGTGGGCGGACCGCCGGAACGGGAAATCTGGGTGGGCCGAATCTCCACCCTGGCTTGGGGCCTCTTCGCCATCCTCTTCGCCGAATACGCCGCCCGCCTGGGATCGCTGGTGGAGGCCGTGAACATCCTGGGCAGCCTCTTCTACGGCACCATCCTGGGCATCTTCCTGGTGGCCTTCTACTTCAAGGACATCCGGGGAGGCGCCGCGTTCTACGCCGCCATCGTGGCCGAACTCGCCGTGTTGGCCTGCTTCTTCTTCAGCAGCCTCAGCTTCCTCTGGTACAACGTCGTCGGCGCGGTGCTGGTGGTGGGGCTGGCCTGGGGGATCAGCAAAGTCAGCCGTTCCCAGGCAGTTCAGGAATGACGAAGGCCCCCATTCGGGGGCCATCTTTCTGGAGCCAGCGGAGGGATTTGAACCCCCGACCCTCGGTTTACGAAACCGATGCTCTGCCCCTGAGCTACGCTGGCG
>CAYQAS010000066.1:0-24431 GCA_964415525.1 uncultured Solibacteraceae bacterium
GGCGGATGCCGGGGTCATGAGCTTCAAGATCGAGGGCCGCCTGAAGGACGCGGACTACGTGAAGAACGTCGTCAGCCACCTGCGGCGCAAGCTCGACGCCGTGCTGGAAAAGCGCCCCGAGTTCACCCGGGCCAGCCTGGGCCTCGCGCTCCACAGCTTCGTGCCGGATCCCGAGAAGACATTCAGCCGCGGCCATTCCGAATACCGCATCGACGGGGAGCGCCGCTCCATGGGCACGCTGGACGTTGCGGGCCACCTCGGCGAGCTCGTCGGCGTCGTCCGTTCCATCCAGGGGGATCGTGTGATCCTTGACCGCGAGGCCGACCTGAACTCCGGCGATGGCCTCGCCTTCCTGGCGGGTGGCGACGTGACGGGCACCCTCGTCAACGCCGCGGGCGGCCGCCAGATCTTCGTCCAGGAGCCCTCCCGCATCCACGCTGGCACCGAGATCCACCGCAACCTCGACCACCGCTGGCTCAAGGCCATGCGCTCCGCCAAAGTCGAGCGCCGCATCCCCGTGGACGCCGTGCTCGAATTGACGGAAACCACCGCCCACCTGCGCCTGACGGATGATTCCGGCCGCTTCGCCGAGGCCACTGTGGAGGGCACCTTCGGCGCGCCCAAGGATGCCGCGACCGCCCAGGCCGCCATCCGCGAGGCCTTGGAACGCCTGGGGGATTCCCCCTTCCAGTTGCGGGAGCTGAGTGTCAACGAGTTGCGCTTCGTCCCCGTGAGCCGCCTCAACGCCCTGCGCCGGGATGCGGCCGCGGCCCTCGAATCCCTGCGCCGCGCCCCGCGCCCCCCGGCGGATCGCCCTGCCCGCCGCCCCAAGGCGCCGACCCTGATGGCCCTTCCGTCCTTCGAACTGGACTTCAACTGGAACGTCTCCAACGCGAAGGCGAAGGCCTTCTACGAAAAGGCGGGCGCGAAGGTCCTGGAGCCCGCCGCCGAACTCCAGGACGACCTGACGGGCAAGGTGGTCATGACCACCCGCCACTGCCTGAAGTTCGAACTGGGCTGGTGCCCTGTCCACGCCAACCCCGAGCCCTGGCAGGCGCCGCCCCAGCCCAAGGGCCCGCTCTTCCTGGAGAACGGCGAGACCCGCCTCCAGTGCCGCTTCGACTGCGCGCGGTGCCGGATGGAGCTGGTGCTGGCGTAGAGGCTAAGAGCCCGTCCAAGTAATCAGTCGAGGCCACGTTGGGTGCAAAGGGCTTGCAGGCCAGGAAGCGGGCGAAGGGCGATGCGGTGACATCGTCCGAGCCCGGTGACGCCGCATGGAAGTCCTTTGCGCCCAACCCTCCCATGTATCGCAAACCGCACTGCGGTCTGCTCCTGCGGCCCTCAGGGCCGCAGACATGGGTCCCTGGCCGGGCCGGAGGCCTGCGAAGCTCGTTGTCAGGCGCGTCGGAGGTCGTCCCGCTACCCCCTTCCTCGCCCTCCTCGATCAGCTTGGCCGCCGACCCGGCGCGGCCCAATTCAATACTTGGACGGGCTCCTAGAACCCGAACAGCTGCTTCCACATCTCCGCATTCATGGAGACGCCGAAGGTCCAGCTCTGCTGCTTCTGGCCCACCCCCTTGATGTCCTGGTAGGCACAGGAGGACTTGCCGAGCACCAGGGTCGCGGAGTGGGTGAGGTCAATGCCGAGCCCCAGGGTGTAGACGCTGCCGCGACCCTGGATGCCTTCGGGCTTGTTGGCCAGGAATCCAGCGCCCACGACGACACTGAGGCGGCGACGGAGGTTGGAGCCACGGTAGTCGCCGGGGATGTAGCGGTAGGCCATCGGGTAGATTCGTGCCGCCAGGGAGAAGGCCTCACTGTCCAGGGCCGTCAGGCGATGGGTGAGGATTCCGAAGCGGAAGCCCTCCTTCATCCAGACCGGATTGCCCACGGCCTTCCAGACGGCGCTGACGCGGGGGATGGTGGTGCCCTGATCGCCCAGGGGCAGACGCTTCAGGTCTCCGTGGAGGACGCCCACCTCGAGCGCCATGGGGGCAATCTGCGCCTTGAGCGTCTCGGCCGCCTCGAGCAGGTCCTTGCCTTCCTTCCAGTCCTTCAGCTCCGCACATGCCAGCAGTTTCTTGCAGGCGTCCCGGACGGCATTGAGCCCCACCAGAAGATCCCTGGCCCGGTTGCGTTCCGCCGCGAGGAAGCTGGGGCTGGGATCGCCCACCAGGGCCAGCCCCAGGCGGGCTGTTTCCACCCAGACCGCCTTGCCCTTCAAGGCCTGCTCGAATTCCCCGAGCGCGTCTCGGCGCGCATTGGAGATTTTTTCGTCCTTCTCGCGCTTTTCCTTGGCATCCGAGGTCTCGGAAGAGGGCACGGAAACGGGAGCCGGAATGGCCTTGGCCGCGTTCTTGAGGGGTTGATCGATCGCCCGGAGCACCAGGGGAAGGCCCTTCAAGGGAGCATCCAGGGCCGCCAGACGCACCAGTACGCCTTGGGAGGTCACGGTGCGAAGCCCAAGCCCCAGCTCGATCTCCTCCAGAACGACGAACAGCTCCTCGGTCGTCCAGTAGCGACTGGGTTTCTGCACATATTCCATGGCCCGGTTGCGCGCGGCGCTCTCGTAGAGCGCGCTGTTCCTCCGGTTGAAGGTCAGCCAGTAGAGGTACTCCACCTCCCGAGCGAGCGGGATGAGCTTGTCCTGGACACTCCCCTCCAGAGCCGCGATCCGCGTCTGGAGCGCCTGGACCTGCGCCTTGAGCTGTTCCTGTTCACTCATTTCCGCCTCTTGCGCCGAGAGACCGCACGCAATGGCGAGTGAGAGACTGATGGATCGACACATAGACATGGCACCCTCCAGAAAGATATGCCACCCATGAAAGCATCAACAATCCGCCCATGGGTAACCAATTCCAACCCGAGGTGACGTAAATGAAAATCCGTGGTTCATTCGTGGCATCCCCACCACAAGGAGGCGGCCATGAAGATCCTGGTGATCCACGGCACGGGCTGGCATGAGCCCGGCGGCGACTGGCGCGACAAGGACTTCGGCATTCCCATCCGCAAGGCCCTGAAGGCTGCGGGGGCGGATCAAGCCGAATTCGACTTTTTCGAATACTGCCCGCTGACGGCTCGGCCGGAATTTGGACTGGATGTCTGGTCCTGGTTGAAGGCCGCCGGGACGGGCATCGGCGGCTGGCTGGGCCTAGGCAAGGCCCGGGGCGGCGGTACGAGCCAGAATGCGGGGATGGTGGTGAAGTGGATGGCCCAGGCGCCCCTGCGGACGGCGCTGCGCAAGGAACTGGTCGCCAAGGTCAAGGCCGTGAAACCTGATGTGGTGGTGGCCCACAGCCTCGGGAGCCTCATCGCCTACGACACCTTCTATCCCGGTCGCGAGGAGGCCAAGGGCCTCGACCTCGGCGGCATCCATCTCTTGACCCTGGGCAGCCAGATCGCCAATCCCGGCGTGCTGCCCCTCTTCCAGCGCCTCGTCGGCCCCCCCAGCGCAAGCTGGACCAACCTCTACAACCCCGAGGACGCGGTCTTGGTGATGAGCCTGGAGGGCAAGGTCACCCGGGACCATGGTCTGGATCCTCGTTTCTGTGAACTGAAGACCGCCTTCGACATCCCTGGGATCGGGGATCACAGCGCCAAGGAATACCTCGCCCACGACCAGGCCCAGGATTTCTGGCGGACCCTGACCCCGAAGGCGCCCAAATCCCGCACCGCAGCCCCGAAATCCGTGCGAGCCCCGCGCAAGCGCGCACTCCTGGTGGGCATCGACCACTACCAGGAGATCACCGACCTGGACGGCTGCGTCAACGACCTGTGGCTGATGAACCAGACCATTCAGGAGCACGGCTTCGACGCCAAGGACATCCGCACCCTCAGCAACGGTCGGGCCACGCTCAAGGCGCTGCGGGAGCGGCTGACCTGGCTGGTGGATGGCGCGCGCGAAGGCGACGACCTGCTCTTCCATTACTCCGGCCACGGCGGACAGATTCCCGCCTACGGACCGGAGGAAGTCGACCACCTCGACGAGTGCCTCTGCCCCCACGACTTCGATGGCGAGGCGGGCTATGCGGACAACGAATTCCTCCAGCTCTACAGCCAGCTGCCCTATGGCGCGCGCTTCACCATCCTCCTGGACTGCTGTCACTCCGGCGGCATGACCCGGGGACGCGGGCGCGTCAGGGGCGTGGGCGTCCACCCCGACCTGCGCCATCGCGCCTTGCGCTGGGAGGCTAAGACCGGACAGTGGGTGTCGCGAACCCTTCCGGGCCAGGGCTGGAACCCAGATCTGGATGCAGCCTACATCGGACAGTCCGGCGTCGTGCGGCGCCTGGGACGTGCCGCGGAACTGCGGGGGATCAGTGATGCCGCCTTCGACGCAGCCCGCGCCGCGGCCGGACACAGCGGCCCCTACCTGCCGCTCATCCTCATGGCCTGTGCGGAAGGCCAGTTCGCCTACGAGACCGAGAATGGCAACACGCCCCATGGCGCCTTCACCTGGCACCTCACCCGCCTGCTGGCGGCCAAGACGAAGCAGCCCCGCACCGTGGAAGCCTTGGTGAAGGCCCTCGCCAAGCCCCTGGGCGCCGATCAGACGGCTCAGGTGATGGGCCCGAAGGTCCGGCTCGAAGCGCCGCTCTTCGGCTGATCAGCCCATGGACTCTGAGAGCCCGCGGAGGCGTTCCGCCGCCTCCTCGGGCCGGAGGTCCCGCCCGGGCATGCCGAGCATCTCGAAGCCCACCATGAACTTTCGCACCGTCGCCCCCCGCAGCAGCGGCGGATAGAAGTGCAGGTGCAGCACCCACTCCGGGTGCGCCTCGCCGTCGAAGGGCGCCTGATGGAAGCCCATGCTGTAGGGGAAGGAGACCTCGAACAGGTGGTCGTAGCGCGTCGTCAGACGCTTCAGGGCGTCCGCGAGACCGAGGCGCTGAGCCTCCGACAGCTCCGTCAGACGGCCCACGGGCTGCTTCGGCAGCACCAAGGTCTCGAAGGGCCAGACCGCCCAGAAGGGCACCAGCACGACCCAGGTGTCGTTCTCCAGAACGATGCGCTCCGCCCGAGCCAGCTCCTCCGCCAGCACGTCCATCAGCAGCGGTCGACCGTGCTTCGCGAAGTAGGTTTGCTGCGCCGCCAGCTCCTTCACATGCTCAGTGGGCAGGTGCTCCGTGGCCCAGATCTGACTGTGGGGATGGGGATTGGAGCAGCCCATCAGCTCGCCCTTGTTCTCGAAGACCTGCACGCTGGTGATCTCGGGGCGGGCGCCAAGGGTTCGGCTTTCCTCTGTCCACGCCTCGATCACCCCCACGAGCTCGGCCACGCTCAGATCCGGCAGGGTCTGGTCATGACGGGGCGAGAAGCAGACCACCCGACAGAGCCCGCCCTCGGGTTCCGCCACCAGGAGGCCTTCCTGGACAGGCGCTGTCTCATCCCGTGGCGAGAGCGCCGCAAAGTCGTTGTCGAAGGCGAAGGTGCTCGCATAGTTCGGGTTCTGATGCCCCCCCGCCCGGGCATTGCCGGGGCAGAGGTAGCAGCCCGGATCGTAGCTGGGGCGCTGGGCGGCAGCGGTCGCCTCCATCCGCCCCTGCCAGGGGCGCTGGGTGCGGTGCGGGCTCACGAGCACCCATTCCCCGGTGAGCAGGTTGAGGCGGCGGTGGGAGCGGTCGAACATCAGCCCACCCGCTCCGTGCCGCCGGTGAGTCGGCAAACGTGGATCACGGGCGACTTGCCGAGACGAGCGAAGGCCGGAGCCATGCCTTCCTGGAAGGTCTCCAACGCATCGGCCCGCACGAGGCTGAGGGTGCACCCGCCGAAGCCGCCGCCCATCATGCGGCTGCCCAGCACGCCCGGCAGGGTCTGGGCCGTCTCCGCCAGCAGATCCAGTTCCGCGCAGCTGACCTCATAGTCGGCCCGAAGCCCCGCGTGACTGGCGTTGAGCAGCGGCCCGAGGGCGGCGATGTCGCCCGATTCCAGGGCCGCGCAGGCATCCAGCACCCGCTGGTTCTCGGCAAGGACGTAGGCACAGCGCCGGTAGACCACCGCATCCAGCTCGGCCTTGTGTGCCTCCAGAAGCGCCAACGGCACATCCCGAAGGCTCTCGATGTCCTTGGCATGGGAAGCCAAGTGCGCCACGCCCGCCTCGCACTGGGCGCGGCGCACGTTGTATTCGCTGCCCGCCAGGGTCCGCCGGACCTGCGTATCGCACAGCACGATGCGCAGGTCCGGATCCCGGAAGGGCACGGCCCGAGTGCTCAGGTCGCGACAGTCCAGGTGCAGCAGGTGGCCGTCCTGACCAAGCACCGAGGCGAACTGATCCATGATTCCGCAGGCCACGCCCACGAAGCGGTTCTCCGCCCGCTGTCCGATCCGCGCGAGGGCGGGCCGGTCGAGTCCAAGCCCGAAGGCCTCATTCAGACCAAAGGCGAAGGCGCATTCCAGCGCCGCCGACGAGGACATGCCACTGCCGATGGGCACATCGCCCCCGAACACGACGTCCACGCCCCGAAGGTCATGACCGTCGGCCTTCAGCTCCGACAGAACGCCCAACAGGTAGTCGGGCCAGCCCAGGCCGCTGCGCATCAGCGTCCCCAGGTCCCCGTCAAAGTCGGCATCCATATCGAGGGCATGAAAGCGACAGCGGGTGTCCGAACGAGGCGACAGCGCGAGCCAGATGGCCTTGTCCACGGCGCCGGGCAACACGAAGCCCAGGTTGTAGTCCGTGTGCTCCCCGATGAGGTTCACCCGGCCTGGCCCTCGCACCAGGAGTGCGGGCTGACCGAAACGAATCTTGAAGCCGTCGGTGATGCGATTCTGCATGGGCTACTTCCGGGCCCGCAAGGCAAGGGTGAGCATGGTGCCACCGAAGGCCAGGAGCACGAGGCCCCAGCCAAGGTTCACGTTGAGGCCGAGGGAGGCCTGGTAGATGTTCTTGGGCGCCACAGCCCCGAAGACGCTGAGGATCACGCCGATGAGGCTGAACAGAAGGCCGATGGGAAGGCGCAGGTCGAAGTTCATGGGGGGTCTCAGATGAAGAGGATGTTCAGAAGCACGGCGGCGGCAAGGATGAGGGCGCCCAGGTAGATGGGTCGCTTGTACCAAGGCAAGTGGCCCTCGGAGTGCCGTTCGGTGAGGCTGTAAACCAGCCCGCGCAGGTCCTCGTCATCCTTCGTTCGCCGCGTGGCAAGGCTGATGAGGATCGTGGTGCCGAAGCAGGTGCTCCAGCTCCAGATCGCCGTCCAGAAGTTCTGGGCCATCTCGCTGGGATAGGTGTGCATCACCGCGCCCAGCCAGCCGCCCTTGAAGAGGCTCTCCGCCCCCACGGGAACGCTCAGGCCGTGGTGGATGGCGGCGGCGGCGGTGCCCAGCAGCAGGCCGAAGAAGGCGCCGTGGCCCGTGGTGCGTTTCCAGAACATGCCCAACAGGAAGGTGGCGAAGAGGGGCGCGTTCACGAAGGCGAACACCAGCTGGAGCATGTCCATGATGTTGTTGAAGTGGGCCGCCATGTAAGCCGTGGCGATGGAGAGCAGCGTGCCGAAGACCGTCGCCATGCGGCCCATCCAGAGGTAGTGCGCGTCGCTCTTATCCTTCGCGATGTGGCTCTGGTAAATGTCGTAGGTCCACACCGTGTTGAAGGCGGTCACGTTCCCCGCCATGCCGCTCATGAAGCTCGCCATCAGTGCCGTGAGGCCCAGGCCCAGCAGCCCCGTGGGGAAATACTGCTTGAGCATCAAGGGGATGGTCATGTCGTAGTCGTAGGACGAGCCCTTCACCGGCAGCGCGAAGCCCGATTGCCCGCTCTTGGCGGTGAGGGCGATGGCGATCATGCCCGGCAGGATCACGAGGAAGGGAAAGAGCATCTTCGGCACGGCGGCGATCAGCGGCACTTTGCGAGCGGCGGTCTCGTTCTCCGCCACCATGGCCCGCTGCACCACCAGGAAGTCCGTGCACCAGTAGCCGAAGGACAGGACAAACCCAAGGCCCATGGCCATGCCGAACCATTCCACCCCCATGGGATTCGCCCCCGGCGTGCCCATGTGCTTCCAGGCGCTCACCCACGCGCCGTTCGCGTAGGCCTGACCCTGAAGGTTGTGGCTCTGGGTAGCGACGAGACCCAGGCGCTCCACCAGTCCCGACCAGCCGCCGCAGTCCCTTAAGCCCAGGAACACGAGGGGCGCAAAGCCGAGCACGATGAGGAAGAACTGCATGACCTCGTTGTAGATGGCCGAGGTGAGGCCGCCGAGGAAGATGTAGGCCAGCACAATGGCCGCGCTGATCCAGAGCGAGACGTTGAAGTTCCAACCCAGCAGCAGGTTCATCAGCTTGGCCATGGCATACATCGAGATGCCGCTGGAGAAGATCGTCATCACCGCAAAACTGAAGGCGTTGAAGGTGCGCGTCTTCTCGTCGAAGCGCAGCTTCAGGTATTCCGGCACACTGCGGGCCTTGGAGCCGTAATAGAACGGCATCATGAAGACGCCCACGAAGACCATGGCGGGCACGGCGCCCACCCAGTAGAAATGGGCGGTCATCATGCCGTATTTGGCGCCCGAGGCCGCCATGCCCATGACCTCCTGGGCGCCGAGGTTCGCACTCAAAAAGGCCAGACCTGCGATCCAGGCGGGGATGGCGCGGCCTGAGAGGAAGAAGTCGGAACTGCTCTTCATCCCTCGCTTCAGCACCACGCCGATCCCCACGACGAAGGAGAAGTAGAGGATGAGGATGAGCCAGTCGACGGGCCCCAGGTGAATGCTGGTCAGGGTGTTCATGGGGTGACTCCGGGGTGGAGGAAGGAACGCATGCGAAGGGTCCAGGTGGCGCGAGCGCCCGGCTGCAGCACGGGACACCAGCCCCGGGCCGCGGCCTCAGTAAGCGCGTCCGGCGCGCCGGTGCAGGGTTCGAGCGCCACGGTGAGGTGACCGGGCCGGCCGTCGTCGGGCCAACCGCCGTAGCAGAGCCAGAGGCCCAAGTGCGGGATCTCCGCCCTATCCCAGGAGAAGGCGAGGGCATGTCCCGTTTCGGGATCCCAGAGGGCGCAGCGCCCCTCGGGCAGGTTCGGCACAAAGAGCTTCACGGCTAGGCCCGCCTCGCGCGGCGCAACTTGGCTCAGATCCAGCCCTGGCGCCACTTCGGGCCAGGAACGACGCTCGCCGAAGGTACCCAGAGAGGGATGGGAGGCACCGTTGACGAACACCTCGTCCACACCCTCCGGCAGCAGGATGCGCATGCCCGGCGTGGCCTGGAGCAGCGGATGGGCGCTCCAGAGATGAGGAAAGGCCGTGCTCCCCAAGTTCTCCAGTTCGTAGTCCAGGCGAAGCACCTCGCCCTCCAGGGCCACGCGGCGCGTGAAGGCGTAGGGATGGCCGATGCCCTGGATGCGGCAAACCAGGGCCTCCCCCTCCCGTGCCACGTCCCAGGGACGACTCCAGAGTTCCCCGTGATCGGGCCAAACAGGCCCGCCTGCGGGGCCGAAGCCCGCGGCCACGTTGGGCAGGCATTCGTCGAAGCCGGAGGTATCGAAGGAGCTGAAATCCGCACCATAGGCCGCCTCGCGGTAGCCGCCTCCCGGCTGTTGGCTGGGCAGCAGCCACTCCCGTCCCGAACGGCGATCCTCGAGGCTGACAAGCTTCGCCCCGAGGGCAGGCAGTAAGCGCACGGAGAGCGCGTCGTTCTGCAGATGGAACCCTTCGCGAAGGGGCATGGACACTCCGGTGAATGGGTCCGGCAGGGTTTCTGGAGATCAGGCAACGACTCGCCAGAATGGCTCAATGCAATGCGTCAGCGGGGAAGCATAGCAGTCACCCCCTGGCGCCCCCGGAGACAATGGGTCTATTTTTGGAGAGATACAGTCACTGGAGCCGTACGATTCATGACCCAGCCCCGCCGCCCCCACGTCGCCCTTCTGGTGGAAACCTCCCTGGCCTCCGGCCGAGACATCCTGCGGGGCATCACCCGCTATGTGCGCGAACACGATCCCTGGTCGCTCTACATCGAACCTCGGGGCCTCGAGACGGACCTTCCCGGCTGGCTGGAGCACTGGAAGGGCGACGGCATCATCGCCCGGGTGCAGAGCCCTGCCATGGCCGCCCGCATCCGGGCCACGGGCATCCCGGCGGTGGACGTGCTGGGGGAAGTGCCCGGCACGGGCATGCCCCTGGTCCATGTGGACGACCCGCGCATCGCCGCCCTGGCCACCCAACACCTGCGGGATCGCGGCTTCCGCAGCCTCGCCTTCGTCGGAATGGAGGGCCGCACCTGGAGCGATGCCCGTCGCGAAGCCTTCTGCACTCTGGCCAGGAGCCAGAGACCCGAGCCCCGGGTCTTCGAATTCCCGGCGCAGCGGCTGGCCTGGGAGGATCTCGAGGATCGCCTCGCCGGCTGGATCACGGCCTTGCCCAAACCCGTGGGGGTCATGCTCGCCAGCGATCAGCTGGGGCCCGCCTTCCTGGAGGCCTGCCGCCGCGCCGGAGTCGTGGCCCCGGGTGAGGTGGCGGTCATCGGCGTGGACGATGACGCTCCGCTCTGCGAAGTCTGCGACCCGCCCCTCAGCAGCGTTCAGGCCGGCCACGAGCGGGTTGGCTACGCGGCCGCCGAGTTGCTGGGAGCCTGGATGAACGGTCGACCGCCCCGAGGCAGGCCCCGCTGGATCGAGCCCGAGGGCGTGACCACCCGTCTCTCCACCGAGGTGCTCGCCATCGCCGACCACCAAGTGGCCCAGGCCCTGCGGCTCATCCGGGAGCACGCCACCGTGGGGATCGATGTGGACACCATCGCTCGCCAGGTCGGCCTTTCGCGCAGCGTCCTCCAGCGGCGTTTCCGGCAGCACCTCGACCACACCGTGCACGACGAGATCCTGGCGGCACGTACCCGCCGCGCCTGTCAGCTTCTGGCGGAAACCGATCTCCCCATCGCCGAGATCGCCCTGCGCTGCGGCTTCAACCACCAGGAATACCTCGGCCATGTCCTGCGCGCACGCCTCCAGACCACGCCCCTGCGCTATCGCAAACAACACCGTCGTGCTCCATCGAACTGAGCGAATTCCATGATTCCTCCTGTCTCAGCCCAAAAGCATGAAACCGAGAAAGGCACGAAAAACGCGAAATGCCCATCACAGAGCCGCCTGGACCTCCGGCCGCACGCGGCTGGCTTCGCAAACTGGGGCCCGCATGGTCCCGAAAGCCATCCCGTCCCCCACTGGCGAAGAAACGACACCGTCCCCGATCCCCATTTCGCGGTGCATTCGTTCTCGTTTCCCAGGCTGAGGCAGTCCGACAAACATCGATTAATAAATCAAGTTGGCACCAGGCCCCGATTCCCACGGTGGGCTGTGAAATGGGGGAATAATGCCCTTCCAGAGGCTCCCCATGCGCCGCACCGTCCTATCCCTGCTCCTGTCCGTTCCCATCGCCATTCCATGCGTGGCCACTGAGGCGCCCAAACCGCCCATGGCCTTCGGTGTCTTCTACTATCCGGAACAGTGGCCGAAGGCCCAGTGGAAGCGGGACCTGGACCACATCGCCCAGCTGGGTTTCACGTTCACGCACTTCGCGGAGTTCGCCTGGACCTACCTGGAACCGAGCGAAGGCCGCTATGACTTCGCCTGGCTGGATGAGGCCCTGGACTTGGCGGACAAGGCCGGGCTGAAGGTCATCCTCTGCACTCCTAGTCCCGCCCCGCCCAGTTGGATGGGACACCGCTACCCCGACATCTACCGGGTGGACGAGCGCGGCCAGCGCCACGAGCATGGCATCCGAGCCGAAGTTTCGCTGACGCACCCGATCTACCGCGCCAAGCTGGCAAAGCTCGTCACCGCCCTGGCCAAGCGCTACGGGAAGGATCCCCGGGTGATGGGTTGGCAGGTGGACAACGAGCCCGGTGCCACGCCGGACTTCAGCCCTTCCGCCCGGAAGGCCTTCCAGACGTGGCTCAAGGCCCGCTACGGCACCGTGGAGAAGCTCAACGAAGTCTGGGGCGGCTCGTTCTGGAGCAGCCGCTATGGCACCTGGGCCGAAGTGCTCCTGCCCAACGCGACCCTGGCCGCAGAAGACAAGCTAAGCCCCCACGCCTTGGTGGACCTGGCGCGCTTCCAGGCGGACACCACCGCCATCTTCCTGGATGAGCAGGCCCGCATCCTCAAGGCCCACGTCGAAAAGCGACAGTGGGTGACCACCAACTACACCAATGTCACCACCGGCGTGGATCCACGCCGCACCAAGGCCCTCGACTTCACCACTTTCACGATCTATCCCATCGCGGGTGCCAATGTCCTGGGGGGCGAGAGCTTCGCCCTGGGGCATCCCCTGCGCATGGCGGAAGCCTGCGACTACCACCGCAACGTGGCGGGGCGGTTCGGCGTGATGGAGCTGCAGCCGGGACAGGTGAACTGGGCCTCGGTGAACCCGCTGCCTCAGCCTCAGACGCTGAACATGTGGCTCTGGCACGCCTTTGCGGGCGGAGCGGACTTCGTGAGCACCTACCGGTACCGCCACCCTTTGCGAGGCAGCGAGATGTACCACGACGGCATCGTGGGCACCGACGGCGTCACCCTGAGTCCCGGCGGAAAAGGCTGGGTTCAGGCCATGGAGGACCTCAAACGGATCACCCCAAAGCTCCAGCCCGGTGCCCCCCTGCCCCAGGCCCTGGCGGCGCGCCGCACCGGCTTCCTGTGGAGCCACGACACCTTCTGGGATCTGGAGGCCCAGCCCCAGACCACCGCATGGAAGACCTGGGCCCACCGCAACACCTGGACATCCGCTGTCTATCAGGCAGCCGCGCCCCTGGATTTCATCCGGGAGACCGACGACTTCACCCGCTGGCCCTTCCTCGTCGCGCCCGCCTTCCAGATGGTGGATCCCGCCTTGGCGCAAAAGTGGCGAGCCTACGCCGAGGGCGGCGGCCACCTCGTCCTCACCTGCCGCACAGGACAGAAGAACGCCCTGGGACACTTCCACGAGGCCCCCTGGGCCGCGCCCATCCTCGACCTCATCGGCGCCGATGTGGAGGCCTTCGACATGCTGCCCCCAGGGGTCAAGGCCAAGGTAAAGGCGGGATCGGACACCTTCACCTGGAACGCCTGGGCCGATCTATTGGTGCCGCGCTCAGGCACCGAGGTGCTGGCGACCTATGCCGACAGGTTCTATGCCGGCAAAGCTGCCGCCGTCACCCGCCGCCTGGGGAAGGGCAGCGTCTCCTACATCGGTGTCTGGACAGAGGATGGCGAACTAGAGCGTCGACTCCTGCGGGATGTATATACACGGGCTGGCGTGGCGGTGGAGGAGCTGCCGAAGGGCGTGCATGTGCGCTTCCGGGACGGCGTCCACGTGGGCGTGAACTACACGCCAAAGGCTGTGACCCTGTCTGTGCCCACAGACGCTCGCATCTTGCTGGGCACTCAGCCCGTCGCTCCCGGGAGCGTGCTCGTCTGGAAGGTCCGATGAATCCACGCCTCCTCGTCCTGCCCGCCCTGGTCAGCCTGCTCGGCGCCACAACGCCGGACCTGCGCCACACCTTCTTCAGCCGCAAAGGCTCGTGGATGACCCTCATCCCCACGAACAAGCCCGGCACCCTGCGGCTCTACTTCGCGCGCCAGAAGGAGGAAGAAGGCCACTGGCTCGACCTCGCCTTTCAGCTTGACGGCAAGCCCCGTGCCTTGGCCCTCACCGCCCATCCGAGCCACCTCGCCCTGAATGCAGGGGGCACCGCTGCCCCCAAGGCCAAGATCTACGTCGCTGGACCGCGGGAGGTCGTCGTGGACGCTGAAGGTCTGGGGCTGGCGGTCCATTCCGTGAAGAAGGGCCTCGACCTCGCCGCTCTGAAGCCCATCGGTCCCAATGCCTGGGAAGCCCCGTGCGGGGACTGGACCCTGCGCATCGAGCGCCTGGCGGGGTCGGACCTGCTGCCGACAGCCCAATTCCTGCCCATGACAGGTCGCTTGCGTCTGACCTTTCGCATCTACCGAGGCGTTCGCCCGGCCTCCCTCAAGGTGGATCCGGCCAAGGATCTCGCCGCCATAGACACGGACTGGCAGCTATGGAAACACCGCATGCCTGCGGTGGCACCGGAGCGCCAAGCCTTGGCCGAGGCGGCCTGGTGGAACCTCTGGAGCCTCCACACGCCAACGGATGTCCAATTCCCCACGGAGACGGTGCTGGTCGCCAAGGCGGATATGAATGGGGTCTGGCCCTGGGACCACTGCTTCGTGACCCTGGGCCTGGGCCTCACGGACCTCCAAGGCGCATGGAACCAGTTCCTCATCCCCTTCCTCAACGCCGATGCAAACGGCCAGCTGCCGGACCAGATGCTGCCGGAGGACACCTACCGCGGTTGCACGAAACCCCCCATCCACGGCTGGACCCTGCAGCGCCTGATGGCCCGCCATGCCATCCCCAGGCCCTGGCTGGAAGATTTCTATCCGCGTCTCACGGCGTGGACCGAGTTCTGGTTCCGCCACCGCATGACCCCAAGCGGACTGCCAGCCTATGGCGGCGAGCACAGCGGCTGGGAGAGCGGGTGGGACAACGCCACGGTGCTCGGGGATAAGAAGGCCCGCTACATCGCGCCGGACCTGCAGGCCTACCTCGTGCTGCAGATGGAAGCCCTGAGTCAGGTGGCACAGCGCCTCGGAAAGATCGAGGAGGCCCACGTGTGGCGGACCCGCGCCGACGAACACCAGGCGCGGATGATGGCCCAGCTCTGGAACGGCCACAGTTTCGTGGTGCGTGCGATGGATGGACCGGAGCCCGATCCGGAGCCTTCCAGCCTTCTGCCCCTCATGCCGCTCATCCTGGGCGAGCGGCTCGACAAGGCGGTATTCGCCGCGCTCGCAGCCCGTCTGGAGGCCTGCTTCCTCACGCCCGTCGGTCCCGCCACGGAGGATCCGCTGTCCCCCGCCTACCGCCCGGATGGCTACTGGCGCGGCCCCGTGTGGGCGCCGACGACGCTCATCCTCGCAGACGGCCTGCGTCGTGGCGGAAGGCCGGATCTCGCCAAGGAGATCGCCCGCCGCTTCAGCGACACCGTCCAGCGGGCCGGGGGTCACTACGAGAACTACGACAGCCTCAGTGGCGCGCCGCTCCGCTGCAAGGGCTTCGCCTGGACCAGCGCCGTGGATCTCGTATTCATGCACGACTACCTGCGGTAACCGAGGCCAGCATCACTGACCTCAACCCATGGCCCGCCCTTACGACAAACGCCCCGGAGGCAAGCCTCCGGGGCGTCGGCATTCCGGGTCGAACTACAGCGACGTGCGCTGCAGGCCGGCCTTCAGGGTCTCTGCGATCTGGCTCTGGCACTCGTTGTAGTGCGCGCGGACTTCCTTGCTCAGGCCGGGCTTGGCGGCAGCGGCCTTAAGGGTGGCCCCTAGGGAGCTGAGGTTTTCCCGGGCGAGGCTGCGGGCGTCCTCTGGAGTGGTCGGTGTGGCGCGCAGAACGAGACCGGACAGGAGGCGCAGGTGGTCGCGCTGCAGGTTGCGGCGCTGGAGGCTGGGCTCCTTGCCAGCCTTGGCTTCTGCCCAGATGGCGCTCTGGACGCCGTCATACAGTTCGGAAAGCTTGAAGGCGGTCTTGGGGTTGTCCAGCTTGTCGCCGGCATCCAGGATGCGCTGGGCGGTGCCCGGGTCGAAGGTGCGACCCAGGGCCATGCGCTGGAGCCCCTGCACGCGACCGGCAATGGAGAAATCGGGGTTCTGGAAGCCCGTCTCGTAGCTGATGCGCTCGATGGTCAGGCGGCGCATGAATTCAGGCTTGAACGTGAAGGCGTCCATGGAGAAGACGTTCTGCTCCAGGAGCCTCAGGGCCTCGCGCTGGCGTTCGGCGGCGACGGGCATCAGGTTCGGTCGGCCGGTACCGGCGTGGTCGCGCAGGGTCACCAGACCGCCGAACTGCTTAGTGGCGATGCCCACGGCCTGACCGACCTGCCCGAGAGCACGGCCGACATAGCGGCGCAGCAGGTGGTGGGTCTCACCGGGTTTGAAGGTGCGCTTCTGGAGGCGCGCCAGCAGTTCCTTGGAGAGCTGGATGCGCTTCTTGGCATAGACCATCGGATCCGGCCCCATGTCCCAGGTGTTGACCTCAGGATCGATGCCGCCGGGCCCCATGCTTTCCTCGTCCGTCCCATAGGCCAGGTCCGGCTCCGTGCTGCGCTCGGCGATCTTGCGCAGGGCCTCCGCCTCCTTCGCAGGTTCGAAGGGCTTGTAGCCGTATTCGATGACCCAGTAGTCCCAGGGGCCCAGGCTGCTGGGCTGATATTCGCCCTGCTTCTCGCCCTCGAGGGCAATGTTGAGGCCGTTGTATTCCATGACGGAACCCACCAAGCCGTTGGCCTTGGTGAAGGCGGGATCCTTCAACTGGGCCTCGGTGCGGATGGTGCTGGCGCGGAAATTGTGCCGCAGGCCCAGGGTGTGGCCGACCTCGTGGGTGACCAGGTCTTTCAGGGCCTCCATGGTGAACTTCTCGGCTTCCGGGCTGCCCGCCTCGAAGACACCGCGGGCCTCCAGCAGGCTGGAACCGAAGGCCAGCTCACGAGCCGCCTCCAGTCCCATCACGCCGACGCCGCCGGTGAGCAGGTGGGTGCTGGGGGTCTTCGGGAATTCCTCCTCGAAGCGCTCGAACTGTCCGCGCACCATGCCTTCGCCGATGCCAATGTCCGCGTCCAGGATCTCGCCCGTGCGGGGATCGACGTGGCTGGGCCCGATGGCGAAGCCCACATCCGTGCCGTTGATCCAGTGGATGGAGGCGTGCTTGGCATCCAGGGTGTCCCACTCGGCGTCATCCGGCTGGACCTTCACCTCGATGGCGTCCTTGATGCCGGCCTTCTCATAGGCCTTGTTCCACTCAAGGATGCCGGCGGTGACGGCGGGACGGAACTTCTCGGGGATGTTGCGATCGAGCCAGTAGACGACGGGCTGCTTCGGCTTGCTGACAGCCGCTGTCGGGTCGGCCTTCTCCAGGCGCCACCGGTGGATCATGTGCTGCCGGATGTCGTTCTGGGTGAGCTGGCTGAAATCGTGCTGCGTGGTGAGGAAGTAGCCGACGCGGTCATCCGCCGCCCGGGGCGCCATGGGCTGCTCCGGCAGCTTGAGCAGGTTGTAGTAGAAGCCCAGGAAGAAACTCCGGGGATCCGGCGTGGCCGAGGGCATGGAGGGCGCCATGGCGGGGGGCGTCATGGGATTCGGCAGGTTCAGCCGACCGGCCATGTAGTGGGCGTTCACCGAGAAACACGTGAGGTCCGCCGTGGTGCGGGCCTTGGCAAAGCTGGTGTTGCCCTTATCGAGCATGTAGGACTGCCGGTAGATCTGCTCCAGCTGCATGCCCATGGCGGGGATGTCGCTGAAGAAGAGGGCGGAAGCGTCCACCAGGATGCTCTTGCGCTCGGGATGGGGCTTGCAGAGCACCGGTGCGGAGGCGATCAGGCTCTCGGAGAAGCCCTCCTTCACGCCGAATCCCGCCGCCTTGTCAGAACCGCCCTTGAAGGTCGAATTCAGGGCGATGAACTGCAGAGTGTTGCCCGTGCGCCGGAAGGTCACCATGTGGCTGTCCAGCATCATGCCGGCGTAGAGCCCACGCTCTCCGATGCCCTTCTGCAGGTTGAAGGAGAAGAGGAAAGGCTTCTCCAGCTGATCCGCGGCCACCTCGATCCAGACCTTGTCGTCCTTCTGGTGCAGCGGGAAGAAGCCCTTGGTCTCCTTGGCGTCCTTCACGATGTCTGCGAAGGGCTTGAGACCCGAAGGATCCGGCGGGGTTGCGGGTGCGGCGGGAGCTCCCGGTGCCCCCGGCTTGGGGGGAACGGCCGTCGGCGCCTGGGCAGCCAGAACGAGGGGAAGGGCGGCGGCGAGCAGGGCTGGCAGCGCGTGACGTCGGGTAAGCACGGAACCTCCTATGAGAGAGGGCTTGTCAATGGACTCCAGGCCTCAGGGCCGGGGAAAGATGAACCAAGGATGTCACATGCGCGCAGGTGGGATTCGGCCTGCAAACCCGGATGTGCCGCCGGTCAGGTTTAGTCTAGGGATGGAACTTTTTCAGGATTCGACCATGTCCCTGCCCTGCCCCGATCGCCGCGCCACCGAATGCCTGAAATGGCGCCAGTACCCTGCCGATGTGCTGCCCCTCTGGGTGGCGGATATGGACTTCCCCGCACCAGAGCCGGTGCTCGAAGCCCTGCGGGAGCGGATCGGCCACGGTGTCCTCGGCTACCCCGATCTCACACTTGCACCGGAAGCGGGTGCCGAGGGCCTGCGGGAGCTGCTGGTGGCCCGGATGGCCGAGCGGTACGGCTGGAACATTCGACCTGAGGAGATCGTGTTCGTCCCGGGTGTCGTCACGGGCTTCAATCTCGCCTGCCATGCGCTGGGCGAGCCCGGGGACGCCGTTCTCATCCAGCCGCCTGTCTACATGCCCTTCCTCTACGCCGCAAAGCAGGCGGGCCTGGAACGCCAGGACGCCGAGCTGGTGCAGGCCTCCGACGGTTCCTACAGCATCGATTGGGACGCTTTTGAGGCCGCGATGACCGATCGCACGAAAGCCTTTCTGCTCTGCCATCCCCACAATCCAGTGGGTCGCGTCTGGCGGCGGGACGAACTGGCACGCATCGCCGAGATCTGCCTGCGGCGCGGCGTGACGATGATCTCCGACGAGATCCACTGCGACCTGCTCTTCGACGGACACACCCACACCCCTCTGGCATCCCTGAATCCCGAAATCGCCAAGCACACCATCACGCTCATGGCCCCCAGCAAGACCTTCAACGTGGCGGGTCTCGCCTGCAGCTTCGCCATCATTCAGGATGCGGAACTCCGCCAAACCTACCTGAGGGCCCGCCAGGGGCTCGTTCCGGCGGTGAACCTCCTGGGGCTGGTGGCCGCCGAGGCGTCCTACCGGCACGGCCAGCCCTGGCTGGACGAGCTGCTGGCGACGCTGGAGTCGAACCGACAGCTCCTGTCCGAAACCATCGATCGCGACCTGCCCGGCGTGCGGATGCGCAAGCCTGAAGCCACCTACCTCGCCTGGCTGGATTGCCGGGAGGCGGGCATCGAAGGCAACCCCGGGGCGTTCTTCCTCGACAGAGCGCGGGTGGCCCTCAACGATGGCGAAGCCTTCGGCCCCGGCGGGGAAGGCTTCGTGCGCCTCAACTTCGGCTGCAGCGAGGCCGTGCTGAAGGAGGCCCTGGGAAGAATGGCGGAGGCTCTGAAACGCTGACCCTTCCGTCCCCTACTGCTTGCGGATCTGATCGAAGATGTCGGACTTGGGTCGGGCGTCGGGCTTCGATTTGACCGTGGGCTTCGCGACCGTCGGCTTCGCCACGACCACCGGCTCAGGTGCCGCCTCGACGGGAGGCGGTGCGGGGACCACAGCCGCCGCAGGAAGCGGCTGCAGTTGGATGTGAAGGCTTCGATCGCCGGGCTGCAAGGCCTGCTCGTAGGCTTGGTGGCCTTGCAAGCTCAGGCGCAGGGTTCCCTTGGGATGGCCTTCGAGATCCAGGGAGACGGGCGTCACACCTCGCGCGGCGCCGTCCAGAGTGACCTGGGCTCCTGCGGGCACGGTGACGAGGGCCACGGAGGTCTTCCGGGGGAGGAGGCCCCAGACCAGCACTGCGACCGTTCCCGTGGCCGCCAGCAGGATGGGAATCCGCCAGCGGCGGAAGGGGGAAACCCGAGCCGCGGTGGGGACCTCGGTCCGCTCCCAGCGCCCGACCTCCGAGGCGGGGATGTGGTCCGCCTCGTCCATGGCTGGCGTGTCCTCCAGGCAGCCCGGCCCGTTCTCATCCATGGCCTGAGCGGCCTGCATCAGGATCTCCTCCGTCCGTAGGGCGATCCTCGGGGTGAAGTCGTGCAGGCGATGGTCGATTTCGATCTTGAGGGAGGGGCTGTTGATGAGCTGGAGGGCCGCGGGAAGCCCTTCCAGCCGCCGGTAGCGGGCATTGATGACCTGGCCGCCCTGGAGGTAGAGGAAACCCTGTCGCCGCCCCGAGGTCACACGCAAGGTGCAGGTCTTGCACTCCATGCCAAGCATCTGAAGCAGGGTGGAAAGGCTGAGGCCCTGGATGACACCCCAGGCCCCATCCAGAAGCTCCGCCTGGGCCGCTTCCAGCAGGGCATCCATCGTGGTGGGCTTGGGCAGGTAGCCCACCAAGGGGAAGTGGCGGTCCGGATAGCGGGCTTCATAGGCGGCAAGGTCGGGACGCGGGGTGGTCCCGAGCGCCAGCACCGGCAGGGAGGCCCGCCGCTCTGCGATGAGCGCCAGCCAGTCGAGTCGGTCCCCCTCTGGCCCATCCAGGTCCAGGATCAGCAGGTCCCCTTCCCGCGCGTCCAGCCCATTCCGGAGCTCCTCCAGGGTGGAAAGGGCGCAGAGGCGGAATTCCGCCCGGTGAGGCGTGAAGGCCTGGTAAACCAGCTCCCGCACCGGAGCGGTGAGGCCGCCGAGCAGGATCGTTTTCATGGGGCAGGCTCCCAGGGCAAGGCGCAGAAACGACCTGAACCATCAAGTTGTTCCCAGCCAAATGGATCCGCAGCACTCGGGCACGATGGGTTCAACCGATGCTTGCGCGGCACCTCAGTCTCAGCGGATTTTCTTCGCCATCTCTCGAGCGACATCCGGCGGCACGGAGATGAGCCCGTTCCCCATGATGCGCTGCCCTTCCTCGGACAACACATAGCTCAGGAAGGCCTGCACCGGGGGTTGCACCGGAGGCTTCACAAACAGGTAGAGGAAGTTGCTCAGGGGGTAGTCACCCCGGGTGATGCTGTCGGGATTCGGCAGGACCGGAAGGCCGGAAGGACCAATGATGGGCACCGCCCGGACGAGGGAGCTGAGGTCGTAGATGGAGGCATAACCGATGCCGCCGCCATCCAGAGAGACGGCCTCGACGATGGCGGAGGCATCCTCTTTCACCATGATCCCTGGCCGGAATTCACCCTTCAGAAGCACCTTGTCCCGGAAGCTCGCCCGGGGCCCGGAGAACTCATCCCGCCCGTAGATGGTGACCCGACGGTTCTCCCACTGGGGATCCTTGAGCCCCAAAGCCCCCCAGGTGGTGATGAGCCCCTTGCCGCCCTGCTTTCGGGAAGTGGAATAGATCGAATCCAGCTGCTCCAGGGAAATGCTCTTGATGGGGTTGCTCGGATTCACGAACACCACCAGAGCATCCACCCCCACCACCAGCCGAGTGGGCCGCCCATTGGTGAACTCCGCCAGTTCGGATTTGGACATGTCCCGGGACATGGCCGCCACCTGGGCCTGGCCCTCCATCAACGCCAGCACGCCCGCGGTGGATCCCTCGGCGGCGAATTTCAGCTGGATTCCCTGCTTCTGCAAGGCGCCGGTCCACTGGCTGAAGATGGGCTCGAAGACATCCGAACCCACGGAAAGGACGCTTCCAGAGACTCCGGAAGAGGGTACGTAGGGGGCATATTTGGGCTCACGCCCGGTCTGGGCCGTCAGGACCCCGCACGCCAAGAGCACACTGGACATCACCCAGGACTTGATACGCATGTTGACCTCCGATAAAGGGGTTCAATTCGATCGGTTCAGGACTTCTTGTAGACGCCGCAAGCCACCACAAAAATCTTGTACTTTTCGACATAACATGTTTTGGTATCTATGTTTCCGGTCTCTGGATGCTTGAACTTGTAATCGAGCCATCCGCTACCCTTTTCCACCGCGATCTCGGCGGCCTTCTGGGCATAGGCCACCCCATCGGGATCTCGGGCACCCGAGAAGTCCTGCCCCACCAGCTTCGGGTTGGCCCCGTGGGCGGCCATGATCTTCTCCTCGATATCCACGATCCAGACATAGAGCTCTCCCTTCCGGAGCTCCGGATCCTGGCGGTTGACGGCCTGGACGAGCTTGTACCCGCCCTGGGTTTTGGCGTACTCGATGGCCTTCTTGACGAGCGCCTGGGCCTCTTCCTTGGTCTGCCCCAGCAGGGGCGCCGTCAGGAAAAGGCAAAACCCGAGAAAGAACGCAGAGCGACGGACCATATGGGCCTCCTGATTTCGCGCACTGCCCACGTCATCGGCTGCCGATATTTGCCCATTACCCCCTAAATCAGGATTAGTCGAATTCGGCCTATCGCGTGACCGAAGTCATGTCATGTCCAGGCCAGATTCATAGCCGAGGCACATCCTGGAAGCCCAAACCTTCCCAAGGGATGCCACCTGAAGGGGATTGGCTTTGCTCGTCCAAGGAAGATCAAAAGGTCGACCACAGTCCCGAACCCGACGCCTCCAGGGATTCCTCCTGGAGGCGTCGGGTTCGGGACGGTTCAGGGCTACTTGACCACCAGGCTCATCAGCTTGTCCTGCACCCAGATCACCTTGACGAGCTGCTTGCCTTCCAAGTGCTTCTGGACGCCGGCATCCGCCAGGGCCGCGGCCTGGGCGTCGGCCTGGGCCACGCCCACGGGCAGCAGCAGCTTGCCGCGCACCTTGCCGTTCACCTGCACGGGCACTTCCACTTCCGAGGCCACGCAGAGCGCGGGATCGAAGGTGGGCCAAGGGGCGTTCTGGATGCTCGGGGCATGGCCCAGGCGCTCCCAGATTTCCTCGGCGAGGTGGGGCGCGAAGGGGTGGACGAGCTTGACCAGTGTCTCGACACAGAAGCGCGGCAGCGCGCCATCCTTGGGCAGTTCGTTGATGTAGATCATGAGCGCCGAGATGGCGGTGTTCATGCCGAGGGTCTCGATGTCCTCGCCCACCTTCTTGATGGTCTTGTGGGTGAGTCGCAGGAGGGCATCCGGCGTCTCGTCGCAGAGATCGCGGTGGCCGATGGCCCAGACGCGCTCCAGGAAGCGGCTCACGCCCTGGATGCCGCCGGTGGACCAGGGCTTGGCAGCCTCCAGAGGCCCCATGAACATTTCGTACAGACGCAGCGCATCCGCGCCGTGGGCCTGGATGACGTCGTCGGGGTTGATGACGTTGCCGCGGCTCTTGGACATCTTGAAAGCGCGGCCGTCGATCACGATCTCCGGCTGATCCTTCATCACGAACTCACTGCCCTTCTTGGTGATGTGCTCATCGCCGACCCGCTCGCTGCGCAGGTCCTCGCCCGTCACCTTGTGCCGTAGGCCGCCGCCTTCCAGGAAGCTCACGAGTTCCTTGGACACGGGCTGTCCATCCATCGTGAAGAAGCGGGTGTACTCCACTTCGCCGAGGATCATGCCCTGATGCACGAGGCGGGTGAACGGCTCGGGCGCGGTGAGGTGGCCGCAATCGAAGAGCACCTTGTGCCAGAAGCGGGCGTAGAGCAGGTGCAGCACGGCGTGCTCGGCGCCGCCCACGTAGAGGTCCACGGGCAGCCAGCGGTCCGCGGCCTCCTTGGACCAGCCTGCCTCGGGATTCTTCGGGTCGATGTAGCGCAGGTAGTACCAGCAGGAGCCCGCCCACTGGGGCATGGTGTTCGTCTCGCGGGCGAACCAGCGGCCACCCTTCTGGAAGAACCGCCAGTCCGCAGCCCGGGCAAGGCAGCCCGCCGGGTCGTCGCCAGGGGAGAAGTCTTCCATCTCTGGCAGCAGCAGGGGCAGTTCGCTCTCGTCGAGGGGAATGGGCAGGTCGTAGTGAATCGTGAACTCGGCGCCCTGGCGGGGATCGCCGTCGCAGGTCACGGGGAAGTAGATCGGGAAGGGCTCGCCCCAGTAGCGCTGACGGCTGAAGACCCAGTCGCGAAGCTTGTATTCGACCCGCAGGCTGCCCTGCCCCTTGGCGTCGAGGTCGGCCGTGATCTTCGCCTTGAACTCCTGAGTAGGCGTGCCGTCGTAGCTGCCGCTGTTCACGGCGATTCCCTCCTCGCAGAAGGCCTCCTCCAGCGGTTCCGTGCGGGGCGTGCCCGTGGCGCTCACCACTTCGATCACGGGAATGCCGAACTTCTTCGCAAAGGCGAAGTCGCGCTCATCGTGAGCAGGCACGGCCATGATGGCGCCGGTGCCGTAGCCCCAGAGGACGTAGTCCGCCGTCCACACGGGCACCTTGGCGCCGTTGACCGGGTTGATGGCATAGGCGCCAGTGAAGACGCCGGTCTTCTCCTTGGCGGCGCGACGGTCCAGCTCGGAGCGGTTCTTGGCGGCTGCGACATAGGCTGTCACATCGGCCTTGCGATCCGCGGTGGTGATCTGTTCGACGACGGGATGCTCGGGCGCGACGACCATGAAGGTGGCGCCGAAGAGCGTGTCGGGGCGGGTCGTGAAGACCTCGAGCTCGCCCTCATGGCCATCCAGCTGGAAGCGCACCTCGGCGCCCTCGGAGCGGCCGATCCACTCCTCCTGCATGGTCTTCGTGGAGTCGGGCCACTTCACCTGATCCAGATCCGCGGCGAGGCGGTCGGCGTAAGCGGTGATCTTGAGCATCCACTGCCGCAGGGGCAGGCGCACCACGGGATGCTGGCCGCGCTCGGACTTGCCGTCGATGACCTCCTCGTTGGCCAGCACCGTGCTCAGCGCAGGGCACCAGTTCACGGGCTTCTCCTGCTGGTAGGCGAGGCCGCGCTGGTAGAGCA
>CAYQAS010000067.1:0-20845 GCA_964415525.1 uncultured Solibacteraceae bacterium
GCTGATGCAGCATCGGGCTGTAGCGCACTTCGAGGTAGCGCACGTTCTCCTTGGCGGCATCCTCGGCGAGTTCGAAGGCCGTGCGCACCAGGCTGTCGTAGGTCTGCATCACGGAGAGCGTGACGTCGAAGGCCTTGAGGTATTCGACGAGGCTCTTGCAGTCGTCCCCGACCTGAACGTACGGCCGCAATCCCTCCACGGTGTCCGCAGGCAGCTTCACCTTCTGCTGCTGGGCCAGCTCCAGGATCGTTTCGATGCGCAGGCTGCCGTCCAGATGGACGTGCAGTTCTGTCTTCGGCAACCGCTCAAAGTCCGCCAGGGAGAGCCGCCCCTTGGAAGGGCCCGGCTCCACCGGGTGTCGCGCCCCGCGGTCCAGCGCGCGATTCGAAGCATCAGGGGTTCGGGTCTCTTTAGGCATGACCCAGTATCGACAGGCCGGGCCCGGTCCACCAGCCCGATTAGCCTTGGACTCGTCTACCCGTGGATCTGCCGAAGCTTGTCCGGGAGCCGCTCAGGGTCGAATCGGGTCTCGCAGGCCTCGCAGAGCCCGAAGATCTGCAGCGTGTGCTGGAGCGGCCTGAACCGGTGTTCCTTGCAGATCGCCTCCTGCATCGCCTCCAGGTCCTCCTGGAAGAATTCGATGACCTTGCCGCAGTCCACGCATACCAGGTGGTCGTGGTGATCCGCGCCATAGGCCGCCTCGAACACCGCATGGCTCGTGCCCAGGTTGTGGCGCCGGATCAGACCGCACTGCACCAGCAGATCCAGGGTCCGATAGATGGTCGCCCGGCTGATGCCCTCCGCCCGCAGTTCCGCCTGGAGCGTGTCCGCATCCACATGGTCCTTCCGCTCAACGATGGCCCGCAGGATGCCCATTCGCTCCATCGTGACCTTGAGGTTCCGGGAGCGCAGGAAGGCCTCGAAAGCCACCTCCTCCGCCGTCTGTCGTTCCGGTACCCGTGCCATACAAGTGCTCTCCGCCCAGAACATAACGCACTTAAACGCGTTTACACCAGCACCAAATCACCATAGACTGAATTTTTCGATTTATGCACGGAGATATCCATATGCCTACGATCACGGTTCACGTCTCATCCTTTACAGCCGAACAGAAGGCCCGGGTCGGTCAGCGGATCATCGACGCCCTGGTATCCGAAGACGTCCGTCCCCACAGCGTGCTCGTGTTGTTCCGGGAAGAAGAAACCGACTTCTACACCGACGGCGGCCCCCTCATCGCCCGCCCGGTGGATTCAGCACCCGTCGTCATGCAGGCTCCCGCCCCGGTGTACGAGGCCCCCAGGCCCTCCGCCGCGGCGCTCGAATCCCTGGGCCGCACCCGCCGCACCAAGGCGCAGCTGGGCAACCTCAAGGATCTGCTGATCCGCGAACTCCAGCACACGGGCGCCCTTTCCAGCTTCGCCGCCCAGAAGGCTCTGGGGCTTGAGGACGAGAATGCCGCGGGCACCCTGCGCCGCCTCTTCTCCGACCTCGAGGAGGAAGGGCTGGTGCACAAGGAAGGTCAGAAGCGGGGCACCAAGTACGTGTGGAACGGCCCCGCTGCCGCCACAGGCAAGGTGAGGCTCAATGGCGAGGCACCCGAAGCGGATGAGCCGGAAGATATGGATGCCCCCGTAACCGAACGGGCCGTCGTCGAGATCGATCTCGAAGAAGAAGCCCGCATCGCTGCCATCATGCGCCGGCACGCCGTCGATGCCGCGGAAGGGGAAGCCTGAGTGCTCTTCGACGCCCCCTCGAGCTTCGGCCGCACCTTCCGCATTTCGACCTTCGGCGAGAGCCACGGCCCCGCTGTTGGCGTCGTGCTCGACGGTCTGAAACCAGGGCTCCTCTTTGATGTGGCCGAGATCCAGGCCGAACTCGACCGCCGCCGCCCCGGCCAGAGCGACCTCGTGACCCCCCGCCAGGAGGCAGACCAGGTGCATGTCCTCTCCGGCGTCTTCGAGGGCCGCACCACGGGCCATCCCATCGCCCTGGTGGTCTACAACCAGAACCAGCGCAGCGGCGACTACAACGCCATCTGGGATCTCTTCCGCCCCGGCCACGCCGACTTCACCTACCAAAAGAAATACGGCCTGCGGGACCCCCGCGGCGGGGGCCGTTCCAGCGCCCGGGAGACCCTCGCGCGGGTGGCAGCGGGCGCCTTCGCCAAGGCCCAACTGGCGCCCCTCGGTGTGCGCATCCGCGGCTTCAACCGCGAGATCGCAGGCATCGAAGGCCCGCGCCTCGACTGGAACTTCGTCGAACAGAACCCGCTGCGCGTGGCCGATCCCGAAGCCTTTCCCGCCATGCGGGAGGCGGTGGAAGCGGCCCGGGACGCCCATGACAGCGTGGGAGGCGTTTGCGAACTGTGGATCGAGGGCCTGCCCGTGGGCCTCGGCGATCCCGCCTTCGCCAAGCTCGACGCCCTGCTCACCTACGCCCTGATGACCATTCCGGCGGTGAAGGGCGTGGAGATCGGTGCGGGGTTCGCAGCCACGCGCCTCCGGGGCAGCCAAAACAATGACCCCATGGGCCCGGACGGCATGGCCAAGAACGATGCGGGCGGCCTGCTCGGCGGCATCAGCACCGGTGCGCCCCTGGTGGTGCGCCTCGCCATCAAGCCCACCAGCTCCATCGCCCAACCCCAGGCCACCGTCTCCAAGGACGGCAGCGCGGCGGAGATCGTCACCAAGGGCCGCCACGACCCCTGCATTTCCCCCCGCGTCGTGCCCGTGGCCGAGGCCATGGCGGCGCTGACGGTCTACGACGCCTGGCTCACCCAGCAGGACCTCGTGCCCGAGAGCGTCCCGACCCTTCCCGAATGGGATTGGGCGCGCATTGAGTCGCTGCTCCAGGACTGAAGCGCCGTGCAGGATGAAATCGCCCCCGTCGATGCCCTTGTCATCGGCGGGGGCGTTTCCGGTCTGCTGGCGGCACGCCGCCTCACGGGACTCGGACTGCGGGTGGGGGTCTGGGAGGCCGCTCCCAGCGTCGGGGGCTGGGTGCAGACCTTGGACTGGCCCGGTCCCGTGGGCGAGCCCGGCTATCTGGAGCGAGGCCCCCAGGGCCTGCGCTTTCACACGGGATCCGCGCTGGACCGGCTGGTCCGGGAACTTGGCCTGTCTCTCCGGCGCCAGCACCGCCTCGGCCCTCGGTGGCTGCTAGATGCGTCGGGCCTTCGCCCCTGGCCCTCCGGCCTAGGCCTGCTTCGAGACCTGGGTATTTCAGCCGCCCTCCGCCTGCTGCTTGAGCCCTTTGCGCCCGGCCCCCGACCGGGTGAATCCCTGGCGGATGTGGCGGCACGACGGCTCGGTTCCGGGTTCGCCACCCACCTCTTTCCGCCCCTGGTGGGTTCCCTGCTGGCGGCGGATCCCGCTGAACTGGATCCCCTGGCCCTGCCCGGCCTCGCTCGTGGCGACCGCTGGGGCGGATGGTCTCTGGAGGCCTTGCGCCACGGTCCCGCGCGGCGCTGGATACCGGAGGGCCGCATGGGAAGCCTCGCCACCGGTCTCGCGGCCAACCTCGCGGTGCGCACGTCTCGTCCGCTGCTCCGCCTGACGCGGGCAGATGCAGGCTGGTGGGCCGAATCCAACGGCCTCAGTCTGATGGCGAAGCGTGTGGTCCTGGCCCTTCCCGCCTCCGATGCCGCCGGGATCCTCGACCCCATCGCACCAGATGCCGCAGGCGGTCTCCGGGAGATTCGCAGCACGCCCCTCTGGATCCGCCATACGCGCCACGCCCCGACCTTCCCCGATCTCGGGCTCCGGGTGCATCCCGCTGCAGGCTCGGCCTGCATCGGCATCCAGGGGCGGCGCCAGGGGCCGTGGCTCCAGCTCAGCAGCTACTTCCACTCGCCGGAGGGATCTGCCCCGCCGCTTCCCGACCTGGGGCCCGTCCTCCAGGAGCGCTGGACCGAGGCCCTGCTGCCGCTGATTCCACCGGGCCACGCGGCACGCATGGCAGCGGTGCTCGCATCCCTTCCCAGCGGTCTCGACGTCATCGGGGCCTGGCGCTGGGGCCCGGGCCTCGCGGACCTGGCAGAAGGCGCCGCCGCCTGGGAGTGAGCCCTACCAGACTGCGCGCACCGCGACGCCGGCACTGCCCCGCGGGTCCGCCCAGGGCTGAAGCGACCATGCCACCGCGCCGCGGCGAGAAGACGAGACGCCTCGAAATTCCCGAACCACCACATGCCCGATGCCGACACCGATGGCCGCCCCAGCCGCCATATCTGAGACCCAGTGGTGGTGGCCTTTGATATCGGCACCGAAGAGCACGGCGGCGATGCCATACGGGATCCAGGGATGGCCGTAGACCTCCGCGAAGACCGAGGCGATGGAGGCATAGAGCGTCGTGTGGAAGGAAGGAAAGCCCGTGCCATCGCTTTCCGAGCCCATATAGGGGCGGTGGTAGCGGCCCCAGGCCCAAGGACTGTCGGTCTTGGGGGCCACCGCGGGCATCACGCCGAGGGTGGGGTTTGGTCGCTGCCGGGCAAAGAGACTCTTCAATGCCACATGAGAAACCAGGTAGGCGTAGGCGCCTGCCTTCACCCCGAGCACCGCCGCCACCTGTCCCCGACTGCTCCCGGTGGCGAGGGAGCCGAAGTACCAGACCGGCAGGGCCGCCAGAATCCAGCTGTCAGCGCCTCCCAAAGACTCCCTTCCCTCCCACAGCCCCTGGATGTGGTAGTCCACCCGCGATTCCACCTGCTTTTGCCATCCCTCCGTCAAGGGTCTGTCGAAGGCCACCAGCAACAGGGCGCTCCCCGCAAAGAGACCCGTCGCCTTGGGGTGTTCGAAGGGTGCCAAGGTCAGCGCCTTCAGGTCACCGCCCACGCCGCTGAAGGCTCGGCTCAGGATCTCCCCGCTGGAGAGGTTCGCGAAGGAAGGAGCTTCCTGCCCCTTCAGCAGACCCGCCCCCAGCAGCAACAAAACAGCGACCTTCACATCCCCTCCTGAGCCATGAAGCCCTATCGAATGCAGAAGGCATTGGCTTGACCTTGACAAGGTTCCGACGCGTCGCCACTGTATCACTACACTGATACACATGCCTCGGAGCACCCATGCGCGGCTTCCTTCACATCGATCCCGGCGATGCCGCCCCGATCTGGCGTCAGATCGAGTCAGGCGTCGCCCGCCTCGTGGCTTCCAGGGCGCTGCAACCGGGCATGGCGCTGCCTTCCGTGCGGGAACTCGCCCGGGACCTGCAGGTGAATCCTGCCACGGTGGTGAAGGCCTACCAGCGTCTCGTGGACGCTGGCCTGCTCGTCATCCGCCGGGGGGAAGGCACCTACGTGGCGGACGAGGCCCCGCAGATGCGGAGCAAGGAACGCAGCAAGCTCCTGAAGGAAGCCGCCCTGCGCTACGCCACCCTCGCCTTCACCTCCGGAAGCGACTGCGCCGAGGCCCTGGCGGCGGTGGAAGCCGCCTGGAACCAGCTTGAACGTGAACGGAAAGGAGCCGGCCAATGAGTGCCGACGCGATCCACCCCATCGTCTGCCGCGGCGTCAGCCAGCGCTTCGGCCGCATTCACGCCCTGGAGGGCGTCAGCCTCATCGTGGAGACCGGCGCCGTGTATGCCCTGCTGGGGCGCAACGGCGCGGGCAAGTCCACTCTCGTGCGCGGCCTGCTCGGCCACCAGCAGCCCCAATCCGGCAGCCTCGAGATCTTCGGCGCCGACGCATGGAAGGCCCGTGCCACCACCATGACCCGAGTGGGCGTGGTGCCCGAAGATCCCGATGCGCCGCCAGGCATGACGGCGGGTGAGCTGGAAGCCTTCTGCGGGCGACTCTATGGCACCTGGGAAGCCGCCGAAGTCCGGGCCCGCCTGAGCCGCGCCGGGATTCCGTTGAACGTGCCCTTTGGCCGCCTCTCCCGCGGTCAAAAAGCCCAGGTCGCCCTGGCGTTGGCGCTGGGACACCACCCCGAACTGCTGATCCTGGACGACCCGACCCTGGGCCTGGACGCCGTCGCCCGGCGGACCTTCTATGGCGAGCTGGTGGCGGATCTGGCGGAACGCGGAACCACCGTGCTACTCACCACCCACGACCTTGCGGGGATCGAAGGCATTGCCAGCCACGTGGGCATCCTGCGCCAGGGAAAGCTGGTGCTGGATGAGCCCATGGAGGTCCTCAAGGCGCGGTTCCGCGTGCTGCGCAGCGCCGGGGCGGATCTGCTGGATGCCGATCTGGCCCAGCTCGAGCCCCTCCGCACGGAGCGCCAGCCCTGGGGCACCGAGGCCCTGGTGAGCCGCTTCGATCCCGGGCATCTGGAGGCGCTCCAGGCCCGCACGCCCTCGGTCCTCGAGGCCCATCCCCTCTCCCTGGAAGAGCTGTTTGTGACCCTCGCCGAACCGGAGGTGCTGTCGTGACCGTCCTCGTTCTCGCCCAGAAGGACCTCCGCGCCTACCGCATCGTCTACCCTGCGGCTCTGCTGGTGGGCCTGCTCACCTTGGCCATCCCCTGGATTCCTGGAATGGACCTCGCTGGCGCTCACCCGGCGGATTCCCAGCTCACGGCGGGTATGGGCATGGGCGTCGTCTTCGCCGCCGTAATGGCTTTCATTCATGGCCTCAACGGCCTGTCCCGCGATGCCGCCGACCGCCGTCTGGGCTTCTACCTGGCGCGCCCCGTGGGACTCGGTACCCTCTACCTCGGACGCATCCTCGGCGGGCTGGGGTCGGCGATGCTGGTCGGTCTCTGCGCTTGGCTCCCGGCCATGGTGGTGGCGGCGTTTCAGCCCAACAGCGGCATGCGGGATGCCCTCGCCGTCCCCGGCATCCTGCTGGGCCTGAGCCTGGCCTGCCTCGCGGTCGCCCAAGTCTGGTCCCACGCTCTCCTCACCCGCAGCCCCTGGCTGTTGCTGGATGCAGGAGCCTTGGTCGCCAGCGTGCTCTTGACCCGGGCCGCCACGTTGCGGCTGGCGGTCTACACGCCCTGGTTCCCGCCCTACCTGCTCATCCAATTCCTGGTGGCTGCATACGTCATCGCAGCCCTGGTGGCCTCCTGGGCCGCCCTGCGCTGGGGCCGCACGGACCTCCGTCGAGGGCATCGCGCCCTCAGCCTCACCCTGGCCGGGGGCCTGGCCCTTACCAGTCTGGGACTCTGGATCTACGCGGACCGCCATATCGAATGGGACCCCCGCACCCTCCCGGAGGCCGCCATCACCGCCGCCCCCGCCCGTGGCGAGTGGGTGGGCCTACAGGGCCTCGGATCGGTCCACCTCGCCAACCATGGATACACGACGGGCCCGAGATACCTCGTCCACTTGCCTACGGGGCGCAGCCTTCGCCTGCCCGCGGAGCTTTCTCACCGGAACAACCTCACATTCGACGGCCAGGGCACCCGCGCAGCCTGGCTCCAGCCGGTCCCGGCCTTCCGGGAACATGGCCAGGTGCGTATCCAGGTGGCAGACCTCACGGGCCCCGCCCCCAGGATTCGAAGCATCGGCCCCGACCGTTTCTACGGCCTGGATGTGGACCTCTGCCGCCTGTCGCCGGATGGGCACCACCTCGCCGTGGTCTTCGACCAGCGACTGACGGTCTACAGCGTGGGCCTTGGCACCGCCATCCTCGACCGGGAACTGCCCCGCCAAAGCGCCCGGGGACTGGTTTTCCCGGATGCGGAACACGTGCGCATTTACCGCGCCCCCCGGATGGGCAACCGCAAGGACATCGAGATCCTGGATTTCCACCTCACCACGGGACGGATGCAAACCGGCTCGCTCGTGAACCCCGGTTGGCCGGAGGAACTGAACGGCAACAGCCCGGATGGCACCCGAGTGCTCATGCGGAGCTATCAGACCAGTCCGCGCGTGCCCCTTCCGCCACTGCGTCTCTGTGACGGGCGGTCGGGCGAGGCGAAGGCCGTGATTCCCAACATCCTGAAGCAGGGCTGGCGGGTGGCACGCTTCCATCGCGACGACCGCCTGATGGTGATTGAATCGGACGACGAGACGATGGTGCTCCGGGTGTTCGACCGGGACGGCAAGCCCCAGGCACGCTTCGACCTGCCCTTCAGCGCCCAGCCCGCCAACGCCCCGCGGGGCTGCTACGGCATCTATGGCGAGGATGCGAACGGACGTCTGCTGGTGACCATGGGGCCGAAAAAGGGCTTCCCCAGCGGACGCCACATCCTGGTCCTGGATCCCAACTCCGGTCAGATCGCGAAGCGCATCGAGGGGCTACGTCCCGCTTGGTCGCGAAGCTGGTCCTGGGGCCAGGATGCCGTTCCGCAGGAGGGAGACCTTGCCACGCGCCTCTTCCACGACGCCCACTACAACCTGGTCTACGGGGAGCTCGAGGGGTCCAAGTGGGTGCTCCACCGCGCCTCGAAGGATTCCGTACTGGCAGAGTGATCCCCAGTACAGCCTGATGGGAGTACGAACCGCCCCGCCCTTCGGGGCGGTTCTCGTGTACCCCGATTCCTCCCCTGCGCTACATTCAGTTCGATCGCTTCCGGGGATGGATCTCACATGGACGTTCGACAGCTCCTGCTCACCGAACCCTTTGAGGCGCTGCCAGATCTGACGGAGCTTCTGGCGATTCGCCCCCAGTTGGCGCTGGTCTTCGGGCCCGAGGCCGCCCTGCGGGACGGCACCTTCATTGCCGCGCTCACCCAGGCCCTGCCCGGAACCCTGCTACTGGGCTGTTCGGCGGCAGGTGTCATCACTGCAACAGGCGTGTTCGACGGGGCCTGCACCCTGACCGCCATCCACTTCGAGAGCGCTCGGTTGCGAGCGGTGACGGAACCGCTTCTGAGCATGGAGGAGAGTTTCGGCACGGGAGCCGCCCTCGCCCGGCAGCTCCAGGCGCCGGATCTCACGGGCATGCTGGTGCTGGCCCAGGGCGTGCATATCAACGGCACGCGGCTGCTGGAGGGCCTTCAGTCGGTACTCGGGGTGGACTTCCCCATCTTCGGTGGACTGGCGGGGGACGATGCCCATTTCCAGACCACCTGGACCCTGCTGGGGGATCGGGTGTCCAAAATTCAGATCGTCGCCCTGGCCTTCTATGGCTCCGCCGTGACGCTGCGCAGCGCGTCCATGGGCGGCTGGGAGCCCTTTGGCCCTGTCCGCAAGATCACCGACTCCCACGAGAACATCCTGCGGACCCTGGATGGCGAGCCGGCGCTGGAGGTCTACCGCCGTTACCTCGGCGAGTGGGCCAAGGAGCTGCCCGCCTCGGCATTGCTCTTCCCCTTCGCCCTGTATCGCAACGACCTGAGCGACACCTGCATCGTGCGCACCATCCTGGGCATCGACGAAGCCAGCGGCAGCCTGATCCTGGCGGGCAACGCGCCCCGGGACGGCTTCGTGCGCCTCATGCACGCCAGCACGAACGCCCTGGTGGAGGGTGCGCGCGCGGCCGCGGAAGACGTCGGTGCCGCCGAGGGGGCATCCTTGGCCCTCCTCTTCAGCTGCATCGGCCGCAAGCTCGTGCTCGGCGGGCGGGTGGACGAAGAAGTGGAAGCCGTAGCCTCCGCACTGGGTTCCCAGGCCACCCTGGCGGGCTTCTATTCCTACGGGGAGATCGGCCCCGCCTTCGACCGCCGCGACTGCGTACTGCACAACCAGACCATGACCCTCACCCTGCTCACCGAAGCCGCGCCGTGCACAAGCTCCTGAAACTGCAGCTCCGCAAGCACCTGGGGATCCAGGATCCGACGGACCTTCCCGCGGAATTGGACGGGTTGCGCGTCCAGGCCCAGGCTGCGGGCATGACCGGTCGCATCCTCCAATCGCTACCGGCCTTCATCGAACAGGTCGACGCCGCCTATGCGCAGTTCGACCGGGACGTGAGCCTCGCCCACCGCGGACTCGTACTCAGCAATCAGGAGCTGGTATCGCTCTACGAGCAGCAGCGGGTGGAGCTCGAGCGGCGGGAACGCTCCCTGGCGACCCTGCGGGCGAGCGCCCGGGAGCTGGCAGGGATCGAGGCACCCGAGGGCTCGGAGGATGACCTGGAGGCGCTGTCGGAGCTCGTGAGCCGCCTGGTCAAGGAGCGCCAGGAGGCGAAGGACGCCCTGGTGCAGGCCAAGAAGCTGGAAAGCCTTGGCGTGCTGGCGGGGGGCATCGCCCACGACTTCAACAACCTGCTGGTGGCCATCGGCGGCAACCTGGAAATGGCACTGCTGCGCCTGGAGCCGGACCACCCGGTCCGGCCCTTCCTGGAGCGCATGGAGCCCGCCGCCCAGCGATCCGCCGACATCGTGCGCCAATTGCTCGATTACGCAGGCAAGGGCCGACTCCAGTTCCAGAGCGTGGACCTCAATACCCTGATCCGGGAAGTGGAATCCCTCCTGCCGCCCCGAGCCCTCCAGGCCTGTCAACACCGCCGATCCTTGGCTCCCGAACCCCTCCCCGTGCGGGGTGACGCCTCCCAACTGGTGCAGGGCATCCTCAACCTGATGCTCAACGCCCTGGACGCCATGGGATCCGGGGGCGGTACCCTTACGGTGCGATCCCAAGCGGTGCACCTCGATGCCGAGGCCCTGAACAGCTGCCAGGTGGCAGAAGGTCCCCCCGGGGTCTACGCCGCCGTCCATATCGCCGACAGCGGCTGCGGCATGGACGAGGCAACGCGCCAACGCATCTTCGACCCCTTCTTCAGCACCAAGGCTCAGGGCCGCGGCCTCGGCCTGGCGGTGCTCCACGGCGTGCTCCGCAATCACGGGGGGGCCGCACGCATCGAAAGCGAACCCGGACTGGGCACGACGTTCAGCCTCTACCTGCCCATTTGTGAAGCGCTGAAAGAAATCCGACCCACCGCCACGCCCCTCCACGAGGGGGATGCCACCCGACGCATCCTGGTGGTGGACGACGAGGCTCCCAACCGCGGCGTCGTGTGCGCCTTTCTGGAGGCCCTGGGCTACGCCAGCGGCGAGGCAGACAGCGGCCCAGAGGCCCTGAGCCTCCACACGGAGTTGCCCTTCGACGCCTTCCTGATGGACCTCTCCATGCCCGGCATGGACGGCGCCGAAACCCTGACCAAACTGCGGCAGTGGGACACCCACGTGCCCGTGATCCTCATGAGCGGCTTCAGCGAGGAACTCTCCAAGACTCGGCTGGAAGGCCTCAAAGTGGCGGGGTTCCTGCAGAAGCCGTTCAAGCTGAAGGAGCTGGGGGAGACCCTGGGGAAGGCACTGCGGAGCTGAAAGGCGTCGCGGGGAGCGTTGGAGTCACGCAAGCCCGTCACCTGTATGGAAAGGGGCCCCACCTTGCGCTGTGAGGCCCTTTCTGTGGCAGTCGCAACCTCTCGTGATTTTGCGTTTCGGAACGCGGGCTGCGAATCAGTTCCAGCGCCAGTCGCCCGGGCTCATGGCATTCGAAGGTGTAGTCAACCAGACACCCCCATCATCCTTGCGGTCCCAGCCCACAGAATACAGCGTGTAGAGGCCATCGGGATTCAGCCAGTAATGCAGCGGTTCGCCGGTGAGCAGGTCGTTCGGAAGCACCGAGAGATAGGCGGGCACCAGCTCCGCCAAGGTCGCCGGGTAGGCCTTGTGAGCCAAACGGTGCCGCTCCAAGGCCACCGAGACCCGAGCCTGATCGATACACGTCTGGATCTGGGCACAGCGAACGTTCTGAGACTGAAAGGCCGGGGTTTGCATGTCGGCCAAGAAGGTGTAGGGCATCCAATGCGTTACACCCTGGACCTCGGTCTGAGTGGGCCCACCAAGCACGCGATGCGCCGAGGGATCCAGGGGCCCTTCCAAACGCCAGTACATCACCCGCTCAATGTTGACAAGGTTCTGGTAGCACCATCCCTTAGGTATAAGGTTTGCCAGAAGGCGCTCTGAAAGTGAGGGTTCCCAGGAATCGAACAGCTTGGCCAACGGGCCCGCCCCTATGGACTTCGCAAGGGCTTTTTGGACGCCTTGAGCACGCCCGACCCGCTCATAAGTCCAGCTCTTCTTGAGGGAAGCCACCAGATCCTGTCCCTGCAGCGCGGCCTCCAGGCGAATCAGCTGCGCCTCATTCCACCGCTGGTCCTGCAACCCCTCCCACACCGGCTGCAGCATCAGGCTCGTCATCGCCAGGCGAAGGAGTTGGGAAATCAAATGGGGCTCCGCCTCCAAGTGACGGATCACCCGAAACACCGTCTCCACGTCATGGAGGGCGGCCTCGGCCCGACCCCGCTGGAGATGGACGAGGGCCCGCTGGCGGAAGATCCGGGCATGGGTGCGAAAACCCAGAAACGTCGGTATGGCGTCGAGGTCCCCGTAGTCCGCCATCAGGCGACAGTGGGGTCGACGGGCGGCCTCGGCCCAGGCGGCCAGAAAGGGTTCCGTGCCCAGCAGCCAGGCCTCCAGATCCTCCAGCTTCAGCTTCTGCAGATCCAGGCGGCGACCCTCCCGCCAATCGCCTCCGACCTTGGGCTCCAGGCCGTTGAGCTTCTTGGGCCCGGGGAGATCCAGCAGCCGTGCAGCCCCCACGCCTTCCTTCCCCAATACCGCCGCCTCGATTATCGGCGCCTTGGCGAAGTTCTCGGCGTCCGGCACCGCCGGAGGCGCGTAGGCGTTGAGGTCCCGCACTTCCCCGGCGGCCACGCGCTCCGCCTGCCAGGCCTTCCAGGCCCGCGCCCCGCGCCAGTTCTCGATCAGGTGCACGCTCACCACCAGGGCCAGCAGCGCCCCCAGGGTCTGGGCGGTGCGCTTCAGCAGGGGCTTCATCCAAGGCTTCATGTCGTCCTCCAGGGAGGCTTACCGGCGGTTCAGGGAAACGTGACTCAGAGAACGAGCGCCTGTCGGGCACGGTCCCGGGCGGCGCCCTGGAGTCGCCCTTCATCCAGCAGGCGACGCAGGGCTGCCCGGGCGGCCTGTTCCCGGAAGGCACCCAGGAGGTCCACCAGGGCCAACTGCACCTCGGGATCCCGCTCCCGGGCAAGTTGGGCGACGATGCGGTCCCGCAGCTGGGGCCGGCCCGCAAAGAGGGCGAGGGCCTCCGCCGCCTCCCGCCGGATGCGTGGATCGGGATCCCGCAGCACGCGCTCCAGCAGGGCATCCAGCAGCTCCGGCGCATCTTCCGTGCCTGCCACCAACGCCAACCCCGTGGCCCGATCTCCGGGGGACGCACGGCGCAGGAGGCGCAGCACGCCCTGACGCTGTGCCGTCTGATCATCCAGCACAGGCATGGGCCGCAGCAGCCAACCCGCTCCGAAGCCCACCAGCATCAGCAGCAGGGCCGCCACGGCAGGCAGACGCCAGGACACGTGCCACACGGGGCGTCGCACGATCCGCACCCGCAGGGTCGGCGAAGGGGCTGGCGCATGCAGCTGGCCCAGGGCGGCCCAGGTGTCGAGCAACGCCTCGCGCTCTGCGGCGCAGGTGGGACAGCCAGCCAGGTGCTCGGCCAAGGCCAGTGTCGGCTGTTCGCTTTCAGGGAGGGCTAAATAGGGACGAGTTTCCGCGCAGTTCACGAGGCACCTCCCGGAAGGTCGAAGAAGCTGCGCCGCAGGGCGGTGAGGGCGCGGTGGACCCGCACCCGCAGCGCGGCTTCGGTGCAGCCGAAGAGGGCAGCGAGGTCCCGGGCACGCAGGTCGGGATCCCGGCTCAGAAGCAGCAGCTCCCGCTGCTCCCGGGACAGCCGCGCCAAGGCCCGTGCCAGCCGGTCGCGGTCCTGCAAATCCACCATCCGCACCTCGGGACCGGGCTCGGGACAGGGCAATTCGTCGTCCAGGTCCTCGACGCCAGCAGGTCCCTTGCGATCCGCCAGCACGTTGCGCGCGATGCGGTAGAGCCAGGGGCGGAATGTGCCGCCGAGCTGAAAGGAGTGGGCGTAGCGCAGCACCCGCAGGAAGACCTCGTGGACGAGATCCTCGCTGGCATCCCGACAGCCCGTGAGGTTGTAGAAGAAGCCGAAGAGCGGGCCGTGGTGCCGGTCGTAGAGCCGACCCAGCCCCTCGCGATCCCCCGCCCCCACCCGCGTCATCAGCGCCGCCTCATCCACCAACGTCGGTTCCTCCATGAACAGGCTTACCGAGAAAGGGGCGCGGCGTTACAGGGTGAATCCAGGGAGTGGGATGCGATGATGTCCCCATACCGCTTCCGCCCCGGCTTCAAGTCGCCTCAGGGGCTCAGGTGCCCATCCGCTTCAAGGGTTCGACGTCCCACCTTCCCACCGAGTCACTGCCGTGCCGCTCCCAAAGACCTTCCTCGCCCGCCTGCGCCGTCTGCCGCTGCGCCTGCGTCGGGCGCTGCACGGGGGCACGGAGGGCCAGCATCCCAGCCGCTTCAAGGGCGCGGGCCTGACCTTCGTGGAGAACCGGCCCTACGTGCCCGGCGACGACCCACGCACCATCAACTGGCCCCTGACCGCGCGCACCGGCGAGCCCATCGTGAAGCGCTTCGAGGCCAGCCGTGAGCTGATCCTCTGGCTGGTGGTGGATCCGAGCCCGTCGATGTTCCTGGGCGATCCCGTGAGCCCCCTGCGCTGGGCACTCGAAGTCGCCGGAGCCGCCATGGCGACGACGCTCGCGGGCAAGGACCGCCTCGGCCTGTTGGTGCCGGGCAACGGCAAGGACGTGCCGCCCCTGCGCCTCATCCCCCGTCGTGGGCGCGTGGCGGGACTGCGGCTGCTGGAGGCGCTCTCCGAGATCCGCCCGACGCTTCCCACGCCTGAAGGCTGGCGCGAGGCCCTGGGGCACTGGGGCGAGCATGGCCGCGGTCACCGCCTCTGGCTGCTCAGCAATGGCGCGGGTCTCAGCGGCGTGGCGCCCCTCCTCAAGCCCCTGGCGGCGCGACATCGCGTGGTCTGGTTCCACCCTGTGGACGCTGAGCGGAAGCGCGATCCCCACTGGCCCGATCCCGGCCTTCCCGGTTCCGTCGAGACCCAGATCTGGAGCCTGCAGGACGATCCGGTGGTGCGGCTCGGGGCTTGGCTGAAGGGCGGAGGGGCGTAGCTTCAGCCGCTCAGCCCAGCGTGATCTCCACCTGCCCACCCAGAAGGGGCAGGAGGCCGCCCCACTCGACCCGGGCGGCGTCCACGTAGCGCCCAGCCTCGATCCGCAGCAGCAGCCCCACCTTCTCCTCAGGATCCACGATCAGGTATTCGGGAATGCCCGCGGCCTCGTAGGCCCAGCGCTTGCGAGTGAGGTCCTTGCTCGCCGTGCCGGGACTGAGGATCTCCACCACGAGATCGGGCACGCCCTCGATCCCGCGGCCTGTGACCTTCGCGGGATCGCACACCACCACCAGATCCGGCTGGTAGACGCTCTCCTCGTTCGGCAGGAAGAGGTCGTGGGGCGCGGCAAAGACCTCGCAGTCGCCGCTCCCGCGCTTCTTCTTGGCGGCCTCCAGGGCCTGGAAGAAGACGACAGAAAGTCGCATAGAAATGCGCTGATGGTCCGCGGGCGGCGCTGGCGTCATGGCGTAGGGCACGCCCCGGATGAGTTCCCAGCGGCCTTCCCACTGCTTCCAATCCTCGATGGTGTATCCCGGGTGCTTCGGCTCAGACGGAGACTCAGAGCTCGGCTTTGAGTCTCCGTGGAGGGCTCCGGGAGGGACTTCGCGACCACAGGGAGCAGGCGGTCCCCCCCGATCGGTATTGGGCAGGTTCACTGCGGCCTCCGATAGGCTGCCTCGATTATGCAATCGCCTGCCCCGTCCCGGGTGCTGGATACTGGTGTCATGCTCCGCTCCGCCCTGCGCCTCGCGGCCGCGTTCCTGGCCCTGCCCCTCGCCGCCGGTCCCGTGTGGAAGGCGCCGAAGGTCGCGCCGTACGGCCAGCTCACGGTGCTGGAACTGACGGAGGACGATCCCACCAAGCCCCCCTTGCCCCGCCCCGGGGACGACAAGCTGGGGCCGCTGCCCCTGCGGGCGGTGGAGGCGACCAAGGACGGCCGGGGCTGGCGACTCACGGTGCAGCCCCTGGTGCCGGGGCTCGTGCGCATCGCGCCCCTGGACCTCGGCGACGGACGACGCACGCCGGAGCTGCGCCTGGAGGTGCCCCGCACGACGCCCTACGGCGCGCCCTGGGTCGGCGTCGGCGGCGGCCGGGAGGACGTGCTGCCCCCGGCCCCCTTCCCGGTGATGTGGTCCACCCTGCTGCTGCTGCCCTTTGTGGGTCTGGGCTGGTTCATCTTCCGGCTTCGCCGCCGCGGTGCCCCCAAGCGCCGCCGCACCCAAGCACGACGGGCCTTCAGTCAGGCTTGGCCCCCCAAAGGTCGGGACCGCAGCGCCCTGGACGCCAGCCATACGGCGGGACGCGACCTGCTCGCCACCTCGCTCGGTGAGGCCGCCCGGTCCTGGGGCGCCGCCGAACTCCGGCACCAGGGCCTGCACGCCTGGAGCCGCTGGTCCGAGAGCCTCGACGCCGCGCGCTTCGGTCGATCGGAGCCGCCCTTCCCCGAGCGGGATGCGCTCCTCAAGGAGCTGGGCGGATGATGCACTTCGACCTCCGCTACCCCTATGTTCTGGTCCTGCTTCCGCTGGCCTGGTGGCTGCTCTGGCGCACACCCTACCGCTGGGGGATTCCCCGGGAACGGCCCAGCGGCGCCTTCAAGCGCCACACCGCCCGCCTCCTGCCGCTGCTGGTGGCCACCGCCCTGCTGCTGGCGGGAGCCGGTCCCGAGCGGCGGCTGGGACTCAAGGGCTTCGCGCCGGTGGTGGACTTCACCGTGGTGCTGGACGCGTCCAGCTCCATGAAGGCCCTGGACGACGGCCGCACGAGCCGCTGGGACGCCGCCCGCGCCTTGCTGCAGACCTTCATCGCCCGCCGCCCTGAAGATCGCTTCAGCCTCGTCGTCTTCCGCGCCTATCCCGCCACCCTGGTGCCCCTCAGCGCGGATCATCCCCGGTTCTGGTACGTCCTGCAGCAGACCGCACTCGAAGTCGGCGAGGACGGCACCGCCATCGGCAGCGCTCTCATGACCGGCGTGCGCCGCCTCGCCGACAGCCCCGCTCGGTCCCGCGTGCTGCTCCTGCTCACGGACGGCAGCCAGAACCGCGGGCGGGTCACGGCGCTCGAGGCCGCCCAGGAGGCCAAGTCCAAGGGCATCCGCATCCATACCGTGGCCATGGGCGGCGGCAAGGAAGCGCTCTACCCCGTCACGGACGCCGGTGGCCAGATGATCCTCGCGCCCGTAAAGGTCGAAACCGATCCCGACACCCTGAAGCAGGTGGCCGCCACCACCGGCGGCGAGGCCTTCACGGCGGATGATCCGGCAGGCCTGGACCGCAGCCTGGCCGCCATCGACCGCCTGGAGAAGACGGCCCTGCCGGTGGATGCCCCCACGGAGAGCCGACCGCTGGCCCGCTGGTTCCTGCTGGTGGCCGCGGCGCTCGCCCTGCCACTCATCCTCGACCCCTGGCGCAAGCGCGGCGCCAAGCGGCCTGCCTGGCTCGGGAGCGCGTCGTGAACGGCCTGCCCTTCTCCCATCCCTGGGTGCTGCTGCCCGCCGCGGGACTGGCGCTGCTGGCTCTTCTGGGAGGCCTCTGGGCCCAGACCCGACGGGCAGCCAGCCTGCGGGTGATGGGGCAGCGGCCCTGGACCCTGGGTCTCGGCGCCATGCTGCTGGCGGCGGGCCTCGGCCTCGGCCTCGCGGAGCCCCGATTCGGCCCACCGGACGTGCCCCGTCTCACGGTGCATGTGGTGGTGGACGCCAGCCGCTCCATGACCGTGCCGGATTGCGCCGGACGCTCCCGCTGGCAGACGGCGGTGCGGGCCCTGGACCGCCTCTGGAAGGAGCCCCAGCCCGGCATCCGGTTCAGCCTGGACCTGCTCACCGGGGATCTCGTGCCCCTGCTCCCTGCGGGGGAAGACCGCACCCTGCTGCGGGACGCCCTGGGCGTGAACCAGCCTGGAAGCGTCGGTTCCCCCGGCAGCAGCCTCGGGCGCGGGCTCGCCGCCCTGACCGCCCCCATCGAGCCCAAGTCTCCCGAAGTGATCCTGCTGTTCACGGACGGCGAGGAAACCTGGGAAGCCCGGGATGTGGCCCTGGCACGGGCTGTCGGTGCGGTCCGCAAGGCCCAGATCCCCGTCTTCTCCATCGCCTTCGGGGAAGCCACCCCTCAGCCGGTGCTGGGTGCCGAAGGCGCAGAACCCCAGATGAGCCGCGCAGACCATGCCTTTCTCGAGACCCTCGCCACCGCCTCCGAGGGCAAAGTGTTGGCACCTTCTGATGACCTCTCCCGGCTACTGAGCGATCTGACCCACGGGCGCCTGCCCTTGCCCCAGAAGCGCTCCACCACGCCGGCCCATCCCGAGCTGGGGGCCTGGCTGGCATTGCTCGGTCTCGGCTGCTGGTTCCTGGGCACGGGCCGTCCCTTGCGGGCGTGGCGGCCGGTGCTGCTCATCCTCGGGGCCGTCGCCCTGCGGGCGGAGCTGCCCATGCCGCCCTCCGTGGAAGCCTGGATCGCCCAGACCGCCCTGGACCGCGGCGATGTGGAGCTGGCCAAGCGCTGGCGCCCTAACGGGTCCAAGCCGCTGCACCGCCTCATCGCCGCCCAGGTGGATCTGCGTTCCAAGGCGCCGAAATCAGCCATGGAAACGCTAGCGCCCCTCCTCGGCCAGGGGGTACCCCGCCCCATTCCCACATGGCGGGCCCCGGCCCTGCTCCTGGCGGCCCGTGCCCAGGTGGCCTTGGGACGTCCGGACGAGGCCATGACCCTGCTGGAACGCCTGCTGACGGAAGCCCCTGGCCACGCCGAGGCCTGCCACGACCTCCAATCCCTGGTACAGGACAGCCACCCGCCTCCGCCGAATCCCAAGAAACCCCCTCCCCCGCCTCCGCCCCGCCCCAGCCAGGGCGCCCGCCAGGACGAGCTGGAGGGACTCAAGCAGCGCATGCCCCAAAAATCCAAGCCTCCCGGTGGAATCAAGGATCTTTAAAGGAGGCCGATGAATGCCTGTCCTCAGAGGAGATGCCATGCGACTTTCGCCCTTTGCGTGCCTGCTCGGTGCCGCCCTGCCCCTGTGCGCCCAGGTCCCCGCGTCCCGGTGGACCTTTGGGCTCCACACCTTTAGCCCGACCTTCGAGGGCCACGTCCTAGACCAGAAGGACGCCAGCAACAACTGGGACCTCCAGCGCGACTTCGGCATCGCCAAGGACGGCAGCACGCCCGGCGCCTTCATCGCCTACGACGGCCCTCGGTTCGGCTTCAGCTTTGCCCTCGATGGTCAGAGCTACGCCGGCGCCCAGCGACTGACTCGGGATGTCACCGTGGACAACACGACGTTCAAGGTGAACACGGACCTCCGCTCCAAGGTGGATGTGAGGGCCATGGACCTCTGCTGGACCATTCGGGTCTACCGCTGGGAACAGGCCTGGATCGGCGTGGACCTCGGCGCCCACAGCTGGAATATGGACCTGCAGGCGGACGGCCAGATCCAGAACGGCAGCCAGATGATCACCGGTCACGCCAAGGAAACCACCACCGTGCCCATCCCGCAGATCGGCCTCTCCTGCGGCGGCCATTTCGCCGAAGACCGCGGGGTGGTGAAGGCCTCGGTGCACTTTCTGGGCTACAAGGGCGCGAAATACACGCGCCTCAATCTGGACGCCCGCTACTACGTGCTGCCCTGGCTTGGGCTGCGCGCCTTCGTGGACAACCAGGCCTTCGACGCGCCCCGCGGCTCCATCGACGAGGACAAGGAGCTGAAACTCGACCGCAATGGCGCCGGTTTCGGCATCGTCGCCCGCTGGTAAGCGCCACAGGTACGAGGAAGCCGGGGCAGCGCCCCGGCTTCATTGCGTTCAGAGCGCCCTGCTACTTCTTCAGCTTGGCCAGTTCGGCGATGAAGGCCTTGGGGCCGCCGGGCATGTAGCCCAGCTTGCCCACGGGCATGCCACTGCCCTCCAGCACGAAGATGGTGGGGTAGCCCTCGACACCGTACTTCGCGGCCAGGGCCTTGTTGGTGGCCTTCAGCTCGGCGCTGATCTCCTTCTTGCGGGGGAAGTCGAGTTCCACGAGGACCAGATTCTTGGCGGCATAGGCCTCGAACTCCGGCGTCTCGAAGACCTCCTTCTTGAGCTTGATGCACCAGCCGCACCAGTCAGAGCCCGTGAAGTCGAGCACGACAAGCTTGTTCTCGGCCTTGGCCTTGGCGATGGCCTTGGGAACATCGGTGGTCCATTCGGCGGCCTGAGCGCCGGTGAAAGCGGATAGCAGGAGCGCTGCGGTCGTGAGCAAAGACTTCATCGGTGTCTCCCAATCAGGGGGTGAATCCCCATTCTCTGAGATGAGAAAAGGAACCCGAGTATCCCACGCTAATCCTTCCACCCACCCCCCCCGTAGCTTCCGACGATCCGAGTGAGGCGAACCGGATCACCCCCCAACGCAACCCAACCACGGAGGCTCCCATGCGTGCCCTGCTGCTTTCCTGCGCCCTGCTCCTCCCCGCCACCCTCGTGGCCCAGGCCCCGAAGATGGTCAAGGTCGACATCATCCAGAAGTCCGATTTCGGCCACAAGAAGGCCGACAAGGGCGACACCCCCACCGAGGTCAAGATGCGGATGCCGCTCAGCCTCGTGAAGTCCTTCCTCAGGACCATGGAGGATTCCGAGGTCAAGGTGAACGGCAAGGACAAGAAGGGCTTCAAGGCGGACGAGCTCCTGAAGCTGATCGAGACCTCCAAGTCCGGCGACCTGCTGCTCGAGATCACCACGAACAAGGGCGATCTGGTCAAGATCACGCTGGAATAGATCCTTCAGGCAACGCTACCAACGGGCACCCATCCGGGGTGCCCGTTTTCGCGTACCGCTATCCTCAGCTTCATGGCCGAACTAACCCCTTCCATCACCTCCATCCGCGTCCGCTATGCCGAGACCGATGCCATGGGGATCGTCCACCACGCCGTGTATCCGGTCTGGATGGAACTGGGCCGTTCGGACCTCCTGCGCACCATCGGCCAGA
>CAYQAS010000067.1:20945-23003 GCA_964415525.1 uncultured Solibacteraceae bacterium
TATCCGGTCTGGATGGAACTGGGCCGTTCGGACCTCCTGCGCACCATCGGCCAGAGCTATTCGGAGTGGGAGGCCCGAGGCATCTTCATGAGCGTGGGGGAACTCCGCTGCCGCTATCGCGCACCTGCACGCTACGACGAACTGATCTGCGTCCAGACTTTCGTGAAGGAGGCGGGTCGCCGCAAGGTGGTCTTTGGCTACCGGATTCGGCGAGACAGTCTGCTCCTCTGCGAGGGTGAGAGCGTGCACATCGTGACGGGTCGGGATGGTCGGGCCACGATTCTGCCCGAGGACCTGCTGGCGCTGGTCCGCCTGGGCATGGAACCGCAGGCCTAGAGCAGCTCCCAGCCCTCGCCGAGCTCACCCGCATGGTAGAAGCACAGCACGCGGCCGGTATCCCGGGGCACGACGACAAGCCCCATGGCACCCGCCTGCAGCGGGCGCCCTTGGTGGAAGCCGGTCACGAGCACCACCCGACTTCCGCTGAACCTGCAGGTGCGGGACTGGATCACACGCACCTGAGACGTCCCGTCACAGAACGGCGCATCGCAAGCCGTACGAACCGCCTGTTTCACATCCTCAGAGGCCGCGCAGGCCAGGAAATGAACAAACACGCGCCGGGCATCTCCTTCTGCCCCTGCCCTCCGGAGCCCTGACGGGGCACACTGGAGGGTCAGGACGCCGACCATGACCGACCTCCGCACCATCCGCCTCTTCAACACCCTCAGCCGCTCCGTGGAGCCCGTGGTTCCCGTGGACCCCGGACGCATCCAGGTCTACAACTGCGGCCCAACCATCTACAACTTCGCCCACATCGGCAACCTGCGGACCTTCCTGTTCCAGGACCTCCTCCGCCGCACCTTCGAGGGCGCGGGCTACGACGTCACCTTCTGCATGAACCTGACGGACGTGGAGGACAAGATCATCCGCGAGAGCCAGAAGGGGTTGCCGGAGACCGCCACCAACACCGAGCGCCATGCCGCCATGAAGGCGCACACGGACATCTACGAGGCCGCCTTCCTCGCGGATCTCGACGCCATGGGCATCAAGCGGCCCACCCACATGCCCCGCGCCACGGATTTCATCCCCCAGATGATCAAGCTCGTGCAGGACCTGGAGACCAAGGGCCTGGCCTATGAGCGGGACGGCAGCGTCTATTATCGCGTGGCGGGTCTGCCTCACTACGGCTGCCTCGCCCACCTCGACCGCGAGGGCATGAAGTCCGGCGTGAGCGTGGATGCGGACGAATACGACCGCGAGAGCCTCAGCGATTTCGTGCTCTGGAAGGGCACGAAGCCCGGCGAGCCCAGTTGGGAGAGCCCCTGGGGCCAGGGCCGCCCCGGCTGGCACATCGAATGCTCCGCCATGAGCATCGACCTGCTGGGCGAGCGCCTCGACATCCACACTGGCGGCATCGATCTGGTCTTCCCCCATCACGAGAACGAGATCGCCCAGAGCGAGGGCGCGCTTGGCCACCGCTGGGTGAACCACTGGGTCCACGGCGAGTTCCTGATGGTCGAGGGCGAGAAGATGTCCAAGAGCCTCGGGAACTTCTACACGCTGCGCGACCTTCAGGAGAAGGGCGTCGACCCCATCGTCTTCCGTTTCGCCATCCAGTCGAACCACTACCGCAAGCTCTACAACTTCAGCTTCGAGGGCCTGAAAGCCGCCAAGGCCGGCCTGGACCGCATCCGCCAGTTCCGCCGCCGCATGGAGGAAGACATGGCACCCGCGGGCAGCGGCACCTGGAAGGAATCCTCCGATCCGACCGCCCGGGTGGAGAAAGCCCGCGAGGCATTCTGGTCCTCCATCGCCGACGACCTGAACACACCTGAGGCGCTTGCGGCCATCTACACCCTCGTCACGGACCTCAATGCCCAGGACGACCGCGCCGCCCTCACCCGCGAAGAGCGCGACATGGTCCTCGCCTTCCTCGATGAGACGAATGCGATCTTCGAGGGTTGGCCGAAGGAAGTGCAGAACCTCGACGCCGAAGTGGAGGCCCTCATCGAGGCCCGCAAGGCCGCCAAGGCCGCCAAGAACTGGGCCGAGGCCGAT
>CAYQAS010000068.1:0-22917 GCA_964415525.1 uncultured Solibacteraceae bacterium
GGCATGCTTGAAACCATATTGGTTGAAAAACGAAAGCGACACTCGAGCAATCGGATTGTTCGGCGAATTGATGAGCAGCAGACGCGTGCGCGGCGTGAGTGCGGCGAGCAGGCGGTCGAGGTCGAGGGTCCATCCGCGCGCGTCGAAGTCGAGCGGCACGCACTCGACATTCGCCGCGAGTATCTTCGGGATCTCGACCAGGTTCGGCCACAGCGGCGTCACGACGACGACGCGGTCGTCCGGGGCCACCAGCGCTTCGACGGTGAGCATCAGCCTGACTCCCTGGCGATGGTCGGCGCCAGCGCCGCCCTCATCATCAGTGACATTCCCTTCCAGACGCCCGTGGGCGGCGTCCGCGTCGGCCGTGTGAATGGAGAGCTGATCGTCAACCCCACCGTCTCGCAGCGCCACGAAAGCGACCTGGACCTGCTCGTCGCCGGCACTGAGGACGCCCTCGTGATGGTCGAGTGCGGTGCCCAGGAAGTGGTGGAAGCCGACATGGTGAAGGCCCTGCAGTTCGGCCACGACCAGGTCAAGCTGCTGGTGAAGCTCCAGAACGAGCTCCGCGCCAAGGTCGGCAAGACCAAGGCCGTCGCCACGCCCACCGAGCGGAATCAGGAGGGCTACCAGCAGGTGGCCGCCAAGTACGCCGAGCGCCTTCTCCAGGGCCTCACCATGAAGGTGAAGATCGACAGCTACAAGGTCATCGACGCCCTCAAGAAGGAAGCAGCCAAGGAGCTGGGCCTCGAGGACGGCAGCCTGAAGGGCGAGGTCAAGGCCTGCTTCGACCTGCTCAAGGAGACCCTCTTCCGCAACGCCATCCTGAAGCAGGGTGTGCGCCTCGACGGCCGTGCCTTCGACGAGATCCGTCCCCTGAACATCGAAGTCGGCGTCCTGCCTGCCACCCACGGCAGCTGCCTCTTCACTCGCGGCGAGACTCAGGCCCTGGTGACCGCCACCCTCGGCACCGCCGATGACGTCCAGTACATCGACGGCCTCGAAGAGGAGTACGAGAAGAGCTTCTACCTGCACTACAACTTCCCCGGCTATTCCGTGGGTGAGTGCAAGCCCAACCGCGGTCCTGGTCGCCGCGAGATCGGCCACGGTGCCCTGGCGGAGCGCTCCATCATGGTGATGCTGCCCAGCAAGGAAGAGAATCCCTACACCACCCGTGTCGTCTCCGAGATCACCGAGTCCAACGGCTCCAGCTCCATGGCCACCATCTGCGGCGGCACCCTGGCGCTGATGGATGCCGGCATCAAGCTCAAGGCCCCCGTGGCGGGCGTCGCCATGGGCCTCGTGTCCGACGGTGAGAAGTTCTGCGTCCTGACCGACATTGCCGGCCAGGAAGACCACTACGGCGACATGGACTTCAAGGTGGCGGGCACCACCAACGGCATCACCGCCCTGCAGATGGACATCAAGATCGGTGGCATCACCACCGAGGTCCTGACCAAGGCCCTCGACCAGGCCAAGAAGGGCCGCCTCGAGCTGCTCGAAGCCATGGGCGAAGTGCTTGCGGCCCCCCGTGAGGAGTTCAGCAAGAACGCTCCCCAGATGGCCATCATCAACCTGCCCAAGGAGAAGATCCGCGACGTCATCGGCAAGGGCGGCGTGACCATCCGCAACATCATCGAAGTCAGCGGCTGCTCCGTGAACATCGATGACAACGGCATCTGCCAGGTCGCCGGCCCCAACCAGGACAAGCTCGCCGTCGCCCTCAAGATGATCGGCGACCTCATCCAGACCGCCGAAGTGGGCCAGACCTATCTGGGCAAGGTCGCCAAGGTGACCGACTTCGGTGCCTTCGTGACCATCCTCCCCGGTGTGGACGGTCTGCTCCACGTCTCCGAGATGGCCCCCTACCGGGTCAAGTCCCCGGCCGATGAAGTCAGCGAAGGCCAGGAAGTCATGGTCAAGTGCATCGGCATGGAGGCCAACGGCAAGATCCGCCTCAGCCGCAAGGCCCTGATGCCGCCCGTGGAAGGCCAGGAAGGCGAGACCGCTCCTGAGGGCGAGGCCACCGAAGGCGAGAGCCGCCCCCGCGAGCGCCGCCCCCGCGGTCCCCGCCCCCCCCGCCGCAGCGAATAGACTGCCAGTGCAGTGAGAAACGAGGGCCCCGACAAGGGGCCCTCGTTTCATTTACGGATCCATCGCCTTCATCAACAGAAATCAACCCTTCGTCGAATTCGCCGATACTCATTTCAACATTACCCATCCGGCTCAGTGTCCACCCATCCCGCAGCTAGGCGCATGCCCACCAGGCGTTCCCAGTTGCCGCCGGATGATCCCAACGGTTCCCCGACTCTGCGAGCAAGCACCCATGAGCCCTATCGTCAGCCGCATCCTGGTGCTGTGTGAAGGCAACCACTGCAGGAGCCCCATCGCGGAAGCCCTCCTGCATCAAGCTTTGGGCCCGGCTTTTCAAGTCACCTCGGCCGGGCTGGGAGCACTGGTGGGGCACCCACCCCATGAAATGGCGCAGTTGCTCATGAAAGAGATCGGCCTCGACATCAGTGGCCACCGAGGGCGCCAGTTCACATCAGACATGGCATTGAAGGCGGATCTCATCCTCGTCATGGACCAGGAGCAGCTCGAAGCCTGCGAAGATCGCGTCCCCTTGGCGAAGGGCCGCATCTTCCTCCTAGGTCAATGGCTCCAAGTGAATGATCGCGACATCCCTGATCCCGTTCAGGCTGGATCCGATGTACATCGCCAAGTCTTGTCCCACATTCAACGCGCGCTGACACCTTGGATTGAATGCCTCACCTCAAGGACATCATGAGCACCCAACACGAGTCCCCCTCCACTGACAGGTCCAAACTCGAGCGCCTTCGGCCCGAGGACGATGGCGATGATGCTCTCACAGAACTCCTCATAAACTTGTGGGAAGGACGCTACATCATCACGGGCGCTGTTGTTGTAGCACTCCTGGTTGGCGCGTATTACAACTGGCGAAAGAGCCCGATATATCAGACGGATGCCCTGGTCCAGATCGAGGATAAAAAGCTCGGCAAGGCGGGGGCGGCCGCTGCCGCCTTGGAGGGCATGTTCGAGCAGACGACGCTTGCGCAAGCAGAGATTGAGATCATCCGAAGCAACCTCGTCCTCAGCAGAGCCATTGAAACTCTAAACCTCGACGTCATTGCGACGCCCCGCTTCCATCCGCTGATTGGAGATGCCCTAGTGCGCGATCGATCGGATGCGCCAGAAGTTGATATCGACCGATTCGAACTTCCCAACTACCTGCGAGGCACCACTTTCGAGATCATTACGCTTGAAAATGGCGCATTCAGATGGCTGGATTCAAAAGGTGGACATCTGGCAGAAGGAAGGCCCGGTGTCGAGCTCAAGATTCAATGGAAGAAGCAGCCCATGACCCTCAAGGTTCGAAATATATCTGGCGCGCCGGGCCAGAGGTTCCACCTCACCCGTAGGCCGCTTCTCAAGGAGATTCAGGAACTCAGAAAGAGTCTTCGCGTTGCAGAAAAGGGCAAAAAAAGCAACATATTAGGTCTCAGCCTGGAGCACCGCAACCCAGCGAGAGGCGCCGAAATCCTGAATGAAATTCTCAAACATTACATTCGCCAGAATATCGAGAGGAAGGCCGAAGAAGCCTCAAAAACACTAGCGTTCCTTCAGGAACAGATGCCCCAACTCCGAGGGAAACTGGATGTCGCCGAGAACGACTTGAACCAGTATCGCATGCGCTCCGGATCCGTAGACCTGCCAGAAGAGGCCAAACTTCTCCTTAAACAGAGTGTGGACATGGAAGGCCAGTTGCTTCAGTTGAAGCAGAAGAAAGAGGAGTTGCTTCGAACCTACAATGAGAACTCGGATGTGGTCGGAACCCTTAATGACCAGATGGACAAGCTTCGCAAGGAGGCTAGCAATGTCGAAGGCAAGGTTCGCGGACTGCCACGAACCCAACAAGAAGTCGTCCGCCTCCACCGTGAAGTCCAAGTCAGTAACGAGCTCTACACAGCACTTCTGAACAACGTCCAGCAACTCCAAATGGCCCGCGCTGGTGAAATTGGCAACGCCCGAGTCGTGGACCATGCCATGCCCGGACTGTTGCCGACCAAGCCCCAGAAAGGCGCAGTGCAGGGTCTGTCAGGCATCCTCGGACTGTTTGCCGGTGTCGGAATGGTCGTATTTCGACGCACCCTCCACCGTGGAGTAGAGGACCCGAAAGTCATTGAGTCCCGCCTAGGGTTGCCCGTGATCGTCACCATTCCTCACAGCGAGCAGCAGATCGCGCTCCACCAAAAAATGCGAACAAAGACCGGTGGACATCACCTACTGGTTCAGTCTGCACCCGAGGATTTGGCGGTAGAGAGCCTCAGGAGCCTTCGGACGAGCCTTGCATTCACGATGATGGATGCCCAGAACCACGCCATCATGATTTCCGGGCCTTCCCCAAGCATCGGCAAGTCTTTTGTCAGCAGCAACCTCGCCACCGTCCTGGCCCAAGTGGGGGCAAAAGTACTGTTGGTGGACGGCGACATGCGAAAAGGCAACCTCCACCTCTATTTTGGCATCGACTCAAGAAAGGGGGGCCTCTCTGAAGTGCTTGCAGGCGTAAAGCAATGGAAGTCCGTTGTTCACACCACAGAAATTCCTGGGCTGGAAGTCATAAGCACGGGCATCCTACCGCCAAATCCATCCGAACTCCTCATGTCCGGGCATTTCGCAGACTTCGTACAGGAAGTCTCGACGGCATACGATTTGGTTATAATTGATGCACCGCCAGTACTAGCCGTGACCGACCCGGTCATAATCGGCAGTCAAGTTGGGACCTGCCTGTTACTGGCCAAGGCAAAAGCCCACCCACTCGACGAGATCCGAACAGCGATCAAACGATTTGAACGGGCAGGCATACAGGTAAAAGGCTGCATTTTTAATGATGTCCCCGCAATCAACGTAGGGTATCGCTATTATCGCTATACCTACCACTACAACTATAAGTAGCCGCTTACCATTTGTTCACAGAATCAGAATGTGATGTTAGTCGCGCTCAAAACAGCCGGCGGCCAGAAAGACACAATCCACTACCGCAGCGCATCGTTCAAGTTTCATTAATTTCACTTGGTGTGCCCAATTTTTGGGACAGCTCACTTCACAACCATGACCAGCTTCTAGCCAACACCAAGAGGATTCAGTGTTACCGAATCACTGGTTCCAGGTTTCCGAAGCATACCGATCAGCAAAATTCGAAGGGCTGCAAACAGCTCACTCGAATTAACCGTCCGTTCATAGATCGCGCCGACCAGATAGGCCGCCCACGCCATACGCAAATACTCTGGACGCCCTTCGATCAAATCCAAACTCTGAACGATTAAACCAGCCTCCGTCGAAATGCGTGTGACATCCTTGCATGTATTAGCTCTGTAGCGTGTGGGGAAAGTATCTGCCTCTGCTCGCCCCCGCAGGCGGTTCACATACCGATGAAACCTGTGGGTCGACAATCGCGCAAGAGTAGGCATGTAGTGCCATTTATTTGGTGTTTTAAACAGAAAAACACCGCCCGGCTTCAGAACGCGAGTCACCTCCCTGAAAACTTGCAATGGGTCTTCCAGGTGCTCCAGGACGTTGTCCGAAAAAACCACATCAAAGCGGCAGTCATCGTATGGGATACCTTCCGCATTCGCCAGTCGGCCCTCATCAAGAAATGGGTTGTCGACAACACGCGGATCAAGATCCACGCCACACATTTGGGTCGGTAACCCACGAAAATTCATTTGGGAAACGATTCCTGCCCCCGCTCCGAGATCTAAAACAACGGAGTCTGGCCGGATATGCGTGAGTATCCTTTCCCGAAAAAGTTGGTCATCCCAGTTGCTCTCATGAGACGGGTAAAGTTTCTTGTCCAACCAATCTATAGCATTGACCATATCTCACCCCCCTAATGGTTATTAAAAAACCAAATCCTATGGGCTTCAGCAGTGCATTGCGGCAGAGATATGTCATGGTCTGGAGCGGGCACACGCGGCAATGCGTTGGAATCAATGACGAGAAACGGGCAAGTGGAATTGCCTCAGACGAAGGTACGCGCCCGGTCAATCAGCACATCTCGATCTTTCCTGGCGGGGTAGTTGATCAAGAAGGCGTGGTATTTTCCCTTAAAAACAAACAAACTTCCGGCGGCAGCACCGATGATCCCGAACGAGTGAATCAGTTGCTCAATATCGTTCAGACTCCCAGCACCACCTAGTGCAGTCATGGGCAGACTGACCGCATTTCGAACTTTCGAAATGAGCTCGAGATCATAGCCCTCCATTGATCCGTCGCGATCGATGGAATTCACAACGATCTCTCCAGCCCCGAGATCCTCCATTTGCCGCGCGAATGCTGCTGGATCCAGACCGGAAGCTCGGGTGCCGTTATGCGTGAACACTTCGTACCGGCGCAGAAGCCCCACTTTCTTCACATCCAGAACCACCACGATGCTCTGGCGCCCAACCTTGGATGCGGCATTCGAGATGAGGTCCGGGGTGATCACGGCGGCGTTACTGAGTGCCACCTTTTCCACCCCAAGACCTATGATCCTTTGCACCTGCTCAGCAGATCTCACACCACCGCCGTAGCACAAGGGCATTCGGCATTCGGTCGCCAGATCGGCGATCAGCTTGTAGTCAGGCTCGCGATTTTCCTTGGTGGCGTCGATATCTAGCACCACCAGCTCGTCCACTTCCTTTTCGTTGAAGATGCGAACGGCGTTAATGGGATCGCCCAAATATTTGGGGCTGGAGAACCGGACTGTCTTAACAAGGCCGCCTCCCTGAACGAGTAGGCATGGGATGATGCGGGGGCGCAGCATACTTAAAGCAGTGCGAAATTGTGAAGGAGCTGAATGCCCCATTGGTGACTTTTTTCGGGGTGGAACTGAACCCCATACACATTCCCGTTGCGCACTGCGCATGCGAACGAGCCCCCGTAATCGGATGTGGCCACAAGGTCCTCCTTACTGCTGGGAACGAAATAGTAGGAGTGAAGGAAATAGAAACGTGCTTCGTCTCCAATTCCGCGGAATAGGCCGCTGTCCACCTGAGGAGCGACATCATTCCAGCCCATGTGGGGAAGATGCGTCTTTTCTGAGAATCGCTTCTCGTCGAAACGTTTCACGTCACCTCTTATCCAACCCAGCCCAGGAAGGCTTCCCTCCTCACTCCGCTCCGCCAGCATCTGCATGCCCACGCAAATGCCGATGACATCGCACAACTCAGCGCGCACGAGGGCCTCCAGAGGTTCGCGCATGCCAGATCCATTCAGGAGGGCCATTGCCCAATCAAAGGCACCCACACCAGGCAGTATGACCTTACGCGCGCCTCTGAGCCCAGCTTCATCATGGGCCAGAGTGACAGGAATATCGAGCTTCTTGTAGATATTGGCGAGGGCCTGTACATTACCCAAACCATAATCAATAATCGTGATCACCGCTTGCCTCCCAGTTCCAGCCCGAGCCAACGCATGGCGGCAGCACCAACCCTGTAGAAGGCCTCTTGCGACCGGTAGTCGCGGTGGGTCTTCCTGGGTGCGTCAAAGTAGCACTGCAATTCTGGGATGGTGATGCCCAGCTTCGTCGCCACGTACTCAAATTCCTGCCTAGCGGTAACGTCGTCGAGGGCGGGCTGTTGCAATTGTTTCAAAGCGTCTTCACGGGTCATCTGGCCGGTCAAGATGAGACTGGAATTCTGCACGCGCCGGGTGTCGTAGCCGAACTTTTTGGGTAACCAATACCCCTCGTAGAAGCGCGTGAAGCGTGACTCGAAATGCTTCTGGGGATAGGGTTGCCAACCGAATTTATCGACCATCAACTGCAGGGCTTCTTCCTTGATATACGGCAGGTAGTTCAGGGGGCGGACCGTCTTAATTCCCTTGATGTAGGGCAAGAAGACCTTGTGACGAAGAATGGATGTCAAAGGAAACTTCACCAGGGGCCTCTCGCCAAAACGGCGGTGGATATCCTTCACTTGCACCTTATCTGACTGGTAGTACATCCATTCAATGGGATTCCGAATGCATTCGGTTGAAAGGTTGGCGCCGGTTAGGATATAACGCACACCGTGGCGTTCCGCGAACTTGTACATGGTGGCAAAGACCGCCATGTCCTGAGGTGTATCGATGTGCGGCACACCTGCTTTAAAAAAGGCAAGCTGCAGGTCACGCATCTCTGGCCAGTCGATGACCTCAGTGAAGAGGTCAAGACCGAGATGCTCGATAATGCGCTCGATGTTGTTTGTGGATTCCTGTGAATTCCAACCTGCATCCACATGGAATACCAGGGGGCGCAGCCCCAACAGTTCTTTGGCGACATAGGTCAGGTATGAGCTATCAACACCACCGCTCATGCCAATGATGCAATCAAAGTCCCGACCTTGACCATCTTTCCGGATCTTCTCAGCAAGATCCTGCAAAATACGCCACCCGCGCTCATCGGTATGCCATTGAGGCCAGATCTTATCCCGAAAAGTATTGCAATGATCACACACGCCCTGAGCATCGAATGTGATCTTGGAATCGCTGGTGTCCATTACACATTTACTACAGATGCGATAATTATCCTGGCCCACGCCTGCGTCCTTATATACGCCGGGCCTTTGTTCACGCCGTAGTTGGATGCTCTTGTGCTCCCGGTAAACATGGTGGGCCTCACGCATGAGGTCCCAGTGGCGCCGACTGGGCAGCAGACTCACAGAGGCGTGGCAGGCGTGAGCGACGCAAATAGAGGGTTCGTAGTATACCCGGAAGCCCTTATCAGCAAGCTGAATGGAGAGAAAGAACTCTTCGCCGAACAGAAAGGTTGGGGACCAAAGACGGCCGAATTCGGAAAAAAAGCGCGGACCAAAGAGGTAACAGGATCCATGTCCCTGAACGATCTCGCCGCCATCTGCATGAAGGGCCTCATCTCCTCGCCTAATGACAGGCCGAAGGTAGAGGGCGAACCATTTGAGAAGGCGCGCAAGGCCGTAATTGCTGTAGTAGAGGTCGTACATATATTCGCGCCATCGAGAAATCCCATGAATCACGTGCGGGTTCTGATGCTCTCCATCGGTTGTAATGATGGAGGGTGATATGACCGGATGGGACTGGAAGCGGGACTCTTGGGCAGCCACGCTATCTGTAAAATTCGACGGAAACAGCAGGTCATTGTTCCCGATAACCGTATGCACAAAATCAGGAGCGGTACGCTTCAACCGCTCAAGGCCAATGTTTAGGCCTGCGAAGTAACCCACGTTCTTATCATTAAAGATCACATCAATTTCTGGGCGGCCTTCCGCGTAGGCGCGCAGGAGATCTGCCTGCTCCGGTCGGCTTAGGTTGTCCACCACGATACAGCGGTGTTCATGGCCGTGGTTCGCGAGAAGTGATTCGATTGCAGCGATCGTTTCATCGCTGTTGTTGTAGTTCGTGCAAATATAGGCGAGTTTCATATGGTCACTGAGGAAAATAGGATGAGTTAGCACCGCTGTGGGAATCGCCCCGAAACCTCTCACGCACGTAATGTCGATTAAGGATCAGAATCAAGGCATTGAGGACCGTCACAAGGTAAGTGGTATTCCAAATAAGGGCACTGATAATGTAGGATGTATACAGCAACTGAACAAAGAGAAAGGCAACGGCGATACTTATAGTTGGGTATCGAACACTCAGCATTCGAATGTAGGCTGCATTAAATATTGCACCAAAAATAATCATCATCAGCAATGTGCCCGCCAGACCAAAATCCGTTATCAAACCGCGATAAAGCGTGTAAATATTGCCAGGAGACATATCTCCAAAAACAAAATATTCCTCATATACCCCCCCCGGCACAAACTTGTCACTCCCGAGCAACTTAAATACGGCAATGAAAGTATAGAAACCGTAGGTTAGCGGTTCACTTGGGTATTCCTGCAGAGAGGCTTGGCCAATTCGGAATGTGAACCAATCTGAAAATGCGTAGATATGAAGAAAGGCATAAGAATAAAGATAGCTAATGAGGCGCTGCATTACCTCAGCCGTATCTCCAAGTGCGTATAGGCCTCGGGTGAGGAACGATAGAACGGTAAGAGGTATGACTGGGACCAGATACTTGGCTTGGCGGGCTAGCGCCATAAAATCGACGTGGGGGCGTTGATCACTCAGAATTCGATGCACCAGATGGGCGCCAAGTAAAATGGCGATGGAAATAAAAAAGAGCCCCTTGGCCGATTGCACCAGCATGACCAGGACGGGCGGAGTCATCAGCATGACTAGGATACGCCCTCTTTGCCGGGAACTTGAGGCCTGGGCATGCAGCAATCCTCCAAAGGTTACACAAAGGTAGGCCGTGATAAGCCCCCACTGGCCAAACAGATTGCTTTTTATGTCACTTTCGTAGCGTTTCTCGAGGTATGTATTTGCACTTGAAAAGAAATTAAACACCATCTGACTCAAAGAAATGCCTTGCACGAATAGGTCCAACAGGATAAACAAAATAGAAATACAAAAGCTTCCAATAAAAACAATCTGAATTGTCCTGCCGGCCAGATAATCGCGCCGCGCCTCGGCATAAGTAGCATTGCGCTCCTGGATTGGCCCCCAATCCGTCATCAGGGCAGGCAATGAAAAGGCGAGACAACAAAGGAATAGGTAGCCAATTGCTAACGGATTCACCGGCACATAGAACAGTACCAGGAGAGGAATGAATGAAAATAAGAACCAAAAGCCACAAAATAGGGCCGCGGGGGTCGCCCAGGTACCGCTGCGCCGACGCAATACCCACCCCAAACCCAACATGAGGCAGGAAAGGGTGAGGGCCAGCAAACGTTCAAATAATTCCATGGGTCCTCAACGCTTCCCCGGAATGGGGGCTCGGCAAAAATAGCGACGGACGATCAAGCCTGCAAGCAGTGCCTCGCTGATGACAAAGGCCAGGGCCGCACCAGGACCACCGAAAATGCGGGAAAGAACGTAACATACCCCTAGGTTCAGCCCTCCGACCAGGAGCAAACTGAAGAACAAATACTTCCGCTCACCGAGGTGATTTAAACCAATACTTCCAACCATAAAATTCAGGATGCCAAAAAATACGGCTGGGGCCATAAGGACAAGGAGGAAACTGATTGCACGCCGTTCGGGCCATTCGCGCAGCACTGGGATATGATGAGTTGCAATCAGCACAACTCCAACCAACATAGTTACCAAGATGAAAAGGGCTGCCAGCTGAGGTAACGTCATCCGAAGCAAAGCGCACAGAGCCCCACGGTCTGCCCGGTGGCGGCCCCTGATTGCCAGGATAGCCTTGGGAAAAAAATACTGATTCAAAGGCCGAGCAGCCGCCTGTAAACCTTTGATCCATTTTTCTGCGATGGAGTAGGCTGCGACTGCGGGAGCTCCGGCCCCTGCTGCGGCCAAAAGCAGCACGTTCATATCGCGGTACATGAAGACCGAGCTATTGCCGAAGAAGATGATCCGCCCGTTCCGAAACAGTGCCAGGACTTCCGCGATGGGCACCCAACATAACCGCACACGCAAGCTGATGTGCGCATAGGCAAGCAGGCCCAGAGCGCCAGCCAAAGCCATGGAGCCAACCAACGCGGGGACCATCAGGTGCTGCTCTGGCCTGTTTACGAGAGCCAGGATGGCCACGATGCAGGTAATGCGGCTGATGATCATCGCTACAGCAATCGGCCCGTTTCGCTCCAACCCCTGGAATAGCCAGGCGGATTGCAGCAAGTGACTCAAGGGAAGCAGGAGCCACCACGCTAGTGGAGCCAGAAGACTGGGGGCAAGAAACCAGCACCCGACCATTGAGAGTGGCGCTCCGACCAAAAAAAGCGCCAACCGTGCGAACAGCACACCGCTAAATATTATAGAGACGCTGGTTGCATGGTGTTTCAGGTCAAGCCCCACCACACGTGCTGGAGCGTCAATATCGAAGCTATAGAGAGAAATTGTAAGCACCGCCAGTGCCACAGCCTCTGACATCGCCACTTGACTGTAGAACTGCTGCCCGCAAACCCGAAGCAAGTGGGGGAAGACAATGAGTGGAAATACCGCATTTGCGGCTTGTATACCATACAAAGAAAAAATATTCTTACAATCACGACCTAGCATGGGAATTCGCAATATTGTTTCAATACGGCGCAATTGAGCTTGTGCGTAACCTCAATGGCCGCGTGTGGATCCGGCGGTGACACCTTCCCAATAATCGCCTCAAAGAAGTTTTTGAGACAGGCTGCCTGGCCCTTGTCCTGGCGCAGCCAAGCTCGCTGAGTCTTCTTGGTCATGCCGTAGTAATTGAGTTGTCGCCAATTCAGGAGCTCGGCTTGTCGGCCCTCCCACGCTAAGGAATAGCGTTCCTTAGAGAAGCCCCTATGCCCATTGCTGAAGTAATGAACAGTCCCAAGACTGCCATCTTCGAAGGAGAGGAATAAGACGGCCACATCTTCCAGCTCCCCCGCATTGGGATGTATCGCTCGTTGAATCCTGAGATCAATAAGGGGAGACCCGGTCCAGTGGCACAGCAGATCCACGAAATGGCAGCCCTCTCCGATGATCCGACCAGCCCCCTCTCGGGCGTCGTGGGCCCAGTGATCTCCAGGAATATCACCGGCGTTGATAAAGGCGGTGGCGAGGAGAGGGGCACGACGTTCTTTCAGTGCATCACTGACGCTCTGGGCCATCGGGGCATAGCGCCGATTAAAACCCACCATGAGCACGCGGTCGGGATGCTTCGCCACCGCAGTTTCAATAGCTTCGAGTTGGGGCAGGGTCGTCGCCAAAGGCTTTTCGACGAAGACGTGCTTCCCTGCTTCAAGCGCACGGCAGACAAGTTCAGCGTGCGAATCGTGACGGGTCGCGATGACGACCGCATGCACGCTAGGATCCGCCAGAACCGGAGAGATATCATTGCCCGCACATTCAAAGCCAAAGCGCTTGGCCGCAAGAGCTGCGCTGGTGCCGCCATTATTCACGATATGACGGCGACGATGCGGCGGACAACCATCCAGAAGGGGCATGAGCACGGACGTGGCATAGGAGCCCGATCCGATGAAGCAGATGCCTGGAACATCAGGGGAGAGAGAGAGGCTCGAAGCGGGCTGAATCTCAATCGTACGGTTCAGAGGCACCCTGCCCGGATAGGTGAGAAGGATCCCCATTAAGTCGCGGCGCTGCATCAACGCGTCGTATGCTTCCTGCGCCCTCTCGATCGGAAAAGACAGATTGCGCAAAGGCTCGGTGCGGACCTTGCCCTGGGCTAAAAGTGCCAGGAAGGCTTCTAAGTTGCGCTGCTCAGTCCAGCGAACGTATCCCAGCGGATAGTCGTTCCCCTGCGACTCGTAACGCGCATCGTAGCGACCTGGGCCATAGGAGCAACTCACCTGGAATCGAATTTCCTTCTTAAAAAAGGGATCCCGGGGGATCTCCAGGCCAATGACACCCACCAATACGATGCGGCCACGGTGGCGGCAAGCGTCAGCGGATTGAAGAATGGGTTCACGACTTGGAGTAGAGGCGGTAATGAGCACACCATCCACACCCACACCTTCGGTGAGTTCAAGAATGGAGCGCACCGGATCTCCACCCCTAATACCGATGGCTCCAAACTGTTCCGCTAAATAAACCTTGGCAGGATCGGGATCGATGGCCAGTACACGACAACCCGCTGCCGCAAGGATCTGAACTGCAAGCTGTCCAAGGAGCCCGAGACCCATGACCAAGTGCGTTTCCCCAAGGGTTGGCTCTAGAAGACGCACTCCGTGCAGCGAGATCGCGCCAACTACCGTAAAGCATGCATCTTCTGCAGAAACCCCCTTGGGAACGCGTGCCGCCAAGTGCTTGGGAACGAGCACCATCTCTGCGTGAGGACCATTGGAAGCGACCCGGTCGCCCACACGAATGCCTTCCACCCCTTCTCCCACCGCCAGAACCCGTCCTGCCTGGCTGTACCCAAGTTGCATCGGGACAGAGAGTTTGGCTTTCACTGCACCAAGGGTCGCCAACACCCCATCCGTCCTCACCTTTTGAAGCACCTGCCGCACTTTTTCAGGCTGAGCTTTGGCTTTTCGGAAGAATCCACCTCGACCAAAACCTACCAGCGAACGCTCCGTTCCGGCGCTGATAATGCTGCACTCAGCCTCGATCAGGATATGACCGGAGCGCACAGTAGGAGTAGGGAGTTCCTCTATGAGGAGACGTCCGTTCTGAAGATTCTGAAATAATTGTCGCATGCCGAACATATCTCCGCGTGGACTTAGTCGCGGTTCCATCGCAAGACGCGAGGGCCGCAAATCGTGGAGAACTTCTTATGATCCGTGAGCACTGCCACCGTAGCTTGAGCCAGAACTTCTTCAAGGGATGCGTTGCTGAGACTGGGAATATAGGGGTCGTATATAAATAGGTTGCGATGAGCCCGCTGCAGGAGATGGACGACCTCCAGTGCAGGACTCTCCCTTGAATCGTCCACATCGGGTTTGTAGGCCACCCCAAGGATGCCGATGGGGCTGACGTTGCCGTGACCGTGAGCCTTGAGAATATCGGCGACGACCTTGTGCGGTTTTGCATCGTTGATCAGGCGCGCAGTTCTTACCAACTGCGATTCATCGGGGCACAAGTGGATCAGAAACCAAGGATCCACGGGAATGCAGTGGCCGCCAACGCCGATGCCCGGATTATGCACATTTACCCGGGGATGCAGATTCGCCAACCGAATGACTTCGAAGACATTCACGCCGAGCCGATCGCACATCGTTGCCAGTTCATTGGCAAAGGCGATATTGATATCCCGGAATGTATTTTCCACAACCTTGCTCAATTCAGCTACTTCGGCATTGGTCTTTCGCACATCCTTCACACCAGCCTTCAGGAAGAGATCAGCTGCAGCTTCGGTCGCCTCCGGTGTCACACCTCCTACAATGCGCACGTTGTGAATCAATTCATGAAAAATAGCACCTGGAATGACTCGCTCGGGAGCATGCGCGAGCATGTAGTCCATCTCAGGGTCAAATCCCGTGAGCTGTTTGATAATAGGAGCCACAACATCACGGCAAGTATTTGGCGGAACGGTGCTCTCTAGAATCACGAGATCACCCTTTTCAAGCACCGAGCATATGGAACGACTCGCAGCTTGGACAAACGCAAGATCGGCCTTTCGATCTTCGGTCACCGGTGTCGGGAGACAAAGCAGGTAGGCCTTGGCGGCCTTGGGAGCATCACCCACACTCAGTCGGCCGCTTTCGAAGGCTGACTTCAGGCGATCTGGCAATTCACTTTCATGGATAGGACAAATTTGCGATCGAAGCAAATCCAACCTTCTGGGATCCACATCCACGCCGTAAACATTCAAACCAGCTTGCGCGAATAATACCGCACTGGGAAGTCCTATATATCCCAGGCCAATAATGCACAGGTCGAACTTCATAATTTCTCCAGGGTTCGATTAGGGTTGAACCGCCCAGCAGGTATGTAGAGGTTGATGGAAAGGGACATCAATCACGACAAGCAATGTCGGGATTCGTACGCCAAATTCTGGAAACCATTCGCTTGTTTGAACTTCCCACACTCCATTGGTTTCAAAACTCACAATTCCACATGGTGTTTCGAAACTCCGGTCTCCGATCTGATGGCAATCGGGGTGCATTAGAAAGCTGGCCTGAGCTCGTACAGGGTGTGTGGACTCAATTGTGTCCAGGATCTCGATAAAACGGGTATCTGTATGAAACTTTCGGCAGTGGACGGGGCTTCCCACCAAGTGACGGTAGCCATCGTGACTGCCACATGCCGTTAGCACACCACCATGGAAGCCTGAGGTTTTTTTGATTCGCTGCGGCCGCCGTCCCAGGCGGAAGGATCCCCAGAACTCCCCCTGATCTTGGCCCTCGACTGTCACTGTGTTGTGCCCAAAGGTCCCCCGACTCATTGCGCGACAAGAGCCAGGTTCGTACTCGAATACACCGCGGTCAACCAGGATGCGATGTCCATCCACGCTCCATTCGATTGCCAGCAAATCGCCGTGCCCATGCGCCGGGAGGTGTCGAGCGCCGAGCGGTCCACAATCCCAGAGAAGGAACGAATCGCCTTGCCGCAGCCCTACGTATCCTGCGTGCTCCAGCACGAAGTGATCCCGAGCTTGAGGTTGCCGACCCGATTGCGCCTCATATACCCGCATACAGGATTCAGGTCTATACGCCATATGAAGGCCGCCATCTGAGAATTGACTGGGCAGGCCATCTGGATGAGTGATGTCAACGGACACCTGAGCCATGCGATCCAATGCGAGATCCAGCCATGCTGGGATCGGCTTTTCTCGCCATACATGGCGTATCTCCAGCAAATCCGCGAACACCTGGAAGTGATATGCAGGGCTTAACTCGAAGTGCATGCCATCTGGGAGCACTTGGCGGTCGACTTCCTTCTGAAGCAAGCGAGCTGAGGTCAAATACCAAGCGTCACTATCAGGCCCTGAAAAGAATGACGCGCCCCAAAGTAAGGCCTTGAGGTTCTTCACCAGATGATTTCCCCCGATGTCCCGCTCCAAATGCCTGAACAGATAATGAAGCTGTTCTGCAAGCGAAGTGAGCACCAGAGCCACGCCACTATCGGTAGACTTCCAACCGTGCCGTGCACATTGCTGCATCCAGACGACAACGCGCAGGGAGATTGAATAGGGATTCCACGCCGCCCAAAGGGCCTTTTTCGCAACAAGGGGATTCGCGTCGATCCAATCGAGAATGACTTCCAAACAGCTGGAAGAGTCAAGATCCTCAAGCCATTCCATGTAGTGGAGTGACATATTGTCCAAACGCTTTCCTTGAACATGCCACGCAGCACCGCGGGGAATGGGAATCGTTGTCCCAAGAATGCATATTTCATTTTTTAATGTCAATGTCGCCTGGCGACATGGAAAAACCGGCAATGCCCGATGGGATTCGAACTGCAGCTTGTCCCTTTGAAGCTCGTGATTCAACCTGGGAAACGTGGTTTCCAGACGTAATTGCATAACCGCGAGAAGGCGGCGAAACACCTGCCCTGGCTCATGATGTATGATCGTCCTTAAGACAGTGGCGAGTTGTTGCATCTGTTGCATTTCCGCCCAATGATATTCAATAATCCAGCAGAGCCAATTTTTCGAAGGTGCAAGTGCGAATTTTGTTCTTCTCTGAACAGTTTTGGCCCGAGACCAATGCCCCTGCCATACATGTTCACGAACGCGCGCGAATCTGGGCGCGAGATGGCCACGCGGTCACGGTAATCACTTCTGCGCCAAATTTCCCTATGGGGCGCGTGTTCCCTGGTTTTAAAAATGCTTGGCGCACAGTTGACACGATCGATGGTATTCGAGTCGTCAGGGTGAAGACCTTTATCTCTCCCAACAAAGGCATTCTTGGAAGAAGCTTTGACTTCCTTTCCTACGCCATTTCCGCGCTGTTTTTTTCGTTTTTTGAGCATCAAGCGGACGTCGTCATTTCCACGAGCCCTCAGTTGCTCGTCCCCCTCGCCGGTCTCTTGTGCGCCAAAATTCGCAGGACTCCGCATGTTTTTGAGCTCCGGGATCTGTGGCCCGCATCCATCGTCGCAGTCGGTGCGGCCAAACCCGGCTTGGCTCTCCGAGGACTCGAGAAGTTGGAACTCTGCCTCTATAAGAATTCCAATCGAGTCTTCGCCTTTACCGAGGCATTTCGGCGCGACCTGATCCGGAGGGGTATCCCACCGGAACATGTAATCGTCACCCCCAATGGCACCGATCTGACCACTTTCTACCCCCGGCCCAAGGATCAGCGTCGCGTGTGCGAACTGGGGCTCAAGGATCGCTGGGTTGTGGGCTATTTCGGAACGCTTGGATTGGCCCATGGGCTCGAAAACCTCATCGAAACTGCGCGTTTGCTGCAAGATACTCCGATCACTCTGTTGCTCGCCGGTCCAGGCGCTGCGAAAGAGGATTTGGAGGTGCACGCGCGCGAGGCTGGCGTGACGAGCCTCATATTCCTTCCGTCGCAACCACGTGAATCGATGCCATCCCTGTGGAGTGTCTGCGATGTGGCACTCGTTCATTTGAAGGACAACGAGCTGTTTCGCACCGTGATTCCATCCAAACTGTATGAAGCCACGGCAATGGGCCTGCCGATTTGCTACTCGGGGCCCACAGGGGAGGCGAGCGAACTGCTTGAGTCTTCGGGCACAGGTATTGTCGTGCCTGCGGAAAATCCGCTCACTTTGGCTGCTGCACTCCGTCGGTTGTGGCAGGATTCCGAGCTCCTCACCACGCTCCGGGCGGCCGCCGTGGCGACACGTCAAAACTACTCGCGAGAGCAACAAGCCCATAGAACGGTATTGCTGCTCGATGAAACGTCTCAAGGTGCTCCGTCCGGAAGTGTATGAAGCCTACTTTATCGTTGCGAGGATTTGAGCGATTCGCTGAGCGGAGCGGCCATCTCCATACGGAAAGCGCGGTTGAGACATGCTCTGGTACTGGTTCGTATCATTCCAGAGGCGGTCGAGTTCGCAGAGAATCCTGGCGGGATCTGTGCCTAGCAGCAAGGCGCTTCCGGCATCAACGGCCTCCGGTCGTTCTGTAACATCGCGGCAAACCAGCATGGGCTTACCAAGAGCCGGTCCTTCTTCCTGGAGGCCCCCGCTGTCGGTCAGGACAAGATATGCGCGCTTCAGAGCATGCACCATGGTGGGGTAATCCAGTGGCTCCACGAGGTGCACGTTCTCCAGCCCGCCCAGAATTTCCTCGGCAGGACCCTTCACATGGGGGTTCGGATGCACGGGATAGAGTAGTCGGGCTTCCGGATACTTACGGGCGAAGGTCGCCAAGGCAGACAGGACCGAACGGATCGGCGCTCCGAAGTTTTCTCTCCGGTGCAAAGTCACAAGCAGTAGGCGTTCCCCCTCGCGAAGTGGCCGGATGTCTGGCCAGGGGAGGTCGGTCCTTTCAGAGATTTCCAGGAGCGCATCGATGACGGTGTTGCCCACCACATGGATGCCCGAAGGCCGAACCCCTTCGCCGAGCAACGCCTCCCTCGCACGTGCCGTGGGTGCAAAGTGCCAGTGGGCGAGCACTGCCGAGAGTCGCCGCATGCCCTCCTCTGGGAAAGGTGCAGCCATGTCTCCACTTCGCAGGCCTGCCTCCACATGACCAAAGGGGATGCAACGGTAGAACGAGGCCAGAGCCGCACAAAAAACGGTGACCGTATCGCCTTGGGCCAGTACTGCCCTGGGCTGGGCATCCTGAAGCACGCGGTCCAGGGCTGGGATCAACTTGCCGCTCAGGGAGGCCAGGGTCTGATCGGGTTCCATGGCGTCCAGGTCCCAGTCCGCCTTCAACCCGAACACTTCGAGCATCTGGTCCAGCAGACCCCGATGCTGGGCCGTCACCAGTATGCCCACCTCAACCTCGCGGGCCCGCAGCGCGTGAATCACCGGTGCCATCTTGATCACCTCAGGGCGGGTGCCTAGGACTGTGACGATGCTGGCCGGCATGGAGAAGACTCCAGTGATCGGGTTGCGGAGGGAGAAGAAGGTGCGAACTTCTCCATCAATCGGCATTACCTACCCACTCCCTGAATCCTGGGCGCTCCGAGAGTCCCGGGTAAAAAAAACGGCCCGCGAAAGCGGGCCGTTCATGAGGTTGGTAAAAAGGAATCCCTACAGATCCTCTCCGTCGATCTCGCTCATCCCCTGCAGTTCTTCGACGTGGGCAGCCATGCGGCTGTATTCATCGTCGAAGTCTTCTGGGCCGAACTGGTCGGTTTCCTGGAACTCGGGGTACTGGCCTTCTTCGATCTGGAGGCCGCGGTAGATGGTCATGCCGGTGCCTGCGGGAATCAGGCGACCAAGGATGACGTTCTCCTTGAGGCCACGGAGATAATCCACGCGGCCTTCGAGGGCGGCCTCGGTGAGGACGCGGGTGGTCTCCTGGAAGGAGGCGGCGGAGATGAAGCTCTCCGAGGTCAGCGCGGCCTTGGTGATGCCGAGCAACTGGGGCTCGCAGGTGGCGGGGATGCCGCCGTCCTTCAGGGCCTGCTCATTCATCTCCTTGAAGCGGTGCTTGTCCACCTTCTCGTCGACGATCATCGGGGTATCGCCCACATCGGTGATGACGACCCAGCGCATCATCTGGCGAATGATCACCTCGATGTGCTTGTCGTTGATCACCACGCCCTGAGCCCGGTAGACCTCCTGGACCTCGTTGACGAGGAAGGCCTGAAGGGCCTTTTCACCCTGGACCTTGAGGAGATCGTGGGGACTGACGGCACCCTCGGTGAGCTTCTCGCCAGCGCGGATTTCATCGCCGTCCTGCACCTGGATGTGCTTGCCGCGAGGCACCAGGTATTCGCCCTTTTCCCCCGTCTCCGGGTTCTCGACGATCACCTTCTGCTGGCCACGGACACGGTTGCCATACTTCACGATGCCGCCCACTTCAGCGACGATGGCCGGATCTTTGGGACGGCGGGCTTCGAAGAGCTCGGTGACGCGGGGCAGACCGCCCGTGATGTCGGAGGTCTTGGCCTGCTGACGCGGAGTCTTGGCCAGCACATCGCCTGGGAACAGCTCCTGGTTGTCCTCGACTTCCACGTAGGCGCCGGTCGGGATGTTGTACCGCTGGAGCACCTTGTGGTTGTCGCCCTTCACGTTGATGTGGGGGTGCAGCTTGTCATCGGTGGGATCGATGATGCGCTTACGGAAGCGACCGGTGATCTGATCCTTTTCTTCCTGGTAGCTGGCGTTGGCCTCGAACTCCTTGAAGTCGGCGATGCCGGGCTTCTCGTTGATGAGGTAGTCGTTGTACGGATCCCACTCGGCCAGGCAGGTCTTGGGCTCCACGGCATCCCCATCCTTGACGCGGATGATGGCGCCGGGGGCGACCTTGTAGCGCTCGCGCTCGTTGCCTTCCAGGTCGACGACCAGGATGTGGCCCGAGCGGCTGAGGGCGACGGTCTCGGTTTCGCTGTTTTCCACCGAACGGTCCACGACGCGCTCCACGGTGCGGAGGCCGTCAAGCTTCACGATGCCCTTGATCTGGGCGTCATGAGTGCTCTTCTCGGAGGCGCGGCTGGCGGCGCCACCGATGTGGAACGTACGCATGGTCAGCTGCGTGCCGGGTTCGCCGATGGACTGGGCGGCGATCACACCCGAGGCCTCACCGAGGTCGACCAAGCGGCCGGTGGAGAGGTTCAGGCCATAGCACTTGGCGCAGACACCGCGACGAGCTTCACAGGTGAGAACGGACCGGATCTTGACACTCACGGTGCCGGAGGTCTCGATCTTGAAGGCGAGATCGTCGTCAATCAGGTCACCGGCAGCAACCAGGATCTGCTTGCTGTAGGGATCGACCACGTCATCCAGGGACACGCGGCCCATGATGCGGTCACGGAGGCGGGCGCGGATGGTGCCGTCGCTGTTCACGATGGCCGCCACCTCGATGCCGTCCACGGTGCAGCAGTCGTCCTCGTTGATGATGACGTCCTGGGCCACGTCCACCAGCTTGCGGGTGAGGTAGCCGGAGTCGGCGGTCTTCAACGCGGTATCCGCGAGGCCCTTACGAGCGCCGTGGGTCGAGTTGAAGTACTGCAGCACCGAGAGGCCCTCTTTGAAGTTCGCGGTGATGGGGGACTCGATGATGTCGCCGCTGGGCTTGGCCATGAGGCCACGCATGCCGGCGACCTGACGGATCTGGGTCTTGGAACCACGGGCGCCAGAGTCAGCCATGATGTAGATGGAGTTGAGGAAGCGGTCGCCACTGTTGCGGCGTTCCAGTTCCTTCATCATGTCCTTGGCGACGTCTTCGGAAACCTTGCCCCAGACGTCCAGAATGCGGTTCGTGCGGGTCGGGTGATCGAGCTTGCCTTCGTGGTATTCGGCCTCAATGGAACGCACCTGCTCGGCACCGTCCTTGATGTGCTTCGGCTTGGAGCCGGGCACCACAAGGTCATCGATGCCCACGGACACGCCCGCCTTCATGGCCCACAGGAAGCCCATTTCCTTCATCGCATCCAGCATCAAGATGGTGATCTCGGGGCTGGACATGGTGGAGTAGCGCGGATTGCCGACTTCATCCACACCGACGGTATCCAGCTGGCCCTTGCCGGGCTCCTTGCCAGACAGCTTGTAGGTGCGGTTCACCAAGGAGAGCAAGCCCTCCTTCTTCAACAGGCCGTTGAAGAAGGGAAGCTGATCGGGGAGGTGCCGATTGAAAAGCACGCGGCCGACGGTGGTGGTGATCAGGTCGTGCTTCACCAGGGTGATGGGGCAATCGAGGATGTCCTGCTCGGAGTGGACCTTGGGATCCTGCTTGTTCCAGGCCTCGGAGTCCACCAGGCCGCCGGTGTAGCGCAGGCGGATGACGGCGTGAGTGTCCACCACCTTCGCGTCGTGCGCGGCAATCACCTCGTCCATGCTGGCGAAGGCCATGCCCTCGCCCGGGCGGTCTGCCCGCTTGAGGGTGAGGTAGTAGCCGCCAAGCACGATGTCCTGGCTGGGCACCACGTTGGGCTTGCCGTTCTGGGGGCTGATGATGTTCTGGGTGGACATCATCAGGACCTTGGCCTCGATCTGGGCCATGGGGCTCAGGGGTACGTGAACGGCCATCTGGTCGCCATCGAAGTCGGCATTGAAGGCGGTGCACACGAGGGGATGCAGACGGATGGCCTTGCCTTCCACAAGCACGGGCTGGAAGGCTTGGATGCCAAGTCGATGCAAAGTGGGGGCTCGGTTGAGCAGCACGGGGTGGTCCCGGATGACCTCATCCAGAACATCCCAAACCTCGGGCATACCCAGCTCGACCATTTCCTTAGCCTGGCGGATGGTGGCGGCGTGGCCCTTGTGCTCGAGGCGATTGAAGATGAACGGCTTGAAGAGCTCGATGGCCATCTTCTTGGGAAGGCCGCACTGGTGGAGCTTGAGGTCGGGACCCACCACGATGACGGATCGACCCGAGTAGTCCAC
>CAYQAS010000069.1:0-22259 GCA_964415525.1 uncultured Solibacteraceae bacterium
TGTCAGCGCCAGGATGGCGGCGATGGCCATGGCGAGATTCTTGGACCACGCCAGCGGCCGGAAGAGGCGGCCCTCCTGGTCCACCAGGGTGAAGATGGGGATGAAGGCCACCGCCACCACCAGCAGGCTGAAGAAGACACTGGGACCCACTTCTAGAAGCGCCGCGAGCCGAACGTCATGGAAGCTGCCCTTGCGCCCGCCGTCCTGCCACATCTGGATCTTCTTGTAGGCGTTCTCGACTTCCACGATGGCGCCATCCACCAGCACGCCCACGCTGATGGCAATGCCCGCGAGGCTCATGAGGTTGGCGTTCTGCCCCAGCAGCAGCATTGGGATGAACGCCAGGGCCACACTCACGGGGATGGTGACGATGGGTACCACGGCCGAGGGGATGTGCCAGAGGAAGAGGAGGATCACCAGCGAGACGACGATCATCTCCTCGATGAGCTTGTGGCTCACGGTGGTGATGGCCTTGTTGATGAGTTCGCTGCGGTCGTAGACCGGCACGATCTCCACGCCTTCAGGCAGGCTGCGTTTGAGTTCCTGGAGCTTGGCCTTCACCGCCTCGATGACGTTCAGGGCGTTCTCGTTCTGGCGCATGACGACGATGCCAGAGACCGTGTCCCCCAGGCCATCCAGGTCCGTCAGTCCCCGACGAATCTCGGGCCCGAGGCTCACGGTGGCGACATCTCCCAGGCGGATGGGCGTGCCGTTCTCCGTGCGCAGCGTGGCGCTGGCGAGGTCCTGGGGCGTCTTCACGTAGCCCCGGCCCCGCACCATGTATTCGCGGCCCGACCACTCCACGAGCCGCCCGCCGGCCTCGCTGTTGGCCGCCTTCACGGCGCCGATGACGCGATCCACGGTGAGGCGGTGGCTCGCGAGTTTCAGCGGGTCGATCTGCACCTGGAACTGCCGAGCCTGGCCCCCCACGGAAGCCACTTCCGCCACGCCGGGCACGCTCTGGAGCGCGAACTTCAGGAACCAGTCCTGGTGCTGCTTCAGCTCATCCGAGCTGTGCTTTCCGGTCTTGTCCACCAGGGCGTACTGGTAGATCCAGCCCACGCTGGTGGCATCGGGGCCGAGCTCGGTTTTGACACCGGGTGGCAGGTTCGCGGAGATCTTGCTGAGGTATTCCAGGACGCGGCTGCGGGCCCAGTATAGGTCGGTGTTGTCTTCGAAGATGACGTAGACGTAGCTGGCGCCGAAGTCCGAGAGGCCACGCACTGCCTTGACCTTGGGCGCCCCCAGGAGGCTCGTGACGATGGGGTAGGTGACCTGATCCTCCACGAGGTCCGGCGAGCGGTCCCACTTGGAATACACGATCACCTGCGTGTCCGAGAGGTCCGGCAGCGCGTCCAGCGGGATGCGGCGCATGGACCACACGGACAACGCCAGAAGCAGCACCGACACTGCCAAGACCAGGAAGCGGTTCTCCGCCGAATAGCGGATGATCCGCGCGAGGATGCCGTTGGAGGAACCGCTATGCATGGGCGGCTCCGTGAGAAGGAACATGAGCCACGAAGGGCCACGAAGGGCCACGAAGGGCTCGCATTGCGAGCCGAATGTCCTGGGCTTGGAGGTCCGAGGGGATCGGATTCAATCGTGAGCCATGTCCAATTGCTCTCTGGCAACTCCAACGCATGTTGGAATGTGCCCCTTTCGCATGATTCGTGGTCCTTCGTGGCCCTTCGTGGCCAAGTCCTTTCTTGGTGGCCGTCATTTCGCCCCCTTCCGCTTGGTCATCTCGGCCAGGGCGGCCTGGAGGCGGCTCTCGCTGTCCACGAGGAAGGCGGCGCGGGTGACGACGGACTCGCCCTTCTCGAGGCCTTCCAAGACTTCGATGCGGTCGTTGGTGCTCTGGCCCGTCTTCACCTCCCTGGGCTCGAAATGACCCTTGGTGACGTCCACGAAGACGATCTTCCGCGTGCCACTGTCAAGTACTGCGTCTAAAGGGATGGTCAGGGTCTTGCGGGCCGGGGTCTGGAAGCTCACTTCGCCGAGCATCTCCGGGCGCAGGTCGCCGCCGGGATTGGGGAAGGTCAGCCGGGCCTTCAGGGTGCGGGTCTTGGGATCCATCACGGGATCGAGGAACACGACACGGCCCGCGAGCTTCTTCCCGAGGGCGGGCAGGTCAAGGGTCGCCCCCATGCCCACCTTCACCCTCGCGAGATCCGCCTCGAAGACATCGGCCACGACCCACACATGGCTCAGATCGGCAATCTCCAGGGCCACGTCCGCGGGGCTGATGCGGCTGCCCTGGGCGATGTTTCGCACGGTGACGAGTCCCGTCACGGGAGCGTTCACCGTCAGATGGCGTTTCACCTCTCCGCCCGCATCCAGGGCCTTCAGCAGCGGTTCTGGGGCATCCAGGAACTCCAGGCGGCGCCGCGCGGTGCCCGCCAGCTCCATCCAGCGACCCTCCTGATCTGTGCCTTTGAGGCTGGCCTGGGTGCGCAGGGCCACGAGGTACTCCCGCTGGGCACTGAGGAACTCCGGGCTGTAGAGCTCGAAGAGGGGCTCACCCTTCTTGACCGAACGGCCGGTGAAGTCGGCGTGGAGTTTCTCCACGAAACCTTCCAGTTTTACGGTCACGCGCTTCAGTCGGGTTTCATCCAGCATCACTCGGCCCGGGGCCCGGAAACCGCCGTCCAGCTGGCCTTCCTCGGCCTTGGCGAGGCGCAGGCCCATGAGCTGCTGGCGTCCGGGATCGATCTTCACGGTCACCAGCCCGTCGGGTCCGGGACTCTGGAGGGCCTGGGTGCCTTCCATCACCACGAGAGCCATGCCGCAGATGGGGCAATCGCCGGGGTGATCCTGGAGGATCTGAGGGTGCATGGGGCACTGGTAGGCCTTGGGCTTGGCGGACAAGGCCTCCGCGCCGTGGTCGTGGTTTGCGGCCCTGGGGCGGAGGATCAGCCAGGTGCCGACGCCGCCCAGGAGCAGGCCAGCGACCAAGCCCACCGCGAGGCGGGACAAGGGTGAGCTGGGCGTGGGTTCGAATTCATTCAGGTCTTGGGTCATGGCGGTCTCACATCTTCATGGGGGCGGCGGCGGGGGTTTCCGCCTGGGCGGGGCGGGGGCCCGCAGATGTCGGTGAAGGCGCGGGGGCGGCACTCGGGGCGGAGGCCATTGCGGAACCGCCGAGCTCAAGGTTAGGTGGGGGTTCCAGGCCCGCACGGTACTGGTGGAGGCTCAGTCGGTGCAGCGCCGTGACCGCGCCCAGATGGGCTTCCCGGTCGGAGAGTTGGGCGTTGAGGGCCGTGAGGACGGCGCTGAAATCGGCCTTGCCGCTCTCGTAGCGACTCAAGAGGCTCTGGATGTTGGCCTCGCCTGCGGGCAGCAGCTCCTTCGCCACCAGATCGACGGTGGCGCGGGCGAGGGTCCAGGCGCGGGCTCGCTCCCTGGCGCGCTGGAGGATGAGGCGGCTGAGGCCCTCGCGGCCGTGGGTGACGAGGCTCTGCTCGGCGCGGCGCTGGGCCACCACCATGTCCTGCTTGCGGCGGCTGAAGAGCGGAACGCTGAAGGCCACTTCCGCCTTCCAGCCTGGCGTCATGCCGCCTTCGGCCATGAGGCCACCCGTCACCCGGAAATCCGGACGGCGTTCCTTCTGAGCCAGATCCAGGGCGCGGCTCGCGCCATCCGCATCCGCATCCACGCTCCTAAGCTGTGGATTGCGCGCCAGGAGGTCCGCCGCCAAGGTTTCGGCGCTCGGCGCGGAGGGAAGGGGCAGGGCGAGGAGCTTGCCTTCCGCGAACAGGGCCTTTTCAGCGGGTGCCCCGAGATGTCGCGCCAGCGCGTCCCCGAGGTTGGCCTCGCGGGCGTCCAGGGCGAGCAGCCGCTGGCGGAGACGGGCGCGGGTCTGGATGGCCAACAGGAGGTCGGAGGTGCTGCCCTTTCCCAGTTCGCAACAGGTCTTGGCCAAGTCCTCCGCGACGACCCATTGCTGATCCTGCTCCTGGAGGAGGGACCGCTGGGCACGCAGGGTGAGGAGGTCCAGAACGGTGTCGAGGATCTCGCCTTCGACGGCGAGGCGGCGGGTCTCGAGTTCCGCTTCGGCCCGGCGCACGCCGCTCTCGGCCAGGGCGGTGCGGGCGGCGCGCTTGCCTGGCCAGGGCAGCACCTGACCTGCCATGAGGCTGACTTCCTTTCGGGCGGGCAGCATGCCGGTGAGGCCCTCGACGCTCATGCCGCCGTCCATGCTTTCAATTCGGACGTCGGCGGCCATGGCCTTCGTCAGCCCCAAGGCCAGGTCAGGATCGGGCAGGGCGCCGGCAGGGGCCACCTTGGCCCGTTCCGCCTCGACTCGGGCGCGGGCTTCGTGCAGGTCGGGAGCGGCGCTGGGCAGGCGCTGGAGGAGGGTGGGAAGCCCCGGTAGTTGAAGCAGGGGCGGGGGAGGGAGCGTGGGCTGGGCCGCCATGGCCACCAGCCCCGCGCTCCATGCGGGAATCAGGGCATGCATGAAAACTCCGGAAGAAGGTCAGGATGTGCGTTCAACAAGCCTTCGGCCTGGACGGACGTCCTACTTCAATTCCGGAAGATGCACAGGAGTGGGAGGAGCGGACTGGGAGGGCCACGCCGCGGAAGGTTGGGCAGGACACCGACAACGAGCGGTCGCAGCTCTGCAGGGCCCGGAAGACCGGTGCAGGGATGGGCGCCAGGTCCGTGGGACGGGTTCGTTTTTCGCGCGATCTGTGTGGAAGCTGTGGTGCGAAGGACAGCGATGGCCTGGGGTGAGCGGGACGTGGATGGGCAGGAAGCCGGGCCGCAGGGGCAGGGGACCTCGATCTCTCCGCAGCAACAGGGTTCCGGAGGCGCGGCAAAGGAATCCAGCCCCGCTCCCAGGAACAGGCAAAGGGCGAGAACGAAGGACCAGAAGCGACGCACCGTGGATCTAGGATAGGCGATCAGGGGTCTGATGCAACGCGATCTCAGGAAAGGGTGCGCACGGGTTAATCCATAAATTCAACGAACCATGTCTCGGAAAGAATCGGTTATTCACAACCTGAATGCTGTGGACTATACTGCGCCAAATCCTCGACTTCCTTCTACAAGGCCACTGATTCCATGGATTCCTTCCAGGATGTTCCGTATGCCCTCCCCGCCGATGGGGTGGGGCGGTTCGAAAAGGCCTTTCATGCGCTCGTCCGCGAAAGTGGACTTTTCTGCGGCGAGACCTACTTCCCCTTTGTGGCCCAGGCCATCTGTCGGCTTCTGAACGCGGATGTGGCCATCGTGGGGCTGCTTGATGGGCCGGAACGGATGCGCACCCTGGGGGCTGCCCGCCGCGGGTTTCCGCTGGAGAACTTTGAGTATCTACTCCGCGGAACCCCCAGTCACGACGTGATCGTGGGTGGGGCCTGCCTGTTGCCGTCCGGCGTACAGGAGTGCTTCCCCGAGGATCTCTTGCTGGTGGAACTCGGAATTGACGGTTATGCCGGCGTGCGGCTGCTGGATTCGAACGGCCACGTCCTGGGGGTAATGGCCGCGCTCTTCGAGCGTCCGATTCTGGACGTGGCGATGGCGGAGTCGGTGCTCCAACTCTTCAGCACTCGGACGGCGGTGGAGATCGAACGCTCCCAGATGGAAGCCAGCCTCCGGGAGAGCAGCCTCCGCACCCGCAGCCTGCTGGAGGCGATGGCGGAGGGGATGGTGGTCTACGATGCCCGCGGTGTGGCCATCGACTGCAATCGGGCGGCGGAACGCATCCTGCGCCTTTCCAGGGAAGAGATCGTGGGACTCGAGGATGCGGATCCTGGGTGGACCCACTGGCGAGAGGATGGGAGCCCCTGGCCTCTGGCGGAGCAGCCTCCCCAGCGCACCCTCGCCACCGGGGAACCCGCTCGGGATCAGGTCATGGGCCTGCGCCATCCCGATGGACAGGACATCTGGATCTCCCTCAACACCGAGCCGATCCGCATGCCCCACAAGCCGGGTCTCTCAGGTTGCGTCTCCACGTTCCGGGATATCACGGAACGACGGCGCGCGGAGTCCGACCGGCGCCGGCTTGAAGGGGAACTACAGCATATCCAGCGACTGGACAGCCTCGGGAGCCTCGCAGGGGGACTTGCCCACGACATGAACAATGTCCTGGGAGCCATCATGGCTCTCGCCACGACCCTCCAGACCCGCACCCATGGGCAGGAATTCCTCGCCCAGGGCCTTGAGACCATCGCCCGGGCCACCGAGCGAGGCCGGGATCTGGTGAGGGGGCTGCTGGAATTTGCGCGCAAGGAGCTGGAAGCGCCGCTCCTCCTCGATCTGAATGAAATCGTCCGCAAGGAAGCGGATCTGCTCCAGCGCACCACCCTTCAGCGGCTCTCTCTGGAACTCGATCTGGCTCCGAACCTTCCGGCTGTGCAGGGAGATCGCCAGGCCCTGGTGAGCGCCCTTATGAACCTGTGCGTCAATGCCTTGGACGCCATGCCTCGGGGAGGATTCCTGCGCCTATCCACGGGCCTCGGCCCGGATGGCATGGTGGAACTGGCGGTCGAGGACACCGGCTTCGGCATGTCACCGGAGATCCAGGCCCGGGCCTTCGAACCCTTCTTCACCACCAAGGCGCTTGGAAAGGGGACTGGGCTGGGGCTGGCCATCGTCTACGGGACGGTGAAGGCCCATGGAGGTACCGTGGACCTGCAGAGCGATATGGACCATGGCACGAAGGTGCTGATCCGGCTTCCGGCCCAGAATCGCTGCGAGCTGCCCGCACCGGTGTCGGAGGTACCCGTGCCTGCCGGGGGTCCCAAGCTGCATATCCTGGTGGTGGACGACGATCCTCTTATCCGAGCCTCGGTGCCGGCCCTGCTGGAGACGCTGGGGCATGTGGTGGAGGCGGTGGATTCGGGTGAAGCCGCCCTCGCCCGGGTCTGGAACGGCTCCGATCCCGACCTGGTCCTGCTGGACCTGAACATGCCCGGACTGGGCGGCGCCGAGACCCTGCGCCACCTGCGCGTGCTATCGCCAGATACGCCGATTCTCCTGGCCACCGGCTTCCTGGATTCGGAGACCAAGGCCCTCGTATCCCAGTACGAATGCGTCTGGGTACTGCCCAAGCCTTTCGGCCTCACAGACATCCGGAAGGTGATAGCGGGGTTGCCGTTGATGGTACCGACCGCTTCCTGAATCGACCGGGGCCCCCAAACGGGGGCCCCATTCTCGAGCGCACGTATTGTTTACTTTGCAGCCAGGGCGAAGCGCTTGGAGACTTCGCTCCACTTGATGTTCTCCATGAACGCCCCGATGTAGTCCGGCCGCTTGATGCCGTAGTCGACCATGAAGGCGTGCTCCCAGCTGTCCAGCACGATCAGCAGATCCTGGTCGATAGGCAGACCCAGGTGATGCTCGGCGACGAAGTAGGTGTGCAGCTTGCCGTCGCGGCGGTTGCGGGTGAGCAGGGCCCAGCCGGGGCCACCCAGGGCCGTTGCCTTGAGGTCGGCCAGGAGCTTGTCCTTGCCGCCCTGGGCGTCGAGGGCCGTCTGAAGTTCGGGGCTGACTTCAACGTCGGCGCCGAGGTTCTCGAAGTAGAGCTCATGGAGGAAGGAGCCGTTGAAGGCCACGGCCTCGCGGCGCTTCAGCTCGCTGTATTCGTTGAAGCTGTAGTTGGGCTTGGTGTTGTCAATGTCCGCCAGCTTCGTCTCGATCTCGTTGAGCTTGGCGACGTAGCCCTTGTAGAGGGTGAAGTGCTGGTCGAGCTGGCTGTCGGACAGGCCCTTCACGGCGCCGCCCTTCAGGGAGTCGTAGTTCTTGGGTTCGTAGGACATGGATCCTCCTTCGCGGGATGGAAAATGGAATGCTCAGGGTATCGAAGTGGGACGAATCAGCGCCCACCCGTGGGATGCCGATCCGGGAAATCCCGTCACGGCCCTTCGCATCTCCGAAGGTTGCGTCCGGCGCTTGGCCCGGGTTCGATGGAGGGATGGCCTTTCCCGCAGACCACCCGTTCCTGACCCCCCTGGCCTTTGGTCTGGGGACGGCGCTGCTCGATGGGCTGCTGTCCCGAGTTTGGCGCGGATTGCCGCTCTATCGGCGTCATCTGGGACTCTTCGGGCTGGGGCTGGCCGTCGTCATCGCCTTTCGCGCCGGGGGAACGGGCTGGATCGATGCCGCGGCAGTGCTCGCCGGCCTCTCCATCCCTTCCCTGCGCTGGCTGCGGGGGCGCCGTCTCTCGGGCCTCTCCTGGGTGAAGGGCTCTGTCCGACGGCCGGACCCGACGCGCCCCCTCATCCTCGTGGCGGATCCTCACTGGGGCGATACGCTGACGGGACTGAGGGAAGCCACTGCCGCCCATCCGGAGGCCGACTGGCTCTTCCTCGGGGATCTGTTCGAAGTCTGGGTTGGCCTGCCGGGGCTGGAGGAACCCAACCAAGATGCCTTCCTGGCCTGGGTGGCGGAGCGTCGGGCCGCAGGACGCTGGGTGGGGCTCTGGACCGGCAACCGGGAGTTCTTCCTGGATGGCCTCTCTTCCCGCTTTGACCTCATTGGTGAAGGCGTGGGAGGCGCGCTACCTGAAGAAGGCCTTGTCTGGGAACACGGCGACCTCCTGGATGGCCGTCTCTGGGCCTATCGGTTGATGTTTCTGCTGTTCCGAAGCGGCCCCATGTGGCTCTTCGCGCGTTTCGCCCCCACGCCCCATTCCCGCGCGGTAGCCGGGGCCCTGCGCCGGAAGTTCGCCGCCCGCCCAGGCACCTACCAGCATCCGGTGCCCCTTCCCGCCCTGGAGGCGGCGGGCAAGCGGTCCGGCGCGGCCTGCTTTGTCGTCGGGCATTTCCATCACGCCGCCCAGGCGGGATGCGCTCGGGCGCTCCCCTGGGCTCACGAAGGACAGTTCCAGGTGTGGAAGGACGGGCGGATCCTTCCGCTCGGATCAACCTTGTAGGGCGTGAAGGCGTCCAATGGGACGCAGCCCATCTGGAGGTCGTCATGCGCCATTCCGTTCTCGCCGCAGCGCTGGTGCTCCTGACCGGATGCACCGGATTCACCGTCAGGCACGACTACGACCTGCGCGCGGACTTCCAGGCCTACAAGACCTACGACTGGACCTACGGGCGCAATGAGGGCAAGGGGCGCCAGGGGGAGGCCCTACTCCACAACCGCGTTTCCTTCCATGTCGACCAGGTGCTGGCCGCCAAGGGTTTCAGGATGGAAAAGCAGGGCGAGCCGGATTTCCTCGTGGCCTTCACGCCCATCTTCCGCAACCGCAAGGTCCGCACCACCACCCATCTCGGCGTCGGGATGGGCTTCCGCGTGGGGCCTTTCCGCATGGGGAGTCACACCTCCGTGGGCGAGACCCGCAGCTATCCCGAGGGCTCGATCGTGCTGGAGGTCATCGATTCGCGCACCAAGCGGCTGGTGTGGGAGGCCACGGCAGAAGGGGCCCTGAGCGGGGCGGAGTCTGCCGAAGCGGCGGATGAGAAGGTGGCCGATGCCGTGAGGCAGCTGCTGGAAGCCTTCCCGCCGCGCCCGCGGAAGTAGGCTCAGCCCAGCCGCTCCAGGGCTGCCAGGAGGTCGGAGCTGCGAAGGGGCGTGGGCAGAAGGTGATCACAGCCCGGGAGTCCCGGGGCGGGCGCGTGCACTGGGCAAGGCCGTGAACCTCGCAGGGCACGCACCAGGGCTAGGGCGGAGGGGAGTTCCTCGCTCGGACCCAGGAGCAGGGCGGCGCGATGGCGGACGGTCTGCAGGCTTCGGCGGAGTTCCGGCAGCAGCTCTACGCAGGCGATGGGGCCTTGACCCGCTTCGGTGAGCAGATCCGCCAAAGCGTCCCTGGCGGGGCCTTCGGGCATCCAAAGCAGCACCGGAGGCCGCTGGGGTTCGGTGGGCAGCTCCGGGCGCGTGGGCATGGTCAGGTGGTGCTGACGGGCATCGCACCAGGCTTGCAGGAAGGCGCGGTCTGAGCGGAGGAGGGCCCGGAACTGGATGTGGAGGATGGGGCCGGGATCCAGGTCGCGCAGGAGGCCGCCCGCCTCCAGGGAGGTTTCCCGCAGGCCCGTCAGCTCCACACCATCGAGGGCGAGGCCGGTCTCCAGGCCAAGGCGGGCGGGATCCAGCCGCTCCCGAGTCTGGAGGTCGAAGGCGCGTTCGACCGCGAAACGAAAGCCGCCCGAGGAGACATCCAGCAGGGGTCCCGTGAGGGCGGGCCCCTGGGGGCCGAGGTGCACCAGGGCCCGAAGTCCACTGTCGATGGCGACTGGGATGCGGGGAGAGGCCCGGCGATCCCGGGGCTCTGCGGGCCAGGGCAGGCTCAGTTCGAACTCCCTGGGAGCGGGGGAGCCCATCACCCGCGCCGGGGCCTCCCAGCGATGGCCTTCCAAGGGCAGGGCGAGCCGCACCGGGGTGCCGGTCGCCAGCGTGCCCGGAAGGACTTCCGGGATGTGCAGGCGCACGCGGCGGGCGGGGGCATCCAGGTTCAGGATGCGCGCCGACAACTCCAGCCCGGGGCCCGTCACCACCGCGACCAGACAGCCTTCCCGGCGCAACCGCTCCAGGTGGGCGGGCAGATCCTCTGCGGGGATGCTGGGGGTGCCAGGGTCTGAGGGCATGGGCCTAGTGTGCCTGAGGCGATCCTCGCCGAGCGGGCCTAACCGTTCACGAGGATGCTGCGGATGGAGTTGCGGATCTCCACATCGGATTCCAGATCCATGGCGAGCGCCAGGGTCTCCCGGCTCTCCCGGGTGCCCATGGCCTCCATGGCCTTTACGGCGGCGATTCGGACGGCGGTGCCCTCACGGCTGGACAGGATGCCCTTGCGGCGGAAGAGGTCGAGGAGGCCCGGGAGGGCCTGCTGGCCCCGCACCCGTCCGATGACTTCCAGGATCCGGAGGCGGACCCGTACGACATCGCCGGTGTTGCCCTTGATCGAGGCGAGCAGCGTCATCAAGGCCGGTGCGGATTCGGCTGCCTCCGGGCCCAGGTCGCTGAGGACCGCCAGGATCTGGAGCTGGGTGTCGAGGTCGGCGTTCGGCAGTACCGGCAAAAGGGCCTCGGTGATCTGCGTGGGCACTCCGAGGGCCGAAACGGCCCGCAGGGCGGCCTTGCGCACCCGTGCGTCCCGGTGCTGGAGGGCCAGGGCCGTGTGGGGGAAGGCGGGGCCATGGCCGATCTCCGCCAGCAGATCCAGCGCGTTGCGCACGAGGTACCACTGGGGCGAGGCGAGGGCGTCCACCAGGGCGGGTACGGCGTTCCGACCAATGGCCTGGAGGGCCGCCAGCAGGTGTACGCGCCGGGTGCGGTCCGCTTCCAATTCCAGGCAGACCACAAGGTACTGGGCCGCAGGACGTCCCAGAAGGGTCAGCAGGGCATGCAGCTGAGGCAGGCTCAGCTGGGCCTCCCGGGCGTGGATGAGGGGCACGAGGAAGGCCATGCTGGGGGGACTGGCGAGGCGGGTCAGCAGGTCACGCACCGTCTGGACCTTCCAGGCGGGGGCGCCCACGTGGGGAAGGGTGATTTCGCCCAAGGAAAGCATCTCGGAGTAGACCGCCGAGAAGTTCATCGCCTGCATCCAGTGGGAGAGGAGCGCCTCCATGGCCTGGCAGCACCACTGCACCGACACCAAGTCGTCTTCGCCGACCACCTGCTGGTGGAGCAGGGAGAGCATGCGCGTCTCCAGATCCGGCGGCAGCCCTGGATCCGCGAGGCAGTCCGCCAGATCCGAGAGCGCGGCGGCGGTCATCTGTCGCCGCGCGGCCTGGGGACTGGCGAAGCCCACTTCCAGCTGGCCGATGAGATCCCGCAGGCCGTCGGCGCGCTTGGCTCGGGCGAGCTGGCGCACCAGGATCGCCAACTGCTGTCCATTGAGTTCGAAGATGCTGCGGTCGAGCAGGCACAGGCGGAGCTTGGTGTCCGTGCCGTGGCACTCCCAGTTGATGGCCTCTTCAAGCGCATCCACCTGCTGCAAGTCCCAGCCTTCCAGCATGAACCGGCCCTTGAGGGCCTCCACGCCGAGTTCGCGATCCTTGACGCAGTGCAGCATGCCCGCCGCAGCCAGGGCCAGGGCGAAGGGGCTGCCGCCATGTTCGAGCTGCACCGCTGCGAGGGCCTGGGCGAAGAGTTCCGGGGCGAGGTAGTCGAGGGCCTTGCGAAGGGCGGTTTCCGAGGCGGGGAAATCCGGCAGGCCCAGCAGGAGGGCTCCCTGCATCCCAGGTGTGAAGGCGGCCATTGTGGATCGCAGGGCGGTGCGCAGCGCCGTGGGATCGTAGCCTTCCAGCCCCAGTTGGGTGCCAGTGCCTTCCAGCCCCGCGAGGCTGGCGGCCTGGAGGCCGAAACCCGCCATGGCCTGACGCTGATCCAGCGTCCAGGGCGCCTTGGGGTCGGAGCGGAGCGAGGCCATGGTCATCTGCAGCACCGCCCCCAGGAGGCCCTGCAGATCCTCTGCCAAGGCCCTCGGACTGGTGGGCGTCTGGGCCATGGGCCGGGGTTCTGATAGGCCATAGCCCGGGGCCAAATGGAACTGGATGGAAGTCGCATCCTCCAGCATGGCCTCCGGCCCCCCGAGTTCCCGCAGGCGATGGGCGTGGAGGTTCAGAACGAAGAACAACAGCTGGAGTTCGTCCTCGGAGGGGGCCCCATGGAAGAGTAGCGTCTGGATGCCCCGCTCCGAGAGGGCGTTGGCCACGACCTGGGAGGCGTTGGGTGCCCCCGTCACCGGCTGGCTGTCCGCAAAGAGTCGCCCGCCCTCGGAGCGGAGCTGCAGACTGCGGTTCTCCCCGAGAAGGTGGACGCAGAGGGTCTGGAGCGCCTCCAACGCATGACGGGCCTGGGGGTGATCCTGGGCGTAGTGGGACTGCGCCCGATAGGCGCGGTGGAAGGTCTCAATGAATGCGGCAAACGGATTGGACATGGGATCAGACCGGGGTACATGGACAGGCGTCCACCTAGACAATCTCCCACTCAGGGACTCTCGACAAGAACGAAGGGGCGACCCATGGCCGCCCCTTCGGTTTCGCATCAGATCAACGTCAGGCCTGAGGCGCCACTTCGGTGCGGTCCTGGGTCAGAGCCTTCCACACCACCAGGATGCCAAGGATGATGAGGGCCACAGGCCACCAGTGGGCGACCCAGGCCAGGGAGAAGCCGAAGAGCTTGTGGGCCAGGGCGATGAGGCCGAGTCCGATGAGGCCGACGCCTGTCAAAAGGGAGCCGAAGCGGTCCTGGACCAGTGCCTCTGGAGCCGGGGCCTCAAGGCGCAGCAGGGCCTGGTTCCAGAGGTGGGCCTGACGACCGGCATCCATGATGTTGAACATCCAGAAGAAGGCCAGGAAGAGCCCCAGGAGAGGTTCCAGGAGCCCGACGTTCCCGTTGAGCAGGGCGATCAGGGACGCCACCACGATGATGTTGAGGAAGCCGTTCTGGTAACGGCCCAGATAGACCTGACCCAGACCCGGCATGAGCGAGAGGACCATGGCAAGAGGCACGGAGACCTTGCGGGGGTCCTCGGTGCGATAGGGCTGGGCGGGATGCCAGCCGGTGGGGGGGGTGGCGCTCTGGGAGGGATTGGATTCGGTGCTCATCTGGGGCTCCTTGAAGGTTCGGGGATTGAGTTGTCAGTAGGGGTAACGCGCGGAAGCAGCGGTGGGTTCCCGGGAAAGTTCACCCATCGGAAGGCGGTCTGAAACCAGCGTGCGACCCGCTGGCCGAGGGCCGCGGTGCCATACCGAAGGCGCGTGAACCAAGTGGCCGTACCGCGTACGGCGAGGTGGGTGGAGGCGGTCCGTTCCTTCGCCGCGTGGAGGGGCAGGCTCGGCCGCAGCCGTATCGCGCGGGCCTCGAGGCTCTCTCCAAGCTGGCTCACGAGGGCGGCCGGTGTGCCCTTGGGGAAGGGTGCCAGGATTACGACGCCCGCAGCGGTGCCGAGCCACGCGGTTTCCAGGGCGATGCGGGGGCGGCGCAGGAGGCGCTGCCAGGCGCTGGGAACCAGGCGTTGGGGAGCACGGCTGGTGCGGGCCAGGGTGCGTTCCGTGAACTCGGGACCTGGATCCAGGGCGGCCAAGGATGGCAGATCTTGGCTGGCGGCCTTCAGGGCCTCGGCAAGCTGGGCACAGAACGGGCAGTGTTCGAGGTGCTCCTGGACCAAGGCCTTCTGGAAGCCGGTTAATTCTTCATCGACGTAGGCGCACAGGCGCGCTTGGGCCGAGGCGCAGGGATCCGCGCCGATGCGTTGGAGGATCGCTCGGGTCAGATCCTCGCGCATGCGCCCTCCCATTGGGCCGCGAGGTGCTCGGCGAGTTCTAGCCGGGCGCGGCTGGCCCGGGATTTCACGGTGCCCACGGGCACGTCCAGGATCCCGGCAACCTCTTCGACGCTCAGGCCATGGAGGTCCTTGAGGACCACGACGTCCCGGCTCGGGGCCGCCAGCTTGCGGAGGGCCTGAAGGAGGTGACGTCGTCGCTGGAGGGCCTGCGCCGAGGCCTCAGGACCGGAAGCAGGATCCCGAAGGGCCTCCAGCGCGCCTTCCGGAAGGTCGGAAGTCTGGGGGCGCGCCCGGTGTCGGCGGAGATGGTCCAGGCTGGCGTTGCGGGTGACGGCGAGGAGCCACGGCACAAAGTCCGCGCCGCTCGGAAGGTCCCGGAGGCTGCGGTAGACCTTCACGAAGGCCTCCTGGGCCACGTCCTGGGCATCCTCCACCCGTCCGAGCAGGTGGTAGGACAGTCCGAAGACCCGCCCCTGGAATTGCCGGACCAGGCCTTCCCACGCCAGGGCATCCCCCGCGCGGCAGGCGTCCAGTAGTTCCGTGAGGTCGAAGTTCGTCATCTCCCATCCCAAGGGACCGGATGGCCCCACGGGAAGGGATAACGCCGCGTCCGGTCCCGCGGTTCCGTCAGTCGGCGAATGAACGCCATCCGGCGGCGGAATCGCGTCGGCAGCAGGCGGAGCGCGGTGGGTACACGCAAACCGGAGACCGCGAGAGGGGTGTCCTCCGACGATCTCCGGTGCTGGAGGATGAGTTCCTAGAGCTTCAGATCATCGCTGGCGAGGACGGCATCAGTCTGGGCCTGCCGATAGGCGAGCAACCGCTCGCGGATGGCGGCGTCCGAGAGGGCCAGGATGCTGGCGGCGAGCACGGCGGCATTGATGGCGCCCGCCTTGCCGACCGCCAGGGTGCCCACGGGGATGCCTGAGGGCATCTGGACTGTGGCCAACAGGCTGTCCAGGCCATCCAGGGCCCAGCCCTTCATGGGCACCCCGAGCACCGGCAGATGGGTTTGACCGGCGCAGACGCCTGCCAGGTGGGCGGCGCCGCCCGCGGCAGCGATCAACAGCTTGATGCCCATGCCTTCGGCCTCCCGGCAGAACGTGATGGCCTTCTCGGGCGTGCGGTGGGCGGAGGCCACGTGGGCCTCGTAGGGGATGCCGAGCTCCACCAGGGTTCGGGCGCAGTGCTGCATGGTCTCCCAGTCGTTCTTGGAGCCCATCAGGATGCCGACGAGGGGGGTGCTGGACATGAAAACCTCCGAAAAAGGACCCTTCCATCAAACCTGAGGATGCGGCGTCCGTCCACGCTTCACGTCGCGTCATGATGGAGGGGTGGAACCCGTGCGCCTCTCTCCCCCTCGAATCCTGGTTGTCGGTGCCGGTGCCGCCGGGCTGATGGCCGCCCTGGCGGCGGCACGGCGGGGGCTTGCTGTGACGCTGCTGGAAGCCAATCCGCGTCCCGGAGCCAAAATCCGCATCAGCGGCGGCGGGCGCTGCAATGTGACCCACGCCGGTGGGGCCCGGGCGGTGCTGGCGGGCTACCCCAAGCCTCAGGCGCGGTTCCTGGGAGAGGCCCTTCGCACGTGGGGACCGGAGGACATGCTCGCCCTGCTGGGTCGCCATGGGATCCACACCGAGGCCCGTGCGGATGGCCGGATCTTTCCTGTGGGCGGCCCGGGTACCGGGGCTCGGGTGGTGGAGGCCCTTACGGATGAGGCCATACGAGTGGGCGTTCGTCTTGAAACGGATCGTCGGGTGGCCGGACTGCTGCGGGGGGGCGATCGCATCACGGCCCTGCGCATGGAAGATGGCAGCCTGCGCCAAGCCGAGGCTTTCATCCTGGCCACAGGTGGCGCGAGCTATCCCGAGACCGGGACACGCGGCGAAGTCCTGGGATGGCTGGAGGACCTGGGGCTACCGATTCTGCGCTGGTTTCCGGCCCTGGCGCCGATCCCGCTGAAGGAGTCCTTCCCCGAGTGGGAGGGTGTCGCCCTGCGGGACGGCCACCTCCGCCTGTGGTCCGGTCCCTCGGGCCGGCGTCTGGCGGCTTGGCAGGGGGACATTGTCTTTACGCGCAGGGGCATCAGCGGTCCCGCGGCCCTCGCCCTGAGCGAGACGGTGGAGCGTCAGCGCATCCTGGGGGGCGGGTGGCTCTCCTATGGACGGGTTGCCCAGACCCCGGAAGCGATCGAAGAGGAACTGGTGGGTCTCCAGCAGGGGAATCCGCATCTGGCGGCTCGGACCTGGCTGCACCGATACCTGCCGGAGCGGGTCTGTGACGACCTCCTCCGTCGCTGGGACATGTCCGAAGATCAGCGGTTGCGCGATTTGCCCAAGGCGATGCGGCGGCGGCTGGCGTTGGCGGCGGTGGACCTGGACCTGGGCGCGCCAGGGGCCGTGGACCTCAAGCGGGGCGAGGTCTCGGCGGGTGGTCTGGCGTTGCAGGCTGTGGATGCCGGCACCTGTCGGGTGAAGGCGTTCCAGAACCTGCACGTCTGCGGCGAACTGCTGGATGTGAATGGCCCCGTGGGAGGCTACAACCTGCAGGCAGCCTTCTCCACGGGGTATCTGGCCGGAAGCCGCGTCAGTTCTTCGTCTTCTTGAAGGCAGCGATGATGTCGTCCACGGATTCCTTCTTGGAGTCCGCCTCTAGGCTCGTGTCGAAGATACGGTCCTGGGTGACGACTTCGCGGTGCTCGAAGATCTCCTCCCCGGCCTTCTTCTCCATCTCCAGGCTGAACAGCGACAGGAGCCGGTTCAGGCCGCCCTGGAACTGTTTCAGCAGCATCACGACCTTCTCCACCTTCTGCCGGGTGATGTCCTGGAACTGCAGGGTGTTGAGGATCTCAAAGGCCTCGTCGGAGACGACCTGAATCTGTTCCTTGGCGGCGGAGAACTCCACGGGCATGAGCTTGCTGGTGAGCCGCTGCTCAAAGAGGAAGTCGAGGACGTCCTGTGCAACCCGGGTGGCATCTTCGCCAGATGAGGCGCGGTCCAGCAGGTGGTCGATGTGGGCCTGGAAGGCGTGATTCTGGGCCTCGTTCGCCTCGAGCGACTTCATGGCGGCGGCGAGGGTGCTGCTCGCCTGATCGCTGGCATTCATCAGGCTGTCCAGGCGGTTCATCACGGATTGGGTGGCGGTCTCGGTGTCCGCCGTGATGGCATCCAACTGGGCGGCCAGTTCGGGCACCTGGGTGCTCTGGTGCTTCACGGAGGCGTCCAGCTGCTGCAGGTTCTGCATCGTCTGGTTCAGGCTCGTGACGAGCGCGCCCAACTCACCCTTGGCCTGGATGTCGATCTGCTGGTAGATGCGGCCGTGGGCCATTTCGTCGGCGGCGTGGGCCAACTGCTGCAGGGTGGAGCGGGAGTCACTCTGGAGTTCGGTCCGGATCTGAGTGATGAGTTCCGAAAGGGAATCCAGGCGTGAATCCAGAGCCTCGCTTCGCTCCCGGAATTCCTTGAGCAGGGCTTCCGGGTGGTCCATTTCCGACGCGGTCGGCTCTGGAAGGGAGGCGTTGAGGTCTTCCATCGAAAGCTCCTGGTCGGTTCAGGGGGCGGGACGCACCGAGACGAACATTCCTTCGGGAAGTCCCCATGTCTGCATGAGTTCCTTCGGAATGGCCACCTGTCGCGGCTGAAGTCCGGCGACGAATTCCACCTGCTCCACCGCCGGCCCCTGGGGCCAAGTGAGTCGAACGCGGCGGATGGGCATCTGGGCGTAGGGGCCCAGTTCTCGCCATGCCGTCTCCACTTCCTTGGGCAGTTCCACCTTGCCGCCCCGCTTGAAAAGTCCTGTCTTCATGGGGACGACGGCGACGCTCAGGTCCGGATCGAGCACCTGAAGGCGGCCGGCTTCCTGGAGGTGGAGGCAGGTCTGGAGCACTGCCACTTCGTTCTGGTCGCTGGCGGACATGACTTCCTGGAAGCTTCGAAAGCCGTCAAGGAAGGGGATGATGCGTCGATCCTCGGCGTAGAGCTTGATGCCGGCAATCAGCGCATCGCCGCTGAGGGTCGGCCAGGGCACGGCTCGGAGGTTGGGAAAGATGCCTCGGAAGCGGCGTCGGCTGTCCGAGGTGCGGGCGGATTCCATCAGGAGGTCCGGCACACTGCGGTGGATGCTGGTAGGTGGCTTGTTGGCGCTCACCACGAACTCGAATTCGCCGGTTTCCCACTCGAGGATCTCGAAGGCGGCGCTTTCCCCCACGGCGCTGGGCGTCTCGGCGTGGACGACTTCCCCGCCGAGGATGTAGAGCACGCCAGCTCGGCGCCCTTCGCTGACGAAGAGCTTGCCGGACTTGCGGTTCACGTGCAGAAGCTGGATGACGTCCACGAGGGAGATGCTCTTCAGGTTCCCCCTCAGCGTCGACATCAGCGAGCCTCCGCCATGGCGTCGAGCATCTCTTTGACCGCGCGCTCGAAGCCGACGAGTACGGCCCGGCCCACGATGCTGTGGCCGATGTTGAGCTCTTCCACTTCTGGAATGGCGGCAATGGGGCCGACATTCTGGAGGTTCAGGGCATGGCCCGCGAGCACCTTCAGCCCCAGGCGGGCGGCGAGGCGGCTGGCCTCCTTGAGCCGTTCTACTTCCGTCTGGATCTCGGCTGGTACCGTCAGCTCGGAATAGACGCCGGTGTTGAACTCCACCGCATCCGCTTCCAGGCGGCCGGCCATCTTGACCTGATCCAGCTGGGGATCGATGAAGAGGCTGACGCGGATGTCCTGGGCGCGCAGCTCCCGGATGACGTTCCGGAGGTGGCCCTGGAGGAACACGGCATCCAGGCCGCCCTGGGTGGTGAGCTCCTCACGAGTCTCCGGGACCAGGGTGATCCACTGGGGCCGCAGGGGCACGAGGACCTCGAGGGTCTCGGCCGACGCTGCGCATTCCACGTTGAGAGGAATCGCCAGGGCCTCGCGGAGAAGGCGTACATCGCGCTCCTGCACGTGTCGGCGGTCGCCGCGAAGGTGGACCGTGATGCCATGGGCTCCCGCACTCTGGGCCAGGAGCGCCGCGGCCAGGGGCTCGGGCTCGTGTCCTGCCCGGGCCTGCCGGAGGGTGGCGACATGATCGATGTTCACGCCCAGCTTTGGAATCACCCGGTTCCTCCTAGACACGAGGGTCACTCGTGTAATGTCTTCATGACAAAGACTAGCAGAAGCTCGGCAGCCCCTGCGTCAGGGCCGTGTGAATCTCATAGACCCAGGTCGAGGCGCGCCGCGGCCTCAAGCCGATCAACGGCCTCGTCCACGAGGCGTTGGCAGTTGGCCTCCACCATGAGCCGCAACTTGGGCTCCGTGCCAGACCAGCGGATGACGATGCGGCGATCCTCACCCTCCAGGCCGCGCCAGACTTCCTGGAGCCTGGCACAGGCTTCCAGGGGACGGCGTTCGGCGGCCACCACATTGACGAGGCGCTGCGGCCAGGATTCGAAGCGCCAGGACCAGCGATCCTCTGCAGGAAGGGCAGCCAGGGCCCGGAGGGCAGAGATGGCGGTGGCGAGGGCGTCGCCGGAGGGACCGAGATGGGTCTGGATGAGATGGCCCGAGGCCTCCGCCGCAAGGGACCAACGGCGTGCCGAGAGCTCACGCACCATGTGCTTGTCGCCCACGGAGGTCCGCACGAAAGGAATGCGGGCGTGCTTCAGGGCGGACTCAAGACCGCCGTTGCTCATCACCGTGCCCACGACGCCAGGGATTGGATGACCTGCACGCACCGCATGGCTGGCCAGGAGCCAGAGGAGTTGGTCCCCATCCACGACGGTGCCATCCGGGGCCACCATCAGGCAGCGGTCGCCATCGCCGTCGAAGGCCAGGCCGAGGCAGGCCTTCCGGGCCACGACTTCCGCCTGGAGCGTCTCGAGGTGGGTCGAACCTACGCCGACGTTGATGCGGGCGCCATCGTCCGGCACGCCGATCCAATGTTGTACGGCGGCATCCAGCAGGCGTGAGGCCCAGGGGGCCGTGGCCCCGTGGGCGCAGTCCACGACGATGCGGAAGTCTGGGGGCAGTTGCAGGGCGCCGAGGTGGGCGAGGTAGCGCTCCATCGGGGAGGCGTCCACGTTTGGGTGGCCCGGTAGGGGCTCGCAGGGGGCAGCGGCGTCGAAGGCGGCCTCCACGGCGAATTCGTCTTCCTCGGTGAGCTTGTTCCCGCGCTGGTCAAAGCCCTTGAGTCCATTGTCCAGTGGGGGATTGTGGCTGGCGCTCACCATCAATCCCCAGGCGCGACCGTGTTCCGCGACGAGCCAGGCGACAGCAGGCGTGGGGACCACACCTAGGCATGCGACCGGGATGGCGTTGCCCCAGCCCGCCAGGAAAGCCTGGACCAGGGGCTCGGAACTCAGGCGTGGATCCCAGCCGATCAGGAGGGCCTCCACGCTGCGGGTCTGGGCCACTTGGCTCCAGGCGTGGCCCCAGCGGGAGACGTTCTCGAGGGAGAGGGGACCTTCAAAGGCGGGGCCCCGGACACCGTCGGTGCCGAAATAGCGGAGTTCTGAGCTCATGGGGGACTTTCTAGAATCAGGGGAGGGCGTGGGTCCGAAATCCACCATAGCCCAGGGCCTGAGCCCTTGCGTGTAGCTGTCGGGTGATGTGATCTCGTTCCTTGGGGGGCAGCGTGGGGTCTCCCGCCATCCATGCCGTGAATCGCTTGCGGGAGATGGCGATGCAGAGGCGTTCGGCGGGCCAGTTCAGCAGGGCAGGAAGGTCCGGAAGGGCCTCCCAGATGGCGCGGTCCTCGGTCCAGGTGGTACCAAAACCGATGCCCGGGTCGAGCAGGACGCGCTCCGGCGCGATACCCGCCCCCAGCAAGCGGTCCCGCACGTCCCGGAGCTCCTGAACGGCACGCTCGGCCGTGGTTTCCCCAGGGCCGTCATAGGGCGGCATGACGAAGGTGTCGGCTGCCATCCGGCTGCGCATGGCGAGCAGCAGGGTGTCGCTCTCCTTCGCCACCGCCAACATGGCGGGATCCCGGAAACCCGTGACGTCGTTCAGCACCGCGGGTCGGTAGGCGAGGGCGCGGGCGGCGACGGAGGCGTGGCGCGTATCCAGACTGAGGGGCAGATCCGGCAGGTGGGTGTGGAGCAGATCCAGCACGGGCTGAAGCCGTGCCCACTCGCCGTCCTCCGTGATGGGTGTCGAGCCAGGGCGCGTACTCTCGGCCCCGACATCGAGATGGGTGGCACCGCCAGATTGGAGCGCCCGGGCCTGAGCCAGCGCGCACTCCGGCTGCAGAAACTCACCCCCGTCGCTGAACGAATCGGGGGTGAGGTTCAGGATGCCCAGGATGATGGGGCGGAAGGTCATGCCGGCAGGGGCTCCGTCGTGAGGTCCACGGTGTCCGTGGGCTCTTCTGGGGTCGGCGCCGCTTTCTCAGTCTTCGGGGGCAGGGGCATTCCGGTCATGAGGAGGACGATCTCCTTGTCGTCGAGGGTTTCCCGCTCGAGGAGCGCCTCGGCGATGGCCACCAGCGTGTCGCGCTTCTCCATGATGATCTGGCGGGCGCGTTCGTGGTTGGCCATGACGATGCCCTGGACCTCCCCGTCGATCAGGCGCTGGGTGTCCTCACTGAAGTCCCGGGTCTTTCCGAAGTCACGGCCGATGAAGACTTCCTGCTGGTTGCCGGCGTAGTTGAGGGGGCCGAGCTTCTCGCTCATGCCGTATTCCGTGACCATCGAACGAGCCGTGTCGGTCGCGCTCTGGATGTCGCTGCTGGCGCCCGTGGAGAGCTGGTTGAAGAAGATCTGCTCGGCGATGCGGCCGCCCATGGTGATGGCGATGCGGCCCTCGAGGTATTCCTTCGTGATGTTGTAGCGATCCCGCTCGGGAAGCTGCCACGTGAGGCCCAGGGCGCGTCCGCGGGGGATGATGGTCACCTTGTGGACGGGGTCGGCAGTGGGGATGGAGGCGGCGACGACGGTGTGACCCGCCTCGTGGTAGGCCGTGACCTTCTTGTCTTCCTCGGTCATGACCACGGAACGGCGCTCGCTGCCGATGTAGACCTTGTCCTTGGCATTCTCGAAGTCCACCATCTCCACCCACTTCTTGCTCGTGCGGGCGGCGTAGAGGGCCGCCTCGTTGCA
>CAYQAS010000070.1:0-22128 GCA_964415525.1 uncultured Solibacteraceae bacterium
CCGGACCTCTTCGCCATCCTGCTGCAGGTGATGGACCACGCCACGCTCACGGACAATCACGGCCGCAAGGCGGACTTCCGGCATGTGGTGATCATCATGACCACCAACGCGGGGGCCCGGGACCTGAGCCAGCGCCGCCTGGGGTTCTCAGAACCCGGCAGCACCGGCAGCGCCAAGGGCGCCATTGAGAAGCTCTTCACGCCGGAATTCCGCAACCGTCTGGACGCCATCGTCACCTTCGCGCCCCTCGGCCGTCCCGAGATCCTCAAGGTCGTGGACAAGTTCCTCCTGGAGCTGGACGCACTGCTGGCGGAGAAGCAGGTGCGTCTGGAAATCGATGCCAAGGCCCGAGGCTGGCTCGCGGACAAGGGCTTCGACCCCGCCTTTGGGGCCCGCCCCATGGCAAGAACCGTGGAAACACACCTCAAGCGTCCCCTGGCGGATGCCCTTCTCTTCGGCGCCCTCACCAAGGGCGGCGTCGCCCGCGTGACTGTCAAGCAGGACCAGCTTGCACTGAGCTATACCAAGGCCTGACGCCTTGACGGGAATCAAGTCGGGTCACGAAATTTGCAATTTTAGGATCTGTGAATCCGATATAAAGGGACCTACCATTCCAGACATCGGTGCCTGTCGCACCTCAGGGATCTCCCGTGGATACACGTCGCAAGCTCACGCTCCTGGCCGTGGTCGCCAGCGCCCTGATGGGCGTCCTGGCCGCTTCTGGCGGGTACACCTTCGTCACCGCCCACGGCACGTCCTACCTCTCGGATGACCCGCAGGTGTGTACCAACTGCCACATCATGCGGGAGCAGTACGACGGCTGGCGCCATGGTAGCCACCACGCCGTGGCGACCTGCAACGACTGTCATCTGCCGAACGATGGCATGGTCGGGAAATACTTCGTCAAGGCAAGCAACGGCTGGCACCACAGCAAGGCCTTCACCACGGGTGGATTTCCGGAACCCATCCGAATCAAATCGAGCAATGCGGAGGTCCTGGAGGCCAACTGCCGTCGCTGCCACAAGGAGCTGACTTCCGAGATCAGCGCCCACGGCACCCTGGGCACGCCCTCCGACCCGGAGCGCAAGGCGGACCTCTACGGCTGTGTAAAGTGCCACACCGGCGTGGGTCACGGGAGTCAGCGATGATCTCTCGAACGAACCGTATGCGCCCATGTAGAAACACATAGACTCAGCCTTCTCTAAGATCGAGTCCGCACCTTTCTCCCCTCGCATCCCCTTGGTTTTTCTCATGTCCTTCCCGTTGTTATTTCTGAAGCCCGCCCCAAGCCCGACCCCTGCAGGAGCCTCCCGTGCCTGAGACCAAGCGCCCCTTCCTCGAGCCGACACCCCTGAAGCTCGGCCTCGTCGCCATTCTGGCCGGCGGTGCCACCCTCGCGGTGATGGCCCTGCTCGGCAACATCCGCACCCGGAAGGAGGAGGCCCGCCAAACCTTCGTGAAGGTCGTGGACCTCGATGAGAAGACGGTGGATCCCGCCGTCTGGGGCAAGAACTTCCCCCGCCAGTTCGACAGCTATCAGCGGACGCTGGAAAACTACGACACTAAATACGGCGGCGCGGGCAGTGAGGGCGCCCCCATGAGCAAGCTCAAGGAGGATCCCAACCTCCCCGTGATCTTTGCGGGCTACGCCTTCGCCATCGATTACAACAACCGTCGCGGCCACGCCTACATGCTCCAGGACCAGCAGATCACCAAGCGGGTCACGGAGCGCCCCCAGTCCGGCGCCTGCCTCCACTGCCACACATCCAACGCCTTCCTCTACCGCGAGGTGGGCAAGAAGAATGGCGCGCCCGGCGAGCTGTCAGAGGCCTTCGACACTCCCAACGCCCAGGCCCAGCTCATGGCGGGCTTTGAGGCCACCTGCAAGATGACCTACAAGGAAGCGGGCCAGATGGCCAAGCATCCTGTTGCCTGCATCGACTGCCATGACCCCAAGAGCATGAATCTACGGGTGACCAAACCCGGTTTCCTTCGCGGGATTGTGGCCCTGGCGAACAGCGCGGATCCCCTGCCGCACCTGCCCTCCATCGAGAAATGGCGCCGGACGGACAAATCCAAGCCCTACGACGTGAACCGCGACGCCAGCCGCCAGGAGATGCGCTCCATGGTGTGCGGTCAGTGCCATGTCGAGTATTACTGCGGCCCCAAGGCGACGCTCTTCTTCCCCTGGAACAACGGCCTGAAGGTGGAGCAGATCGAGCAGTACTACAACGACTATAAGTTCGCCGACGGCAAGCGGTTCTTCGACTTCAAGCATGCCGTCAGCGGTGCGGAAGTCATCAAGGCCCAGCACCCCGAATTCGAGCTGTGGAGCCAGGGCGTCCACGCCCGGGCTGGTGTGTCCTGCGCCGATTGCCACATGCCTTATGTCCGAGAGGGCGCCGTCAAGCTGAGCAGCCACCATGTCCAGAGCCCGCTGCGGGACATCACCCGCAGTTGCCAGACCTGCCATCGCGTGCCGGAAGCGGAGCTGAAGGCCCGGGTCGAGACAATCCAGGACCGCACCCACTCCCTGATGTTGAGGGCCGAAGATGCCGTCGTCGCCCTGATCAAGGACCTCGAGGCCGCCAAGAAGGCTGGCCTGGAGGAGACCAAGCTCACCGCCATCTTCGAGTTCCAGCGCAAGGCCCAGTGGCGCGTGGATTACATCAACGCCGAGAACTCAATGGGCTTCCACGCCCCCCAGGAGACCGCCCGCATCCTGGGCGAGGCGGTGGACTTTGCCCGACAGGGTCAGATCGAACTGCGTCGCCTCATCGATCCCGCCAAGCTGCCCGTAGCGGCGATCGCCAAGAAATAGGAACACGTCCCTGAACAAAGAGGGCCGCGCATTGCGCGGCCCTCTTGCGTACCGAGGTCGCAGCCTCAGCGCAGCAGGGTCAGAGGCGGGAGGAAATATCCCGGCATCCCGGGGTGCTGGAGGCGCACCCGCGCCTCACCATCCGCCACCAGGAGGTCCGGCCGACCATCCCCATCCAGATCTCCCACTGCCAAGCTGACCGGACCCCAGTAGCCCTGGTAGAGGGCCGGTGCCAGGAAGGTTCCCGGCTTCCCCCGCACTTGGAGCAGGACAGTTTCACTCCCGGGATCCCCCGGGAGCCCCGCGTTGGCGGCCACCAGATCCAGCTGTCCGTCCCCGTCCAGATCTGCTGCCGCAAGGGCCCGGGTCACGCCATCCCGGGTGGGGAGGCTCTGGGGCGGATCAAACGCCACGCAGCGCACGCAGCTGTTCAGGATCATCGCGTTCTGCATCAGCAGCCGGATGGATCCAGGGGAGCCCGGCATGCCCTCCCCCGAGTCCGCCACCGCCACGTCCAGGTACCCGTTCTGGTTGAAGTCCCCCAGAACAATGGCTGTGGGATGCTCCGCCGCCTTGAAGGTCCGGGCTGGCTCGAACCCCGCAGGCAGGCTCGGCGCCTGCAGGAGGACGTTCAGGGTGCCCGCGGTGGTGGCCACGAAGAGCTCCTGCTGGGGCAGGTTGGGCTGCAGCTTGCCGATGGCGACGGCCCGGGGCTCCCCATCCACAGGCACTTCCACGGGGGCGCGGAAGGTTCCGTCGACCCCCTGGAAGGCCACCAGGGCACTCTTGCCCCCAGCCGCGGCGATGGCGAGGTCAGGCCGCCCGTCACCGTTCAGATCACCAGGAGCCACGTCCAGGACCCGCCTCCCAGGCGTGGCCACTCGCACCGGGGCCAGGAAGGTGCCGGGCCGGCCCGGATCGTTGAAAAGCAGGGTCACTCCGGTCGCCCCCGCAGCCCCAGGCCGCTCCTCCACCACCACGAGGTCCACCAGACCATCCCCGTTCAGGTCTGCCGGAACGAGTCCCCGGGGCTCCGAACCCACGAGCAACCGTACCGGCATCCGGAATGGCTCCCTGGGATCCCCGGTGCCGAGGCGCAGGACGAGGGTTCCCGTGGCAGGGGCAAAGGTGGGGGGGCCACCGGGATCAGCCCCCACCAGGAAGGCCACATCCAACCGTCCGTCACGGTTCAAGTCCGCCGTAGCGATGGCCGTAACAGGCGCGCCTGGCCCGACCCAGAATCCATCGTGGTGCCGCCCGCCGCACCCCGCCATGACCAGAAGAGAGAGGAGGGTGGGCGTCAGGATCAACGGGAAGCGCATGACAACCTCCAGGATTCAGACCAACCCGAACATAGGCAGCGATCAGAACCTTTCCAGGGGGTGCCCCTGCTTCCGCCAGGTCCGCAGACCGCCCTTCAGCACGTAGAACCACGTGATGCCATGCGCCCTCACTTGGGCCGCGGCCTCCAGGAGACGATCGTCCCATTCATCCACCAGCACCACGGGGCGCTGGTTGTGGGTGTCCAGTTCCTTGATGCGTCGCCCCAGTTCCTCGAAGGGAACGTTGAGCGAGCCGCGAATGTGGCCCTGGCGGCCCCGGTAGACAGCTGCGGGGCGCAGATCCACCACCAGGGGCGTGGCGCCATACCGAAGTTCCTCCAACTGCACTTGATCGATGCCTCCGACCTCCGTCAGCCGCTTCAGCCAGCTGCGCCGACGCAGGGCATACACGGCGATGCCCAGGAGGAGTACGCCGCTCAGGATGATCATGCCATCCCATTGGGAGAGGTTGGACCAGGGTGCCTGGAATACGGCCATGAGTGCTCCCTTTGAACGATGTCTCACCAAACATCGTCCGTTCTGAATCTTTCTCCAGCATGGGAGCATGAAGAATCGGAGTCCTCCCGTGCCTCGAACCCGCCCAACCCTTCTGCTGCTCGCGCTTCCATTCATGTTTACGGCCTGTGGATCCGGTTCGCGGGATCAGGCTTTCCTGATCTCCCCCCAGACGCCTTCCGTCGTGATCGGCGAGAAGCTGCCCCTGCTCGCCCAACCCAATGTGGAGATCGCCGGGGAGCCCCAGTGGGAAATGCAGGAGCTGGTGGGCGGCAACTTCCTGAACTCCAAGGGATTCAACGTCACGTTCGTCGCCCCCCAGACCGCAGGGACCTATCACGCGGTGCTGAACTACAAGCGCCCGGATGGCAGCGCCCGCAAGTTCACCCAGGAAATTCAGATCCTCCCCCAGATCCTGCTGGAGCCCGCCAAGGCCCTGGTTCCCCCTGGGGGCGCCCTGCAGTTCCACGCAAAGGTGAAGGGCCTGCCCAAGCCCGTGGTCACCTGGTATGTGGAGGAGGAAGGCGGCGGAAGCATCACGGCCGATGGCCTCTACACCGCCCCCAGGACGTCAGGCTCCTACCGCATCGTGGCCAGCGTCGAGGGCTTCCAGGGAGCCCTTGCCTTCACCGCCGTGAAGGTCGAGTAAGCGACTCGGGAGTTATCACCGTTTACGATGGAGAAGGCGCCGCCCGCGCCGGAGGATCTCCATGCCTGAAACCCCCGCCCCCAGGGCCTGTCTGAACTGCGCCACCGAACTCCAGGGCAGCTACTGCCACCGATGCGGACAGAAGGACCAGCACAAGCGTCTGCCCCTCAAGCACCTATTGCATGATGTGTTCCATGACCTCTGGCACTTCGATACCAAGGTGCTCGGCACCCTGTGGCTGCTGATCCGGCATCCCGGCTTTCTTGCGGCGGAGTATCTCGAGGGTCGACGGGTCCGCCACGTCCCCCCGTTTCGGCTCTATGTGGTCATTTCCTTCATCACCTTCGCCTTGCTGGCCATGATCCACATCGGCGATGGCTCCAGGAGCCATGAAAAGAAGACACAGGACCCCGCCGCAGCATCCGAGATCGCCAAGGACACCGGTAAGGTCCAGGAACATGAGGATGCACCCCAATGGGCCAAGGATCTGGAGCGGGAGGCCCGGAAGAGGGCGGCGGAGGCCGAAGCCCAGAAGCAGGATGCACCGGACAAAGATGGTTCGGGCAAGGTGCGAAAGGGCGTGAATATCTCGTCGAATTCGGAATTCGGGAAGGACCTGGAGCGTCGCGCCCGGAAAGCCGCAGAAGATCCAGCGGCCTTCTACCGCATCTTCATGGGCGGCCTGTCCAAAATCATGTTCCTGCTGATGCCTGCATTCGCCGCCCTCGTCTTCGTGCTCCACGCCCGCAAGGGTGGCACATACTTCGTGGATCACATGGTGCTGAGCCTGCACTTCCACACCGTGGCCTTCCTCACCATCATCGGCATGCGGGGCCTTACCCTCATTCCCATGGGCTGCTGGGGCTGCCTTCCCTGGGCAGTCCTGATCTTGGCACCGCCTGCCTGGCTGATGACGGCGTTGCAGTTCCTGCACCGACGCGGCTGGTTCCGAAGTGTCCTGAAGACCACCCTGCTGCTCGGGATCTACGGCATCGTCGTGGGCTCCGCGATGGTGGGGGTGCTGTGGTATTCCCTGCCGAAGTAGGGGTTGCCCCAACCGGTGCTGGACGTCCTCGATGCACCGTTTCACCACCGGAAGACGGCCAGAGGACAGCACCAGCTCATTGGATTCCGTGATCGCCCAGTCGGACGAGTGTGAACGCTAGCGGATCCGACAGTGATTCCACCCCGGACGGCCCAACGGGGGATCTTGACTTGATCAAAAAACCAACGCCGATGGGCTGCACCCCATCGGCGTCTATCAGCAGGGCCTGTGCATCGTTCGAATCTGAACGACAGGGGAACCCGTCCTACCGCTCCGGAACCACCATTTCCAGGCGCACCAGCAACTCCCGGTAGGCCTCGGGAATGGGCGCCTGAATGTGCAGACGCTCGCCGGTGCCTGGGTGGTCGATGGACAGCTTCCACGCGTGGAGCAGCGGGTGGGGCGCCTTGAAGGCGACCTTGTCGGCATCCAGCCAGCCGGGGGCGCCGCCGTAGAGCGGATCGCCGAGGATCGGCGCGCCCAGGTGGCCGAGGTGCACGCGGATCTGATGTGTGCGGCCCGTGAGCAGTTCGCATTCCACCAGCGCCAAGCCGGCGTTCTTGGCCAGCACCTTCACCCGGGTCTGGCTGGGGCGGCCGTTGCCATTGATGGTCATCTTCATGCGGTCCACTCGGTGGCGAGCGATGGGCTCATCCACCAGCAGGCTGCCGAGCTCCGGCAGGCGTCGGCTCATGCGGCAGAGCGCCAAATAGCGCTTCTCCACGGTGCGGGCCTTGAACTGGGCCTGCAGGTGCGCCTGGGCCTCCTGATCCTTGGCCATGGCGATGCAACCGGTGGTGTAGCGGTCCAGGCGGTGGACCATGCCGGGCCACGCGGCGGCGCCGATCTCGTCCTCGTCCGTCTCGCCATCGCTCTCCGTGGGCGTCACCGCGGCGGCCTGGGCCTTGAGCCGCCCCAGCAGGGCGTTCACGAGGGTGCCATTGGGATGACCCGGCGCAGGGTGCACGACGAGGCCCGCAGGCTTGTCCACGATCCAGAGCCGGGAGTCCTCGAAGAGGGTCGGCACCTCGAAATCCTCGGGCGTCAGGTGGAAGCCCGGCGGCGTGCGCTCTGGCATCTCCGTCTCGATGACCTTGCCGGGCTTCACGCGGGTGCCGGGCTTGGTGGCGGGCTCACCGTCCACCAGGACATTTCCCTCACGAATCCAGGCCTCCCAGCGGGAGCGGGGTAGTTCGGGATGCAGATCCGTCAGGAACTTGTCCAGACGGGGAATTTCGATTTCTACGGGAATGCGCATTTAGGCGTGTGTCCAGGCAGTGGGTGGGGCCGCGCAGGGAGCGCCAGCCGAGGAAAGCGAGAAAAACAAAGAAGGCTTTGGAAGAACCAAAGTCGAGGAGCCTGCCGAAGCATACCGATGGTCCCTACCCCAGCTTAACGGGTTGAGCGAAAAGGGATTCCATGCCCAGTCATCGAATTTCCAGGAAGTCCACGCGTCGTCCGGTGCCCTAGGCATGACCTGCACCGCTTTGGGGTTCAGCCACCTTCCATCAAAAGGTCTGGCAACCGGCCTAGGCCGCTGCCACCGTGCGACGTGCGCGCCGGGACATCCAGACCCAGAATGCGATCCCGAAAATCACAAAACTCAGGGCCGTGAGGCGACCCGTGGAAAGCCAGCCCATGCCCAGCCAGCCGGTGCCGCGATCCAGGTCGCCCCGGAAGGCCTCCAGCAGGAATCGCTGGGTCCCCTCGAGGATGAAAAAGAGAGCGGAGAGCTGGCCCATGAACTTGCGCCGGGGACGCATCCACAGCAGCGCGCCCATCACCGCCAAGTTGGCACAGAGGATATAGACCTGCACCGGGTGAAGCGGCACACCCAGCAGGGTGCCGGAGAAGCGGTGTGCCTCAGGGTTGTGGAATGTGATGGCCCAGGGCAGGTGGCACTCGATGCCATAGCAGCAGCCCGCCGCCAGACAGCCCACCCGCCCGATGGCCTGGGCCAGGGCAATGCCCGGCGTGAGGATGTCGAGGATCTGCCAGCCCTGAAGCCCCAGCTTGCGAGCCCGCCAGATGAGCCCGATGACCCCCAGGATGATGCCGCCGTGGACCGCGCCGCCCGCCCGCAGCACCGCCGGATCGAACACCTGCGCGAGCGATGCACCCTGGAGCAGGTCCACGATGATCATCAGCAGCTTGGAGCCGATGATGCCCGCCAGGAGAGCGATGATCGCCAGGTCGCTGATGTGCTCAGGATCCACGCCGTCCCGCTTGGCCAGACGCTTCGAGAGCCCCACCGCGGCGAAGAAGCTGAGGGCCATCAGCAGGCCATAGGAACCGATTTCAAAGGAGCCGATGCGGAACAGGATGGGGTGCATGAGATCTCGCGGGGATGGGGTAGGCTCCAAGAGGAGGACTGCCCATGTCGACCATGACGGCCCAGGAACTCGCGGACAAGCTCAATGGCACGCTCGCCCATTGTCCCCCGGACCGCCTGCTTTCAGAAGTGCTGGGGTTGGAAGAAGCCCTAATCAGCTCGGTGAGCTTCCTGTCGAACCCCAAATATGCCGCCAAGGCCAAGGGTTCCCACGCCGGTCTCATCCTCGCGAACCCCGCTGTCGACCTCGGTGACCTGCCGGTCCTACGCATGGCGAACCCATACCACGGCTTCGCCCAGGCCCTGGCCCTGCTGCACCCCGAACCGGATCCGGTCTTCACGCCGGAGCCGGTCCATCCCAGCGTCACGCTCGGACCCGGCTGCCGCATCGCCCCCCGGAGCACCATCGGTGCACGCTCCACCCTCGGCGCCCGCTGCGTGCTCCATCCCGGCGTCCATATCGCGGAAGACTGCGTGATCGGTGACGACTGCGAACTCTTCCCCGGGGTTGTGCTCTACCGCCGCACCCGGTTGGGGAACCGCGTTCGAGTCCACGCCAACACCGTGCTCGGGGCCGATGGCTTCGGCTATGTGCTGGTGGAGGGCCGCCATCTCAAGATCCCCCAGACCGGCTGGGTGGAGGTCGAGGACGATGTCGAAATCGGCGCCTGCACCACCGTGGATCGCGGCGCCTTCGGAGCCACCCGCATCGGATGCGGCACGAAGGTGGACAACCAGTGCCAGCTCGCCCACGGCACCAAGACCGGAGTTCATTGCATCATCTGCGCCCAGACCGGCCTGGCAGGCAGCACCACCATGGGCGACTACGTGACCTTCGCCGGTCGCGCGGGCTCCACGGGTCACATTCACGTCGGCAGCAAGGCCATCGTTACGGGCTGTGCCGTGGCCGCCAAGGACGTGCCCGAAGGCGCCATGGTGTCCGGCTACCCCGCCCGCCCTCACAAGGAATGGCTGGCTTCCCTTGCCCGCCCCAAGCGGAAGTAGGTTTCAAGTCAGGAACAGACCCGGTTTCGCCCTTCGGCCTTGGCCCGGTAAACGGCCATGTCCGAGCGGCGAAGCAATTCGAGTGGGTCGCCGCCGGGTCCGCCGGGATGCACCGCCACGCCGAGGCTGGCGGTGAGGGGGATGGGTTCCCCGCGCCACTCCACGGGAACCCGGGCCAGCTGCTCGCGAATGCGCTCCGCCACCCGCACCGCGCCGGTCAGGTCGGTCCCTTCCAGCACCACGGCAAACTCCTCACCCCCCAGGCGCCCGAGGGTGTCCATGTCCCGCAGACACGTGTAGGTGCGGGCCACCGCCACCTGCAGCACCGCGTCCCCGGCTGCATGCCCCCGGGTGTCGTTGACCCGCTTGAAGTGATCGAGGTCCATGGTGATCACCGCCAAGGGCGTGATGTAGCGCGCCGAGCGCTGAAACGCGAGTTCCAGGTGTTCCTGGAAGTGGCGCCGGTTCGAGGCCCCCGTCAGCGCGTCCGTCGTGGCCAATTGCCGCAGTTCGTCCATGGCGCGGTGGACCTCGGTCTGATCCGCCAGGACCGCCGCCCAGCCGGTTTCGCCACCCGGCCCACTCACCTTGAAGAGGTTCACCTGATACCGGCGAAGCCCTTCCTCCGTGGGCAGGGTGAGGCGCTTCAGGGGGGTGTCCCCAAGGAGCGCCCGGGCAAGATCCGGCCATGCCGCGAATACGATCCGCACTGGTGCACCCCGCACGAGTTCTGGGAACACGCGAAGCGCAGCTGGGTTGTAGTCCACCACCAGCCCATGCCCGTCCGCCACCACTGCGGCGTCACGCATCCCCATGAAGACCTCCTCTCTTGCCAGAGGCAGAAGGTCGAAGATCTGCAGGTGCAGGATGCCGTAGCCGAACAGCAGCCCCGCCAGCGCCAGTGCGAGGGGCGTCACATCCAGGTTGTGCGGGCTCCAACCCAGGTAGTGCGCCATGAATCCGAACCACGGGATGGAGGAGCCTGCCAGCACCGCCAGAACCTGGCGCCGATGGTATCCAGGCCTCAGCCGAGCCACCTGCCCCGCCAGCAGCATGACGCCCATAGCGAATGAAGCCTGCACAAAGACCGTGTTCAGCAGATGAAAGGGGCCTCGATCGATCAGGAGGCTGAAGTCGCCTGGGTGCCCATAGACTTCGAAGGCGCGGTAGTAGGTGTGGTGCCAGGGGTCGGTGTGGTGGGCCAGGAACGTAATGACCGGAATCACCAGCAGCAGCCCCAAACGCCCTCGGGTCGCCCAAGGGCGCCCCGTGAAGGCGAGTGTCACCATCATCCAGAGGGCAGGAATCCAGGGCACGCCGAGGTATTGGACGTGCAGCCAGAACCGGACGCCTATCCGATCCGCCTGGCTCAGCTCCAGCGCGTGCCCGAAGGCGTAGATGAAGATGGCCACGCAGAGCAGGCTGAAGGGAACCGCCGCCGGCGCCAGCTTCCGCCGTTGCCACGCCATCCAGGCCAGAAAGGCCGTGCCTCCCGCAGAAAGCAGGAGCGCGAGGCGGACAACCAGCAAGGAATCGAGCATAAGAGGAGGGGGAGGACTGAGCCCTCCCCCTCCTCTATCGGCCCTTCGGACCTAGAAGCTGAAACGCGCACCCAGAGACAGCACCTCGATGCCGGATTTGTACGTGCCCGTCAAATTCCCCCGAGCGAAGTCCTGGCTGGTGGAATTCACTCCCGCGGAAAGATTCAGGGTGCCTTCCTTGACCATGATGTGGCTGTAGCCGAAGTCCAGGGTCAGGGAGCGGTTGGCGGCCCAGGAAGCTCCGACAGAGATCCAAGTGCGATCGCAGTCGGGAATGCGGGGCGTACGGTGAATGTTTTCCACCGCGGCCTGATCGAAGGCGAGTCCCGTGCGGAGCACCAGGGCATCCGTGGCCTTCCAGGTCGCACCCAGGCTGTAGAACCAGGCATCCTTCCATTGCTCCTGGGTGATGTTGTCCGCAAGCCCGGTGCTGAAGCGCACCCGCAGTTCCTGGAAGGTGCTCCACTGCGTGAGGGAGGCTTCACCCTGGATGGAGACGACATCGTTCACCTTCCAGTCGAGGCCCACGGAGGTGCTCGCAGGCAGCTTGAGGTCCGCCTTGCCCTCGCCGGAGCGGTAGCCCTTGGCGGCCAACCCAGCGGCAAAAGGGGCCGGCATGGTGGAAGGGAACTGGTAGATGGCGTCGCCCTTCAGCTCCATGGTCATCGCGCCATGGTGGGAAACGCCCAGGCGCAGGTCGGCGCTCGGGCTGTAGAGCACCCCCAGCTTGTAGCCGAGGGCGGTCTTGCTGCCCTTGAGGCTGGCGGTGCCATCCAGGGTGCCCGGCACGGTTCCATAGGGGACAAGGGCCAGGCCCCAGTCCACACCGGTGGTCAGTTCGGCCTCCGCCTTGCGATAGAGCAGCGTCGCGCCCACTGCCCACTGGTCGGAGAGCTTATAGGCCGCGCTGAACCCGAGATCCACGGTCTTCAGATCCGACTTGAGGGCGTGGTAGCGGCCCACGAAATCGGGGTTGTATTCCGTCACTAGGCCATAGGGCGCATTCACCGACACGCCCAGGCGAAGGTTCTGGCCGACACTCCACACGGCATAGAGATTGGGCAGGACGGCATTGTGAGCCGCATCGCCGTGGGTGCCGGGGCCGGAGATCGGACGCACTGGAGCCGGCAGGGCGGCGCTGCGGCTGCCGACGGCACCGTTCAGCTCCGCCCGGGGGGCCACGTGGCTCAGACCCGCTAGGAACTGCATGCCATCGACCGGCACCATGGCCGCAGGGTTGAAGAAGAGGCTGCCCAGACCGCCGTAGCCCGCCGTCGCACCCGCGAAGCTGTTGCCCTGCCCCGCGGGATTCTGCTCCCGGAGCTGGAAGCCGGAGGCGCCGAGCATGGGGGCCACGCACAACGCGGCAGCAAGGGCGGAAAGACGGCGGAAATCACGAGCCATGGATGCTCCAGGAAAGACGCGGCACAGGCCGCAGCGGGAGGGGCGCCAAAACGCAGTCGTCCACCTTAGCACCGGCATTCAAATGAACATCGCTATCCTGCGCAGAAGCGCCCGAGATAAGGGTTCCCGGGCGCTTCGACAGTGAATGACTAACGTTGTTCTTCTGTCTTAATCACGTAAAGCAGGGGTCTGAATGTAGGATTCAAGCCCCTTTCCGCCTATGCCCAGGCGAATTCGGCGGTGAAGTGGCGCAGGAATTTCGGCTGTTTGGTGATCTTCACGCCACGGATGCTGTGGGCCTTCTCCTTCACTTCGGCGATGACCTCCGCGGCGAAGTCGAAGTGCGCCTGGGTGTACATCCGGCGGGGGAAGGCGAGGCGCACGAGCTCCATGCTGTGGAAGGTCTCGGTACCGTCTTCGAGACGCTTGCCGAACATCACGCTGCCGATCTCGACGCCACGAATGCCGCCTTCCAGGTAGAGCGCGTTGCAGAGCGCCCAGGCGGGGTACTGCTCCACGGGCATGTTCGGCAGCACGCTCTTGGCATCGATGTAGACCGCGTGGCCCCCGGTGGGCTTCACAAAGCCCACACCGGCTGCCTCGAGCTTCTCGCCCAGGTATTCGGCGGTGCGCAGACGGTAGCGAAGGTAGCTCTCGTCCATGCCTTCCTCAAGGCCCACGGCGAGGGCCTCCAGATCGCGGCCGGCCAAACCGCCGTAGGTGGGGAAGCCCTCCATCATGATCAGCATGTTCTTCACGCCATCCAGCCACTCGTCGGAGCGCAGCACGATGAAGCCGCCAATGTTCACCATGCCGTCCTTCTTGGCACTCATGGTGGCTCCGTCGGCGTAGCCGAACATCTCCTGCACGATCTCCTTGATCGTCTTGTTCTCGTAGCCCGCCTCACGCTGCTTGATGAACATGGCGTTCTCGCTGAAGCGGCAAACGTCCATCACCAGCTTCTTGCCGTACTTCTTGAGCAGGGCGCTGTACTCGCGGATGTTCTGCATGGACACCGGCTGTCCACCGCCGGTGTTGTTCGTCACCGTGATCATGCCGAACGGAATGCGGTGCCCCTCGGCCTTCAGGACCTCTTCCACGCGCTCCAGGTCGATGTTGCCCTTGAATGGGTGGATCAGCGCGGGCTGCAGCCCCTCCTTGATGACGAGGTCCACCGCCGTCACGCCGATGAACTCAAGGTTGCCCCGGGTCGTATCGAAGTGGCAGTTGTTGGGCACGAGATCCCCCGCCTTGCAGACGGCGCTGAAGAGCACCTTCTCGGCGGCGCGGCCCTGATGGGTGGGGATGAAGTGTTCCATCCCGGTGATGTCCTGGATCACGGCCTTCAGGCGGTAGTAGCTCTTGGCACCCGCGTAGGACTCATCGCCCTCCATGATGGCGCCCCACTGCTTGCTGGACATGGCGCCGGTGCCGGAGTCGGTGAGCCAATCGATGAGGACATCCTCCGCGCGCAGCAGAAAGACGTTGAGTTTGGCCTCTTCCAGCAACTTCACCCGCTCCTCGCGGGTGGTCATGCGGATGGGTTCGATGGACTTGATGCGGAAGGGTTCGATAAGGGTCTTGGGCATGGAAAGCTCCAAAAGTGCAGGTTCGTCAGGCACCCGACGCATCGGAGCGCCGGGGGAATCGCGTGAATGCCGCGCTGGCCTTTCAGCAGGCGGACCGGGCCTCATGCTCCGCGCGGCGCTGCTTGCTTCGGCAACCCGGGATCATGATGGCCTCCACCTTCAGGCTATCGCAGCGCCACAGGGGCCACAAGCTCGCAATCGTTGTTTTGATTGATCTTGTTTCTACACAAAGAAACAGTCATAGGCTCCCACTCCATCGAAAGGAGTTGAACGATACAACCATTGGCCAACTATCCGACCCACCAGGCGCCCGTTAGCCTGGACCGTCGCCTCCATCAGGCCATGGTGCGAACAAGGCCCTCTCAGGGCTGGTATTTCTTCTCAAGTCGGGGGCCTGATTTAAGCCGACGTAGAGAGGGGTTCCAAGTGCAATGACGCGTCCTTCATGGGACATGCGCGGCACACGGGATCAATTGGGGAGGCGACCTCGGGGGGGGATCGCCTCCTTTTCCTTTCCGGCATGGACCGCGTCGCACCCGCAGCACAGGACGGCTTTAGAGGCCACTGGCCGCCGCCCGGGAAAAGGGTGACCGAGCGAGTGTCCCCCCATTCGCGGACATTCGCGGTTCCTCCATCTCAACGAATTGGCCCCTTCTGGCTGAACCGGATCGATAACCAGGTCTCAGTAATCACCGCTGGCACGGGCTTCAATTCCTTCAGCCTTTGCCTCTCGGTTGCGCGGGAAACGGGCTGGTTTTCTAGAACTCACCCCCACCCGCCGAAAGGGTGGCGAGCCTCGACACCATCCAGGGAGGCCATGCCTTCCCCTCAACCGGAGTCGCCATGCACCTGCTACGGTCCGCCTTCCTGATCCTGGCCCTGCCCCTGCTGGCAGACACCCCGGCATCCGCCACCAAGGACAAGCCCCCGACCCCCGAAGCCGCCCTGACGGAACTCAAGGCAGGCAACACGCGTTGGACCCAAGGCAAGCGGACCCGCACGATCCAGGTGACCAAGGATGCGGACCTGCGTAAGCACCTCGCCGGCGGCCAAGACCCCTTTGCCGTCATCGTCTGCTGCGCCGACAGCCGGGTGGACGAGAGCCTGATCTTCGATCAAGAGGCGGGTCGGCTCTTCGTCATCCGCGAAGCGGGCAACAGCCCCGACCTCCAGGGAACCGCCTCCATCGACTACGGCGTGGGCCACCTGAAGAACAAGGTCGTCCTCGTCATGGGCCACAGCGCCTGCGGTGCAGTGAAGGCTGTCGCCTCCTCCGGCGACAAGCCCCTGCCGGGCAACTTGGCCGTGTTCCAGGAATCCATGAAGGGCCTTGTCGAATCCACGCCGAAGAAGGCCGATGAGAAAGACGGAGCCTATGCGGACCGCCTCGCGGAGGTCAATGCCGTGCGCCAGGCCCAGGCCCTCTTCACCCGCAGCGAGGAGATCAGCCACCTCGCCGCCACTGGCGTGATCCTCGTCGTGCCTGCCTACTACGACCTGCACAGCGGCAAGGTGACCTTCCTCCCAGCGGTGAAGCCCCAAGGCCAGTCGGAAGAGAAGCACGGCCACTGAATCCGCACGCAATCCCGAGGCCCGTCGCCCATCCTGCGGCGGGCCTCAATGATTCGGTTCCACCCCGTTCTCTTTCGGATACAGCCGGGCGAACAGCACGGCCACCAGAACTGCAACCTCGCGCAAGGCGCTGGCAACGAGGTCGAAGAAGGGGACCCCAAGGAGGCCTCCCGGCTCCAGTCATATGCAGCTCCGGCGCCCTTGGGGTGGATCCCCGAGTGGCGCCGGAGTTGTGGTGCGTGCGGGACTGGGAGCTCTGCGCTTCCGCTGGATGAGGCCTACCGCCCCACCAGGGTCCGCAGACCGTTCAGAGCCACTTCCATGCTGCTGAAGACGGGGATGCCCGCCTTCTGGAAGCTCTCACGGTAGGCGGCGTACATCGGGCCTCCCTCGATGGCGACGCCGATGCGCTTGCCGGTGGCCTCTGCGATCGTCCGGTAGCGTGCGGCTTGAGCCGCCATGACTGCCAGATCCTCAGTCTCGAGGCGTTTGGTCAGGGGCACGAGGCCCACCACCACGGTGTCTGCAGCGGTCTTGGCGCAGAGTTCGGTGCAGTCCACATAGGCATCGCCGTTGGCCATGGGCGTCAGGTCCAGCGGCAGGTGGGCGGAGACGAGGTCCGACAGGCCGTGGGACTTGAGGAGATCCGCCAGTTCGACTTCCTGCCCGGCATCGAGGTGGTGGCACTCCAGGGCACCCTCTAGCACGTCGGCGCTGACGACACTCTCGTAGCCGGCGTTGGTGAGCACGGCCACATGGTTCGGGCGGCCGGTGGGATAAATCGCCAGCCAGGAGAGGGCCGCATCGAAGCGGGCCACCGACTCGCAGACGAGCACGCCCGCACGTTCGAGGAGCGCCTTCTGCAGGGCCCAATCCCCCGCCAGGGCGCCGGTGTGGCTGCTGGCGGCCTTCTGACCCGCGGCACTGCGCCCGCCCTTGTAGGCGATGACCTGCTTGCCCTTGGCCACGAGGTCCGCGGAAGCGGCGGCAAAGCGCACCAGATCGCCCTCCGCAAAGCCTTCGATGTAGGTGGCGACGACCTTCGTATCCGGATCCGCGCCCAGGGCGCTGACGAAGTCGGAGAGCGCCACATCCATCTGGTTGCCGATGGAGACCCCATAGCGCAGGGGCAGCTCCGGCTGGGTGCTCAGGCGCGTGATGAAGAAGGCGCCGGACTGGCTCACCAGGGACAGCGCGCCGCCCTTGGCCATGAAGGGCAGTTTGTCCTCAGGGATGAAGAGGGTGTTGAGGTGGGCGGGGCTCGCCAGGAAGCCGAGACCGTTCGGGCCGATGAGCGCCGGCGTCCAGAGACCCGCTGCGCGGCGGCTGCGCATCAGCTCGACGACCCGCTTGCCGAGGCCCTGCTTGTCGGCGCCGTCACCGAGCCCGCCGGGCACGAGGTAGACCACGGAGGCACCGCCGCCCTGGGCGCAGAGCTGCTCCAGCGCCTGCACCGTCAGGGGCGCGGGCAGGCTGAGGATGAGGATGTCCACGGGATCCGCGGCAAGGGCCTCAAAGCCCTGGAGGCAAGGCAGGCCGAGGATTTCGGCCTCACCCGGCTTGATGGGACGGATGGCGGACTTGGGCAGGTTCGAGCGAAGGATGTTCTCCAGGATCATGCGACCGGGGCTGCCGGCCTTGGCGCTCACCCCTGCGATGGCGATGGTGCGGGGCTCCAGCAGGATCCGGCGCAGGGTGTCGGCATCCAGCGGGCAGCGGGTGTCCTGAACCTCTGACCGGGGCTCCACGACGCCGACGCCATCCAACGCGAGCGGGCTGCCGTCGGGGCCGAGCACGACGGGGTTCATCTCCAGCAGGGTGGCGTTTTCGATCTCGAGCAGGTCCACGAGCTTCCAGAGCCCCTTGAGGAAGGCGTCCAGCTTTGATTCGTCCGTCAGGGCCTCGCCCTGGCGCAGGGTGCCCAGCCACACGCGGCCCAGCCAGTGGGCCTTAAGCTCGGCCAGGGCCTCATCCGGCGTCACCAGCGCATGGGGCCACAGCAGGGGCTGAATCTCCTCGCCCCAGGCGTTGGTGTGCAAGCCACCGAGGCCCAGCACCACGGTCCAGCCCGCCTCCGGCGTCTTGCGCAGGGCGACGAGGGCCTCCGTGGGTAGGCCACTCACGCGCTTGAAGGGCACCTTCTCCGCCACCAGCGTGCCGATCCAGGCCCCATGCCGCTCGCCAATGGCCTGCATCTCGGTGGCCAGGGCGGTGATCTTAGCGACCTCGAAGGTCTCGAAGCGCACCAGACCGATGTCGCTCTTGTGCCAGACCTCATCCGCCACGCCCTTCACGACAACGCCTTCGCCCTCCGCAAAGGGCAGCACCGGCCTCTCGCCAGGGCGGATCACCGCGCGACGGGGCGTCGCAAGACCGGCCTGATCCAGCAGGTCGTACGCATGGATCTCATGGATGAAGGTGGACATGGGCGACTCCAGATGCAGAGGGCAAGTATGGGGCGCGGTTGCGCCTGGGTGCATCACAAGCCCTGCCGAATAGGGCCCAGATTGCAGACGGGTCCAGACCAATCCAGACGCGGCTCCCATCGTGTGGGAGAAGGCACAGACCGGAGCACAGGCGACCCCTCCCGCATGTGCGATCCGCATCAGGGCAAAGTCGGAAGATCACCCCAGATCGGGAAGTTCCAGATGGGGATTCAGACCTTCTCCCCGGTCTCCGGCGGCATGCAAACCAGGACATGCGAGGGGCTTCCCACCTGCATTTGGGAAGCCCCTCGCTTCGTTGACCAGGACTGGATGTCCAAATCTGTTGACGTGAGATGCCCTATCGGCCGCCTTCCCAGCGCCCGCTCCAACGATCCTTGCCGCTGCCCCACTCCCCACGGCCCCAGGCACGGAATCGACTGCCATCCACCACGCCGCCCTCGCGGTATTCGAACATCCGCTCCCGCCGATCGGCCCCGCGCGCATAGATGCGAAGGGTCTTCACGTGCCCAAAATCGGGATCCACGCCAAAGCAGTCGTTGGTGACGCGGAAGGTCCGATCCCGCTTCGCAAAGGCCTTCAGGCGCTCCGTGACATCCACATGCTTCCGTTCGGTGCCGTACTGCGCGCTGAGGATGAGGTACTCTCCCTCATCACTGTTCGACCCACCGCCGCGGTCCGCACCGTTGGCCCAGTCCCCGCGGCCCCAACTGCGGAACATGCCACCGTCCATCACGGCGCCCTCGCGGTACTCGAACAGCTGCTCGCGCCCCTGGGGCCCACGCGCATAGATGCGAAGCGCCTTCAGCACACCTGGAACGGGGTCCGTGCCGAGGATTTCATTGCTGATGCGGAAGATCCGATCCTTCCGGGCGATGGTCTGCAGACGCTCCGTGACATCCACGCGCCTCCGGTCGGTGCCGTACTCTGCCTTCAGAATGGTGAATTGCCCCTCGTCGACGTTCCACTTCCCGCTCCAGCGGTCTGCGCCCGTGGCCCAGTCTCCACGCCCCCAGCCCCGGAACAGGGCCCCATCGACCAGGGCCCCCTCGCGGTATTCGAACATGTGTTCGTGCCCGTGGGGCCCGCGCGCATAGATGCGCAGCGCCTTGAGCACTCCCGGATCAGGATCCACACCCAGGAGACCGTTGCTGACGCGGAAGGTCCGATCACGGCGCGCCTCCTGCTGCAGACGGCGCGTCACATCCACATGGTGCCGCTCGGTGCCGTACTGAGCACTGAGGATCGAATAGTCCCCGGAATCGCCCCCGGGATGCTGGGCCTGGCCCGCAAGCGGGAATAGTAAAGGAATGGCCAGGGCCAGAAACACCTTGAACCAGCGACGGAACATGCTTACCTCCGGGATGCGTCGAGCGGATGCGTGGTGCGCCTACCTTAGGAATCACACCCGAGACGGCATGCCAGATGGAGCGCGTGTCATAGGCAGGGCGCGGTCAGGATAGCTCTTCTGACGAGCCGAGTCCCCTCATCCACCCATCCGGCTCCTTGGGGCAATGGCTGACCGCACAGGCAATCCGACGTCACAGCGTGTGAGTGTTGTACCCTTGCCCCCCGGAGGTCCACTTGCTCAAGGCCATCTACCCTGGTTCGTTCGATCCCGTGACCATGGGCCACTGGGATCTCATCCAGCGGGCGGCGCACCTCTTCGATCACCTCGTCGTGGCGGTACTCCATAACCCCAGCAAACACCCAACCTTCAGCGTCGCGGAGCGGGTGGACTTCCTGCGCGAACTGGTCGCGCCCTACGGTGACAAGGTGGAGGTCGCCTCCTTCCACGGTCTGCTGGTGGATTTTGCCCAGAAGCAACAGGCCCATTGCATCGTCCGCGGCGTGCGCGCATTCAGCGACTTCGAATACGAGTTTCAGATGGCCCTGACGAACCGCAAACTCGTCCCGGACATCGAGACCCTCTTCCTCATGCCCAAGGAGGAGTACAGCGTGCTCTCCAGTCGCATCGTCCGTGAGGTCGGCACCATGGGCGGCGACATCCGCGGCATGGTTCCCGACGGCCTCCATGACCGCATCAAGATGCGCCTGAGGAATCCGTCTGAATACGCTTGAGGGCGGGCATGCAGATCCGAAGTTAACGGCGTAAGTGTCGCTGAAGAGTTGATGGTCTAGCCATATCCGTGCTCGGCGGTGACGCAGTTTTCCCCCAGGTTGCGTTGACACCCGCCCATCGGAATCGTTATCCATGGGGAGCCCTTTGCGGGCAGCGGATGAGGATGCAGCGTATGCACCACGACAAGGCGAACTGCCCGGGCAAGAATCGATATCTCTCGGGGAAGCGGATCCTCCCCAGACCCATCGACAAGAGCACCACCATCGCGGGTCTGGTGGACAACCTCGACGCTTACAACGGCGGGCGCCTCCGGGCCGCCTGCCAGCTGCTCAAGCTGCGCTACAGCGAGCATGACGTCACCATCGGCCTTTCCCTGGCGGGCGCCCTGACCCCGGCGGGCCTCGGGCCCAGCGCCGTGATTCCCCTCATGAAGCACGGCTTCGTGGACTGGATCACCGCCACCGGCGCGAACATGTACCACGACATGCACTTCGCCCTGAACCTGCCGCTCTTCCGGGGCAGTCACACGGTGGACGATGCGGACCTGCGCGACAAGGGCGTCACCCGCATCTACGACATCCTCTTCGACTACGACGACGTGCTGATGCAGACGGACCGCGTGCTCCGCCACATCCTGCTCCGTCCCGAGTTCCAGAAGGAGATGGGCACCCGCGAGTTCTATCACCACCTGGGCGCGGTCCTGAACGACCTGGAGACCGAATACAAGACGGGCGAAGTGAGCATCCTGGCCGCCGCCTACCGCCTGGGCATCCCCGTCTTCACCTCCTCTCCGGGCGATTCCACCATCGGCATGAACGTGGCCGGGTTGGAACTCCTCGCCGAGGCCAAGGGTCTGCTGGGCCACTTCAAGCTGAAGATCAACCCCAGCCTGGACGTGAACGATTCCACCGCCATCATCCTGAACGCCAAGAACATCGAAAAGGGCAAGACGGGCGTGATCCTCATCGGCGGCGGCAGCCCCAAGAACTTCATGCTGCAGACCGAACCCCAGATCCAGGAAGTCCTGATGATTCCCGAGGTCGGCCAGGACTACGACATCAACGTCACCGATGCCCGCCCCGACACGGGTGGCCTGTCCGGCGCCCCGCCCTCCGAGGCCGCCAGCTGGGGCAAGATCGATCCCACCAAGCTGGATGAGGCCGTCACCGCCTACCTGGACGTGACCGTGGCCCTGCCGATCATGGTGGCCTATGTCATCCAGACCTGTGAGCCCAAGCCCCACAAGCGCCTGAACGAGCGGATGGCGGAGCTGCACGCCCGGCTCATCGAGAGCTACCTGGCCAACAACAAGGAAGTCACCGACCTCATGCAGCGCATGCAGGGGCTGATGGCTTAAACAAAGGTTCACCACGAAGCACACGGAGGACACGGAGAAAAGCAAAGGCGGGCTGGGTTTCAGGGAGTCTCTCTGGATTTCCGATACCCCTTCAGGGAATGGACCTCAGGTATCTCCAAGCAACCAGGCCTCGTCCCCGTCTGCTTTCCTCCTTGATCTTTTCCTCCGTGTGCTCCGTGTTCTCCGTGGTTCACATTTTTCTTCTGGAGATTCCATGAGTCAGGAATTGCTCGACCTCGTCGCTGAACATGGCACGCCGCTGTTCATCTTTGATCACCAGCAGCTGCGGGCGAACTACCGTCGGTTCAAGCAGAACCTGCCGCGGGTGCAGTGCTACTTCGCCATCAAGGCCAACAACCATCCTGAAATGGTGAAGACGCTCTTTGAGGAAGGCGCCAGCTTCGACGTGGCCTCCTGGAACGAGTTCATGACGGTCTACGCGAACATC
>CAYQAS010000071.1:0-17437 GCA_964415525.1 uncultured Solibacteraceae bacterium
GCTTCTCGGTGGTGAAGCGCTCGGCGTTGGCCAGGGTCTGCTTGCGGATGAAGTGAGCCGGAACCGCGCCGTAGTTGGCTTTCGTGACCTCGAAGTAGTAGCCGAAGACGCGGTTGTATTTGATCTTCAGGCTGCTGATGCCGGAGGCCTGACGTTCGTCTTCTTCCAGCTCCAGCATCACTTGCTTGGCATCCCTTGCGAGGCGTCGCACCGCATCCAGCTCGGCGTCCACGCCATCGCGGATCACACCGCCCTTCTCCAACTCCAGTGGCGGCGCCTCCGCCAGCACACGCTCCAGCTCGCTCAGCAGGTCGGTGCAGAGGGGTGTGCCTTCGGGCCAGAGTTCCAGATCGCGTGCCTCGGCGAACCAGCCGCCATCCTGCATTAGGGCTGGGAGCTTCTGGAGTTGAGACAATCCCTGTCGCAGGCTGCCGAGTTCCGGTGGCGTGGCGAGGCCGAGGGCCACGCGGCCCAGGAGGCGGTCCAGATCCGGCACACCGGAGAGGAGCTTCTGGAGTGGTTCCCGGCGCCGGTCCTCCGTGAGCCACGCCACCTGACTCCAGCGGCGTTCCAGGCTCGGGCGGTCCCGCAGCGGCTGGTCCAGCCAGGCCTTCAGCAGGCGGCTGCCCATGCGGGTGGCACAGCCATCGAGCAGCTCCAGCAGGCTGTCCTTGCGGCTGCCATCCACGGTGTTGCCGAACACTTCCAGGTGGCGTGCGCTGGTGGCATCCAGCAGCGGACCGACGGCACCGAGTTCCAGGGACACGCCCTGGATGTGGGCGGGGCGGCCCTTCTGGGTCGTCTCCACATGGTCGAGCAGTGCGCCGAGGGCGCCGATGGCCGCAGGGTAGGGGTCGAGACCGACGCCCTCGAGATGGGTCCAGCCGAAGAACGAGAGTACCTGCTGACGGGCACGGGCGGCTTCGAAGCGCCAGAGGGGCAGGTGGGTGCGCGGCGCCTCCAGCTCGAAGGCGTCCTCGCTCCCTTCCGCCAAAAGGAGTTCGTGGGGCGCCAGACGCTCCAGGGTGCTTTGAAGCGTCTCCGCGCCTTCCCCGGGGATCACCCGCAGCTGTCCCGATGCGAGCTGGAGAAGGGCGATGCCCCAGCCCGAGCCGCTGCGGTGGATGCTGCCCAGCCAGCGGGCATCGTCGTCCAGCCAGGTGCCGGGCGTGATGATGCGCTTGATGGCGCGAGGGAGGAGGCCCTTGACCTCATCCGGCTTGGCGGTGGGCTCGGCGATGGCGGCGCTGTAGCCCGCCGCCAGGAGTTTCGGGAGGTACTGCTCAAGGGCGAAATGAGGCACGCCGCACATGGGCGTCTCGGACTCCGAGCCCTTGCCCCGAAGCGTCAGCGAGATCTCCATCACCGGCGCGGCCTTGATCGCATCCTCGCCCAGCAGTTCGTAGAAGTCGCCCATGCGGGTGAGCAGGATGGCGTCCCCGGCCTCGCGTTTGAGGGCGGCGATCTGCTGGAGCATCGGCGTGGACATGGGACTCCGGAAAGCGAAGGCCCCGGTGACCGGGGCCTTCCATTATCCAGGAAGCGCGCTCAAATGGGCCCCGGGGAGGCGGCGGTGCTGCTCATGATCTCAATGCCATCACCGAGGGAGTGCCTGGTTCACGGACTCGATGTCTATCCTCGGTTGAGCTTAAGGAGATCGCGTAATCCCGGTGTTGCCGTGCGGCTGACTTCCAGATCGAGCCCCTCGCTCACGCGAACGGATGCACGACCTCCCAGGAGGCTTTTCCATCCCAGCACCGCCTCTGGGCGGAGCAGCAGGTGACGTTGGATGCGCACCGTTCCTGTGTTCGGAAAGGCCTCTTCCACTTCGCGGATGGAGGTCCACTGGCTGCGGAACCGATGCCCTCCCGACCAGGCCCAGACGACGTTCTCGACCACCTCGAAATGGGTGATGCGCCGGAATTCCAGGAAGACGATGCCTTCGCCTGCTTTCACCGGGATGCGCTCGGTGATGGTGTTGCTGAGGGTCCGGGCCATGGACGGGCTCATTGGAACCACCTGCTGCGCGCGGATGCGGTCCAAGCTCCGCTTGAGCCGGTCCGCGAAGATCGGCTTCACGAGATAGTCCACGGCGGCCAGGTCGAATGCCCTCACGGCGTGCTCCGAGAAGGCTGTGACGAAAACCGTGGGAGGGGGATCGACGAGTTCCGCCATGACCTCCAGTCCTGAGAGCCCCGGCATCTGGATATCGAGAAAGAGCGCTTCGGGACGGTTCCCGGCTTGAAGCCAATGAAGAAGCTCCTGGCCGTTGGGGAACGCGGCGACCACGTCACAGCCTAGATCCCTGAGCAGGCGCGCCAATCGCTCCCGGGCGAGAGGTTCATCATCTGCGAGGGCCGCTCGAACCATGCTCATATCACCAGTTCCGCCATAATCGGAAGGCGGATGACCGCCTTCGTCCAGTCGCCTTCTCGAGTGAGGCTGAAGTGCCCGTGCGCACCAAAGGCGAGCTGGATCCGTTCCTTCAGATTCCGGAGTCCGACAGCCCCGATCCGGTGACCCGCCAGCGGTTCGCAGCCGGTATTCCCGACTTCGAGCGTCAGGAAGCCATCCGATGCCAAGGCACGGATTCGCACCGTTCCGCCCACAATGTTCGGGGCGATGCCGTGCTTGATGGCGTTCTCCACCAGCGGTTGGAGGAGCAGGGGCGGCACCAGGAGGCGGTCCAGCCCCGACGGCCAATCCCATGCCACCTCCAGGCGAGATCCAAGGCGAATCCCCTCCATGCCCAGGTAGTAACCCACGAGCTCACGCTCCTGCTCCAGGCGGAAGTAGCTCTGCTCCGAGGCTTTCAGCAAGGTGTGCAGCAGATCCGACATGTTGCGAATGCAGGACTCCGCGGCATGGGGATCCTTGTGCACCAATTCCAAAAGCCCGTTCAGGGAGTTGAACAAGACATGAGGATGAAGCTGGCTCTGCAGGAGGCGGGTCTGGGCCTCCTTGGCCTCCGTTCTGGCGAGGTTCTTCGCCGTCTCTTCCCGCTCCCGGCTGGCGATGATGCTGCCTACGGCCACCATTAGGGGCGCCCAAAGAAGGCAGTTTTGGATCAGGACTGCGCGTCGCACATCTGCGTTACCCGCTGTCCCACTGGCGTGTAGATCCAGGACCACGAGCCCAATTACCCATGCCTCGCTCAGGACTAGGCCTTGAACCATGCCGCGAAGGAACGAGGGGGCCCGGTCAGGAAACCCGCTCCACTGCCAGGGCAGCGGGGAAATCCAGACAAAGGCCCCCACCAGGAGAAAAGGAACCAAGAAAATATTAACGAACTGTGCCCATGTCCAAGGAGTTGATGGCCAGGAGGAAAAGACAAAGACGGCCGTGATGTAAGTCGCCGTGATGGCACTCGATGGCCTTTTTAGGCGACCGCCAAGCGACACGAGGGTGCGATAAGAGGTAAATTTCAAAAAAAATCACTTGCTGGTAGTTGTAGGTTTTACATGGCTAGTGGTCGGAAGTCCTGGGCATGGAATTGTGTGGAGATCACTCGGGCAGTCACATGAGACCCCCGTAGGGACTACTGTGGGATGACAAACGTCACAGGACACCTGGGTTTCCTCCCCCTGGTAGATTGGCCCGCCGGCAACGGTGCTGGTCTGCGACGACGAGAGCGTGAGGATGGTTTCTTTGGCGAGGGAGAGTTTCTTGATCATGACCGGCTCCGTGAATTGGATTATGTTCGCTTCAGTCACGAGTTTAACAAACCATTAGGACATGATGATCTGTGCGTTCAGTGGATTCCTACTGAACTCCCGAGCGGGGACTTTTGGATCCCCAACAGCAATGATTGGCCTTCCAACGGCGTTCTGATTCTGTGGATCGCTATAGGCTATTTGGACTTAGTCGGGTCGATGCAATTTCCCAGGGGCAAAGGGTTCGCTCATACATGGCTCCCGGGTTCGAGGCTGACAAGGAGATGGCGGTCCCAGTTCGGTGCCTGGTCTGTAAGCGCAGCGAGCAGTGCGAGGGCCACACCCGCGCTACCTTCCAACAATCCAGGAAGATAGTGCATGGAAGATTCCTCACCTTCTTCCGCGCAGGATTGGGGGAACCCGCCGTAGGGTTGGGAGGGGTTATGGAAAGCGAGGGTCCAGTCCAAGTGATCCAGGGCCGTTTCCAAGAAGCAGGGTTCCCCGGTTGCATGGAACAGTCGAAGGAAGATTAGGGCGTTCCCGGCGGCGCCATGGCAGAGGCCTGCGTCCTTCACGCCTCGGTTCTCGCGAGTTCGTGCGGCCGCATCTCGGGCGATCTGAAGGGCCATCTGTTCCCAGTCGCGGCGCCCGGCGTATCGGGCGGTTTGAAGCACCGCAACGGCAAGGCCCAGGTCTCCGTAGCACCAGGCCACCCGGCTTCCATGGGGCTCCCAGGGCAGCCCCTCGGAGAGGCTGGTGCCAAACCAGCCCAGACTGGTGTCCTGATTTCGGCGGGCTAGGAGCCAAGCCATGCCCCCTTCGAGCAAACGCCGGGCCGTGGCAGATTCCACTCCGACCTTCAGGGCTTGCCCCAGCAAGGCCAGTACGCCGGGAATGCCATGCGCCAGCCCTAGGTTCCAGTATCCCTTGGGTGCAAATTCTCGCTGCCAGGTCGGGAGTTCCTCGGGGGGGGTGAACCACGCAAGACCCTCCTCCCGCGGCACCGCCAGTTGGTCCAGATGACGCACCACACGAGCCAGGAGTTCGGCACCGCGACCGTGTGGGAGACGCTCCAAGCCATACACGCCATAGCCCACCAGTCCGATGATCAGGTCGTATGACTCCCGCCAGTCCGGTCGGTCCAGGTACAGGGCCACGACTTCATCGATCCCCGCAGCGGGATCCTCCGCCTCGGGCTCCAGAAGGTCCCGAAGATGACTCGCGGTCCATGCAATGCCCGTAAATCCAGCATAGAGAGTGGGTTCCATGGGATTGGAGGCGAGAAGGTCCCCCGCAATTCCCATAATGCGGTTGGAATGGCCGAGGGCGGTGACATCCCCTGTTGCCTTAGCCAGGTAACCGAAGAAGAGGGCGGCTCCTGCAGCACCGCCTGAGAGGTTCGCCCCGAAGGGGGACCAGTCCTCGATACCCTCAAGTGCGCGTGCGACATGTTGAATGGCTCCCCAAGCCCGATCTGTGCGAGGGCCATCAAATATTGGTTTCCAGTTGGTGGCGGCAAGGGTCGGCATGGATCTCGTCTCTACCAGAATCAGTCCGGCATCGTGGCTCGCTGTAGACGTCTGTCCGCGAGATCCAGTTCCGGTTGGCGGATGTCTTGTGCAGGAGGAGAGCGGCGCAAACTTGGCATGGCCGAAGTTTGGAGGATGAAATGAAGCTGGGCCCCACACCTGTTTCTTATTAGATATGAAATTACAGCTCAAAATCAGGAGAAGGAGATGGCGAAGCCTCTCAAATCGATGGCATGTGAAGTCTCCGTGGTGCGACCCAGAGGATTCCCAAATCTCCAGATTCGTTAAATTTTAAGATCGAGGTGGTGTAGAGGTGGAAACCCTGTGACATGTTTAATGAATGCCTGTGTGGCTCGCAGGCCATATTGACTCGCGCCACGTTGTCGTCTCTGGGTACGACCAGGGAACTGGGGCCGGAGCCTGTGAAGCATGCCCCGATCCTTACCGCCACAGGACTGCTTGTTGTGATGAATTTAGGCAAAAATTCTAATTTTTCGCGTGTTTGCGAGATTTGATGCAGACTGTGTCTTGGTAGTGGGCTTTGTGAAATAATGGAAGTTACACATGAATTCGACTCATGCCATGTTTTGTCGTATTCTTAAATACAGTAATGGTGTGGCTTTGCTTGGAATGATCTTATGGACTTTGGACCAGAATATCGATGGAAAGGATTTGAGTCCGGAAGAGGATCGCTATCAGTCCCAGAGAAGCCAGCCTATCCTGATTAGCACGATGCAAATGACGCTGGTGCAGCGTTGTGCTTGGTTCGCTAATTAGTGAAATATCGAGGCGTCCGAGTTTATTTCTCGTAAGTTGCTTGTTGTTTGAATGTGTCTTGGGTATATCGTCGATATCATTTGGGTATGCGAGATTGAATGATTGGTGTGCATCGAAATGATGGGCGCAAAACCGAGGATGCAGTTAACAACATGGCCTCCGGTTGAGCCGGAGGCCACGTGCTTTTATGCTGTATTAACAGCCGAACTCGGTTCTGTTTACGCACTGCCCGTTTACGTATGCTGCCGTCTGACAGTCATTATTATCACTGCAAAAATGTGTATCTCGATAGCGAACACCTGCAGCAATGTCATCCAAATTGGAATTCAGAACCTTGAGCGTTTCTTTACTTAGCTGTAGTTTTTTCATAAGTGCACCTGTGTAGGGTATTAACCCTGGTTGTGTTTGATGGTCGGCCGTTGCGATAGCACCCGTAGGCCTCTTGAGGCGGCATACCAGTTCAGGAAGATGAGATGAAAATTGTTTCATTTCATCGAGTGCGAAATAGCGTGCGATAAATGTTTGTGTGGATCCACTGCAAAATCTTCTTATGCGCCGTGTGAGTATCAAACTGCATTTCCTGGTCGGAAACGCCTGTCCACCAAGCCGTCATTTTCTGATCCCAAATGACACCAATTGCAGTCTGAACAGGGAAATCGCATGATCTGCCCTTGCTCACCCCCGCCTCGACCACTCCAACCCCGCCAGCAACATAGCCTTGAGCGCAGGGTGTTCCAGCCGGTAATGGATGTGATTCCCATGCCTTCGCGCACGGAGTACGCCCATGTCGGCTAATTTTCGAAGCTGGTTGGAGACGGCCTGGGGCTTCATTGACACGGCGGCGGCCAAATCGGTCATGCAGGGATCGCCCATACGGATCAGGGCGTGGAGCAGTCGGAGGCGGGTGGAGGATGCCAGTACCGCGAACAGGCGTTCCAGGCCTTCGGCTTCTTCCAAGCCGAGGATCTGGCGCCGGGGTCCTGGGGGGATCGAGGCAACCGGTGAGAGGCGAAGGGGTTTAAGCATGATCCAGATAATACATGAATCGGTGTATTCGTGTGATTGCTAACGCCATTTCACAGAACCACTTCCGATCCAATCTCTGATTTTCTGGACGATCCGGGGTTTCATCATGAATCACGCAAGCTCTACGCTGGTCTGACACCCCGGGAGATCGCCCCTTGAACCGGACCGACCAAGAATCCTTTTCTGTCGACCTCTTCCGACGCGAGGCGCTGGATCACTACCTGCGGGAGACGGAAGGCCGGGGCGTGCTGAGGGTCAGCCCCCCCTGGACCTGGATCCTCATGTGGAGTCTCGGGGCCCTCGTCATCTCCGCGTTGCTCTTTTCCATCTTCGGACGCACGGAAATCAACGAACGCGGCAGCGGCATCCTCCGACCCGCCAGCGGCGTGCGTCTTCTGACGGCCCAGAGCGCGGGGATCGTTGCCGAGATCCTCGCTCCCACAGGAACCATGGTTCAGGCGGGACAGCCCATCCTGCGCATCGAATCGCCCTCCATCCAGGGTGCTGCGCTGGAGGCTCAGACCGGTCTGGCGGTTCGTCTCCAGGACTACAAACCCGTGCTCCAGAGCCTGGACGAGCTCCATGCCCAGCAGAGAATGGCCCACCAGCAGCGACTCACCCAGGCCCGGGAGGAAGTGGATCGCTGCCGTGCCACCCTCCAGCGCTCCCGGGATCTCCTGGAGGCGATGAAGCGATTCCGTGACTCCGGCATCTACTCCGTCCAGGATTTCAATCGGGAAGAAGAGAACAAACTGAACGCGGAACGCCAGTTGGCGAACGCAGAAGGCGCCCTGCGCCAGACCCAGCTCGAGCGCTTCGATCTGGAGAACCAGCACCGGACGCAGGCTTGGCGGGATCGGGCCGATCTCGCTTCGGCGAAGGCGAGGGCCCAGGCCGTGGGACTCACCGAACGACAGACCCTTGTGGTCGCTCCTGAGGCGGGACTGGTGGATGGCCTGATCCTAAGGGTGGGGGATCCTGTTCAGGGAGGGAACCTGCTGGCCAAGCTGGTGCCGAAGAATGCCCCGCTGATGGTGGTGGCCTTCCTGCAGGAAAAGGACCGGGCTTTCGTGCAGGAAGGGGATAGCGTCAAGCTGGAGCTGAACCAGTTTCCCTATGCGGAATTCGGGGCGATTGGGGGGCGCATTCGCAGGGTGGCTGAAGATTTGGCCAGTCCCTCCGAGCTGGAGGAGGCCTTTGGCCGAAGCGCCTCCGCGAACCCGCAGCCACCTAGTTTCAGGGTCGAAATCGAGCTGCCCTCTGAGGCCGTGAGGCCCGGATCCCGGGTGCGGTTGCGGCCCGGCATGCTCCTGAATGTCCGCTTCACCCTGCGCAGCCAGAGCCTCATCACCTTCGCCATTGAACCGCTTCGGAAGTGGCTGAACTGATGCGCTGGCGCAACCCTTTTCGTCGCAGGGTTCCGTACCTGGCCCAGATGGAAGCCGTGGAATGCGGCAGCGCCAGCCTGGCCATGGTGCTGGCCTACCATGGCCATCACGCCCCGCTTTCGGAGGTGCGGCAGGTCTGCGGGGTGAGCCGGGAAGGATCCAACGCCAATGCCATCCTTCGGGCTGCTCGAGGCTATGGACTGGATGCGGAAGCCTTCAAGGCCGAGGTCCACGAACTTCACACGCTGCCGCTTCCCGCCATCCTGCACTGGGAGTTCCGTCACTTCCTCGTCCTGGAGCGGATCGACTCAAAAGAGGCCGTCCTGGTGGACCCGGCCCAGGGGCGAATCCACGCGAGCCTGGACGCGCTCGCCAAGGCCTTCACCGGCGTGGTTCTGGCCTTTGAACCCGAGGACAGCTTCAAGCGCCGCCCCAAGGTTCGCCCGTCCATGCGCCGCTACATGGACCAGGTGCGTGAACACCTTCCCAGCCTGGCTCAGTTGATCCTGGCGAGCGTGCTTCTCCAGGTGGCCGGCCTGGTTATGCCCATCGGCCAGAAGATCCTGGTGGACCGGGTCATCGTCCCCAAGCAGGAGGCCTGGCTCTGGGGGCTGGCCTTGGCCCTGGGGCTGGCCTTTTTCGTGCAGGCTGCACTGAGTTACGCCCGAAGCTGGGTGATCCAGAACCTCCAGGTGGCCATGGATTTCAAGCTGGTGGGCGGCTTCATGAACCACCTGCTGAAACTGCCCATGAGCTTCTTCCTCCAGCGCCGGAGCGGGGATCTCATCCAGCGAATGGATTCCAATGCCGTGATCCAGAACCTGCTCTCGGAGCGGGGCGTGAGTGCATTGTTGGATGTCTTTCTCGTCCTGGGGTACGGCGTCCTCATGGTGGCCTTCAATGCACGTCTGGCCTGCGTGGTGGTGGCGCTCGGGTCCCTCCGGCTGATGTCCCAGGTCGCGGTCCGCCGGATCAACCAGCAGGTCATGTCCACGGAGCTGGCGGCGGCGGGCAATGCCAACGCCGTGCTCTATGAGTCCTTGAGCTCCCTGGAGACCATCAAGGCCTCCGGATCGGAAGGGGCCTTCGTCCGCCGCTGGGCCGACCGTCAGATCGCCCGGCTTAATTCGGGGCTGGTTCGCGAGTACCTGAACCTGAACCTGAGCACGCTCATGGGACTGATCAACTCCCTCGGGACGGCGGCGGTTTTCGCGATGGCTGGGATGGAAGTCATCCAGCAGCGCATGACCATCGGGACCTTCTCGGCCTTCCTGAGCCTCCAGGGCCTGTTTCTGACCCCGCTGGGCTCGCTGCTCGCGGCCTACAACCAACTTCAGTATGTCGGCAGCCACCTGGCCCGCCTGGACGACGTGATGGAGACCGCGGCCGAACCCACGGGGCTCCGCGAACCCGAGACCCTCCAGGGTCAGATCAGCCTGGAAGGCGTGAGTTTCAGCTACAGTCCCGACCATCCAGCCACCGTGGAGGACATCCACCTGGAGATCCGTGCGGGCGAGAAGATCGCGCTGGTGGGCCCCACGGGGGCCGGAAAGTCCACGCTGGCTCGACTGCTTCTGGGCATGCACATCCCCTCGCGCGGTGCGATCCGGTTCGACGGCTGCGATCTGCGCGAATTCAATCTGGGCAAGCTGCGCAACCGCATGGGGGTGGTGCTCCAGGACACGTTCCTTCTGAACGACACCGTACGGGCCAACCTCTGTCTGAACGACCCATCCCTGCCCCTGGACCAGTTGCAGGAAGCCGCCCGGATCGCCTGCATCCACGAGGTGATCGAGGCCCTGCCCCTGGGGTACGACACCGTGATTGGCGAGAACGGCCGGACCCTGTCCGGTGGCCAGCGTCAGCGGTTGGCCCTCGCCCGTGCCCTGGCCCACCATCCCGTGGTGCTTCTGCTGGATGAGGCCACCAGTTCGCTGGACCTTGAGACCGAACAGCGCGTCCACGCGAATCTCGCCCGTTTCGGCTGCACCCGGATCCTCATCGCGCACCGCCTGGCCACGGTGGTGGATGCGGATCGGATCCTGGTCATGGACGGCGGCTGCATCGTGCAAGAAGGCACCTACGACCAACTCCTGGCCGTTCCGGGTCTCTTCCGACGGCTTCTGGAGAGCGCGGGGAGGCTGCATGGCTGAGGCAATCCGGCTCCAAGGCATGGATGCCATCTCCGCCTTGATGGCCCTCCTGGCGACACGGCTGCGACCGATCGAACCCGCCGCGGCCCGAGAGGCTCTGGGTACGGACCCCCGCCCCGATGACCTCACCCAGGCGCTCGAACGTCATGGCTTCCAGACCCGTTGGTCCCAGATCGAAGCCCGGGACTTCCGCCACCTTGAATTACCCACGCTTCTGGCCCAGAGCGAGGGTCGGTATGTAATCGCCTTGGAGCGGCGTGGCTCTCGGGTGCTCTGCCAGGGCGTCGAAGGTGTACCCGGTCTCCATGACCTGGAGGAGCTGATGGCCTTCTGTCAGGGCTCGGTGCTGGACATCTGCCCGCCCCTGCCGGAAGGATCCCTCTGGTCGCGCATCTTCCGCATGGTCCTCGCCCAGCGACAATCCCTCTATCCCATCCTCTGGATCGCGCTCCTCACCCAGGCTCTGGGCCTTCTCACGCCCCACTTCACCCGACTGCTGGTGGATCAGGCCCTCCCCCATGCCGCCCGATCCCTCTTTGCGGTCCTGATCCTGGGAACCCTGACTCAGGGCGCCTTCCTGGCCTGGATGGGCTGGGTCCAGTCCCGCTTCGTGATCTATCTCGAGAAGCGCCTGGGCTTCTTCATCGAACAGGGCCTGTTCGCCCACCTTCTCCGGCTGCCCTTCCCCTACCTGAGCACCAAGTCCGTGGGCGATCTGCTCCAGGGCTTCTACGGCCTCACCTCGGCCCAGGAATTCCTGACGGGTTCGGTGCTCAGCACCCTCGTGAACAACCTCACGACGCTGGGCTACCTGGTGATGATGGCGCAGTTGATGCCTGCGGCCACGGGCGTTGTGGTGCTCGTTTCAGGGGGCTATGTCGGGATCACGATCCTCGTCAGTCGGCACCTTGCCCGGCTTCAGGCCGCGAGCGTGGAGGCCCAGGCCAAGGAACGCAGCTTCCTTTCGGAGATGCTGAATGGCCTGCCCATCATCAAGGCCTCGGGCGCGGAGCAGCGCGCGGAGGCCCGGTGGTGGAGCCTCTACCAGCGAAAGCGCCGGATCGGCCTCTACAGCCAGCGTTTCAACCTGACCAGCATGGGCGTGCTCGGACTCTTCCAGGGGCTCTTCAACCAGACCCTCATCATCTGGGGTGGATTCCAGGTGCTTCGGGGCGAACTTCAGGTGGGAGAGATGCTGGCCTTCACGATGATGGCGGCGTCCTTCCACGGTGCCCTTGCCGGGGCGGGCAGCCTCTACGTCCAGCTGATGATGATGAAACCGCAGCTGGACAAGGTTCGGGACATCCTGGATGTCCCTTCTCTGCCCCCGCCACGCCTCGGGTCTGCCCAGCCCCTGCGCGGCCCCGTGCTGCTCCAGGACCTCTGGTTCCGATACAACCCTGAGGTGCCCTGGACCCTCCGAGGCCTCCAGCTGGAGATCCAGCCGGGGGAGAAGATCCTGGTGCGCGGCCCTTCCGGCTGCGGCAAGAGCACGCTGCTGAAACTGATCGCTGGGCTCTATTCCCCCGAGCGGGGCAGTATCAGCCTTGCGGGGGCACCCCCTGACCAGGCCCGGCACCTGCTCGCCTACCTGCCCCAGTTCGTCCAGCTGTTCGATGGATCGATCCTGGAGAACCTTCGTCTGCTCTCTGGCGCGGTCAGTCGGGATCGGCTGATGCAGGCCGCGGAGGACACCGGGCTCGACAGGCTGGTGTCCTCCCTCCCCATGGGCTACGAGACCTTGATCAGCTCCGGGGGACACAACTTCTCCGGTGGCCAAAAGCAACTCATCGCCTTGACCGCGGTGCTTGCCTCCCACAAGAGCGTGCTCCTGCTGGATGAGGCCATGGCCAACATGGATCCGATTCTGAAAGCCCAGCTGTTCAAGAGCCCTCTCTTCCTCGGCAAGACCATGATCTTCGCCAGCCACGAAGAGGGACAGGAACACTCCGACATCACTCCGGACCAGGTCCGGATCATCACCCTTGCCCAGGCCGACCACCTGAATGCCCCTTCGAGGAGCCTCCCCGATGACACCACGCCAGCCCCTTCGTTCGCTGCAGCCGGGTCCATGGAAACCCCTGCTTCCTGATCAACTGCAGGACCAGGCCAAGGCCGCGCTCGAAGGGATCTTCCAGACCCTGCCCGAACCCTCGAATGCGCGGATCGGATCCTCTCTGTCCGGCGGACATGCCGGTCTGGCCCTCCTTCACGGGTACGCGGCGTTGGCGGAGCCGAACCCAACCAAGAGCGAACATCTGGCCCAGGCCAAGCAGCATCTGGAACAGGCCGTCGAACTCCTGGGTACGATTGCCCGGCAGCCCTGGCTCTTCTCGGGATTCAGCGGCGTGGCCTGGACCGTGGACCATTTCCTCCATCTGGGACTTCTGGAGGAGGACGTTGAGGATCTGAATGAGGAGATCGATCAGGCTCTGATGGATCTCCTCGCTCCGGATCCCTGGATCGGCATCCCCGAGTTGATCGCCGGGGCCTCCGGGATCGGACTCTACGGGCTGGATCGCATGGGGCGTGGGCAAGGCGATGCCATCGTCCGTCGGGTGGTGGAGATTCTCTTTCAGAAGGCCGAACAGACCCCGCACGGACTGGCCTGGTACGACCCCTATGAGCTCCTCCACCCCCTGAGCCAGGAACGCCACCCGAATGGGCTCTTCAATCTGGGACTCTCCCATGGCAACCCCGGCGTGACGGGATTCCTGGCAGAGGCCGCCCACCGCGGTGACATCCGGGCCCGTGCGCTACTGGACGCCTCCATGGGCTGGCTGCTGGCCGTCCAGGCCCCACACGCGAATGGTTCGAGGTATGGCACGGGCTTCGCGAAGGGGGAGGAGCTCAATCCCTCGGGTTCTCGACTCTCCTGGTGCTACGGGGATCTCGGCATCGCCGAAGTGCTTCTGCTCGCAGCGCGCCGCACCGGCAATCCCGTCTGGGAGCGGGAGGCGCTGGCGGTCGCCCGGGCCTGTGCCCAGCGTCCCGATCCCTTTGCCACCATCAATGACGCGGGCTTGTGCCACGGCTTCATGGGCAACGCCCACCTCTTCGCTCGGCTCTCCAACGCCACCGGGGAGGCGTGTTTCCTGGCCCGGGCGCAGGACTTCTACGCCCGAGGCCTCGCCTTCCGGCGAGAGACCCCGGAGGCCGGGGGGTTCATGGCCTTCCACCCCCCCATGCCCGAGGAACCCCCTCGGGAGTCTTGGCTGCCCATCGCGGGTCTCCTGGAAGGCAGTGCCGGCATCGGCCTGGCCCTGCTGGCCGCCACGACGCGGGTGGAACCGCTCTGGGATCGCCACCTGCTCGTTCACGTTCCGCCCCAGGAGGTATGAGCCGTGGCCGACACGCCTTCCCCGCGAACGTTTCACCTGGACCCTTTTTTTGCATTCAGGACGCCTCTGCTTCCCCACGCCGAACGGGAGGCCTGGAGCCAAGGGCTCCAGGCCGTCCAGGTTTGGGAGGATGGGGAAGCCCTTCCTTCCGCCTATGAATCCGATCGCGCGCAGCTCCGGTCCCGCCTTCAGGAGCTGGTTTCCCGTCCCGAGATCGGGGAGGCCCTGTTTGTGGCCTCGCCGGACCTGGTGGAAAGCCTCCCCAGGTGGATCAAGGATCCCGATAGCGACAAGGGACAGCGCACGGAGATGGCCCTGGTCCGCTACTTCAATCGGATGTGCCACCGGCCCACGCCCTTCGGGCTCTTCGCCGGGCATTCCATGGGGCGCATGGGCGAAAGCACCCGCCTCCAGGTGACCGGGCGCACCGATTACAAACGGAGCACCCGCCTGGACTTCGACTACCTGGGTGGTTTGGTTGCAGAGGTTCAGAAGGATCCGAACCTGCGCGCCACGCTGACGTTCCGCCCGAATAACAGCCTCTACCGCACCGCAGGGCGTCTCCGCTATGCCGAGGCGCGGATGAAGAAGGGCAATCGAACGCTCCATCTGGTGGCACTGACGGAAGACGAATACCTTCTCCGGGTGCTGGCCCGTGCGGCGAATGGCGCCTCCCTCGAAGCCCTGGCGGAGGTGCTCGTCGAGCCGGAGATCACCGTGGAGGAGGCCCGGGAGTTCATCCACGAACTCATCGACAACCAGGTGCTCGTGCCGGATCTGGAGCCGGCGACCACCGGCCCCGAGCCCCTTCCGGGCCTCGTGAATGCGCTAGAGCAGGCCGAGACCACCCGGGAGGTCGCGGATCATCTCACCCGAGCGGGCCAGCTTCTGGCGGCGCTGGATGCTCAGGGACTGGGGAACGCGCCCGAACCCTATCTGGAGCTCGCGAAGGGCCTCGAAGAGCTCCCAGGGAAGGTCGAGCGCTCCAAGCTGTGGCAGGTGGATCTGTTCAAGCCCGCCCCCGAATCCACCCTGGGCCCGCAATTCCGGGAGGAGATGGAGCAGGCCGTCGAGCTGCTCCGCAGGCTCACGCCGCCCCGGGTCCACGATTCCTTCAAAGAGTTCAAGGAGGCCTTTACCAAGCGGTACGAACAGCGCTGGGTGCCTTTGACAGAGGCCCTCGATCCGGAATGCGGGGTGGGTTTTTCCGGCACCTCCGGGCAGTCGGTCCAGGGGGCCCCGATCCTGGAGGGCCTGGTCCTGGGTCGCCGGGAAGGTGGCCAGGCGGAAGGCCCTGGGCTCAAAAAGCGGGAAGTGTGGCTCCTGAAGCGCCTCACGGAAATGCGCCTGAAGCACGAAAGCGTGTTGGAGCTCACGGAGGACGATCTCAAGGCGCTCTCCCACGAGCCCAAGGGGCCGCTGCCCGCATCGTTCTCCATGATGGTGGAGCTGCGCGCGGCCTCCGAGGAAGCCTTGGACGGCGGGGATTACCTGGCCTACCTTCACGGGGCCAGCGGACCCTCGGCGGCGAGGCTGCTGGGAAGGTTCTGCCACGGCGATCCGGAGCTTTCCCAGGAGGTGATCCGTCACCTTCAGGCCGAGGAGGCTGCCGATCCCGAGGCCCTCTTCGCCGAGATCGCGCATCTGCCCTACGGGCGGATGGGCAATGTGCTCGCCCGTCCCATCCTCCGGAACTACGAGATCCCCTACCTCGGCGCCACGGGCATCGAACCGGAGCGGCGCATCGACATCCAGGATCTCCATGTGGGCATCCGGGGCGACCGCGTCATCCTCTGGTCCAAGTCGCTGAACAAGGAGGTCGTGCCGCGCCTCTCAAGCGCCGCCAATTATTCGAACCGCTCCACGGACATCTACCGATTCCTGGGAAGCATGCAGGACCAGGGGCCGTGCAACTGGGTGGGCTGGACCTGGGCTGGGCTGGAGCAGGAGCCCTGGCTGCCGAGGGTCGTGCACGGCAAGTTCGTCCTGAGCCGTGCCGCGTGGCAGGTGCAGGCCGCTCAGTTGAAGCTCCTCAAGGAGGCCAAGACCCCCCTGGACCGGTTCAAGGCCGTCCAGGCACTGCGGAAGGAGCTGCAGCTGCCCCGCCACACCCTCCTCGCCGATGGTGACAACGAGCTCCCCATCGACCTCGACAACCCGCTGGCGGTGGAGGCCATGTGCGGGTTGGTGAAGAAACGAGGCGGTTTCAAGCTCCTGGAAGACTTCCCCGGAGGCACGGATCTGGTGGCCAAGGGACCAGAAGGCGCCTTCACCCATGAGTTGGTGCTGGCCTTCCTCTCCGAGCCCTCGGCTTCCGAGTCGAAATGGGAGAACCCGGATCTGGAGGAAGGGCAGGTGCGCTTCGCTCCCGGCTCCGACTGGCTCTACGCCAAGCTCTACACAGGACACGCCACGGCCGACCAGATCCTGGCGCGCACCCTCGCGCCCCTCGTACAGGACATCCTGGCTGCTGGTGAGGCCGACCGCTGGTTCTTCATCCGCTACAGTGATCCTGATCCTCACATCCGTCTGCGCTTGCATGGGGATCCGACTGCGCTCTGGAGCCGGGTGCTCCCACGCCTGCAGCGCGCCATGGAGCCTCTGGTGCAGGACGGCTGGTTGTGGCGCTTCCTTCTGGACAGCTACGAGCCCGAGACTGGTCGGTACGGCGGTCCCAAGAACCTCGCGCGGTGCGAGGCCATCTTCCAGGCCGACAGCGAGGCGACCCTCAAGCTGCTGGCGCTCTATCCGGGGGACGAAGGCACCGAAGCCCGTTGGCGTCTGGCCATCCGCAGCGTGGACGAATACTACGCGGCCATGGACTGGCCCCTGGAGGAACGGCTTCGGGTGGCCAACCAGAGCCGGGAACAATACGCCCGCGAATTCGGCGTGGACAAGGGCGCTCCCGAGCATTCCCTGGGCGACAAGTTCCGTCCGGAGCGCAAGGCCCTGGAGACCCTCCTCGATCCGAGTCAGGACGAAACCCATGCCCTTGCGCTGGGGATTGCGGTGCTCAAGGAACGCACGGAACGCATTCGCCCGCTCCTGTCAGAGATGTCTGTCCTGCAGGAGGAAAAGGCACTGACCCATTCCCTCGAAAACATCCTGGGAAGCGTCATCCACATGAGCGTGAACCGCTTCCTGCGATCGGCCCAGCGGATGCAGGAGATGGTGGTCTACGACTTCCTCGTGCGCATCTACCAGTCCCGCCTGGCCCGGGAACGAAAGCCAAAACCCGACTCCAAGGCACTCGCGACCGTCTAACGGATCCTCTTCGGGTCCATCCACAACTCCCGCCCGGGGTCGCACCGGCACCCTGGGCGGGCTCGCCAAACACTTTTAGATGGCGCGCCCCGGCGCTGCTGATCCAGTTCGATGCTGTTGAACAGGGCCTGGAAGTTGCCTTCGCCGAAGCCCATGTCGTGAGCGTCCGCAGGAGGCCCCGGTGGGGCCTTCTGCAGCGAGCGAGCAGCCAGGGGTGGGGGCCCCGGGCGTGGGGAACTGGGCTTACAGAACGCCCCGGCGCTGCTGATCCAGTTCGATGCTGTTGAACAGGGCCTGGAAGTTGCC
>CAYQAS010000071.1:17537-21711 GCA_964415525.1 uncultured Solibacteraceae bacterium
TTCGCCGAAGCCCATGTTCCCCCGCCGCTGGATGATCTCGAAGAAGAGCGGTCCGATCTGGTCTTCGGTGAACAGCTGCAGCAGGTAGCCGCTGCCGTCGCCGTCGATCTGGATGCGCAGCTGCTTCATCAGCTCCAGATCCTCACGGACGGTGTAGCCACCGGCTTCGATGCGGCCAGGCAGCAGCTCGTAGTAGGTGTCGGGGATGTCTAGAAAGCGGAAGCCCTGGCCCATGAGGGTGCGCAGGGTGTGGACGATGTCGTTGGTGGACATGGCGATGTGCTGCACGCCCTGACCGTGGTGGCGGCGGACGTATTCCATGATCTGGCTCTTCTCGTCCGTGGGCTGGTTGATGGGGATGATGATCTTGTGGTCGAGGCTCTGGACGACCTTGGAATCGAGGCCGGTGCCCAGGCTGCCGCGGATGTGGAATTCGCGGGTGACCGCAAAGCCGTACACGCGGTCGTAGAAGGCCGCGAGGTCATCCATCTCGCCTGGACCCACGTTGTTCGTGAGGTGGTCGACCCTCACCAAGCCTGGATCGCACAGCGCAGGCAGGGGATCGGGATCCAGCCCTGGCCAGAAGCTGTCCAGTTCCCCTGTGCGCTCCACGAGCATGTTCCAGACCTCGCCCACGCCCTGAACCGCCGCGATGCGGAGGGTTCCTTCGCCCAACTTGAAGGTCTCGATCTCCTGACGCACCGCGGCGCCCCGCGCCTGGGCCTCGGCGAAGGCGGCATCGAGGTTGGTGACGCCGAAGTTCAGGGCGCAGACGCCCTCGCCGTGCGCCTCGAAGTAGCGGCCAGCAGGATGCGTGGTGTCCGCCTCGAACACCAGGATGTCCATGCGCTGCTGCCGGAGATGCACCAGGCGGCCCCAGGGGCCGATCCCTGAAGCCACGCGGGCGAAACCGAGGCGGCGATAGAGGTTCTCAAGGCGTTCCAGATCTCCGGTGATCTGGAAGTGATCGATCCCCGTCAATCCGAGGGGATTCGTCGCTTCAGCGCCGGAGGTCTTGAGGGCAAAGACGGGGTCGCTCATGTGAATCTCCCTGGGGGATGGGATTGGGCCAGACCATCCGATTCCGCGGGGCGATGAGATGTTCCGTGCGTGTTCAGGCGAGCGTGCTGGCGTGGGCCTTCCCCAGCAGGTAGCCGCAGGCCGCCAGGCGTCCCAGGGTGAGCACCAGCGCCGCCGCAAGGGTGCCAGTCCAGCCGAGGACGGGCACGAGGAGGGTCATTCCGGCGGCCAGGATCGCGATTTCCAGGGCGGTGGCGGTGGTCACGACGCCCGTGCGCTTTTCCAGGATCCAGCGGCTGCGCTGGTAGCTCAGGGCGTATTCCAGGGCGGGCAGCAGCACCAGCACCCGCGCGGCGGGCAGGGCAAAGGGGAGCAGCTCGGGGCCGAGGCCCAGCACGCGCCTGAACCAGACCTCCGCCAGGGGCGTGAAGAGGATGAGGGCAAAGATGCCGGTGGTCGCCAGGGCCAACTGGGTCGCGGCGCGGCGGACCTCTGGGGCATGTCGCTCCCGGTCGCCGATGAGGGCCACACCCACTTCCTGGAAGGCTACGCCCCCGCTGCGGAAGAAGAATGTGAAGGACTGCACCACGGGCCACGCGGCGAGGCAGGGGACGGCGTTCTGGCCGTGCCCCATGAAGAAGGTGAGCAGCGGGCCAATGCTCATGGCCAGCATGGAGGTCAGGGCGAGGGGCAAATAGAAATGAGCCAACTCCCTCATCGTGGGGGCGGTCTGCGCTTCGAGATCCTCTGCCAGGAGGGCGCGGACGAGATGGCGGGCCATCCAGCGGCTGGCGAAGGCCTCGCCCACCACTCCGGCGCTGAGGCTCAATGCGCCGATGCAGGCGCCGGGCAATGTCGTCGAGAAAGCCAGGGCGGCGGCGGTCAGGGACATCGAGACGAGCCGCACCACCGTGCCGTAGGCCACGCGTCGAGTCAGGTGGTTGCGCACAAGGATGCCCTGGTAGAAGCGCCGGTAGCCGATGGCGGCAGGCCAGGGCAACAGGAGCAGGGCGGCCTGATGGGAGAGGCGGGCGACCTCCGGAGGCAGGTTCAGGAGCCCCTCCGTCAGCGGACGGAAGACTGGCGGCAGCACGATGACCAGCATGAGGACCGTGACACCGCCATTCAGCAGTAGCACGAAGCGCCGCAGGGCGCGGAAACTCGCACCATCCTTCGCCAGGGCCGTGGAGGCGGTGAGGAGCATGATGATGGGCGACTCCGCCAGCCAGGCCAGGGAGAACGCCAAGCCGTAGGCCGCGAGGTTCACGACCGGTGCGCCAAGGCGCGCGACGATCGCTGAGAGATACGGACCTTCCAGAGACATCATCAGCCACGTGGCCGCGAGGGGCACCCAGAAGGCGAGGATGGTGCGCAGTCGCAGGGGCGTGTTCTCCACGGGGCCGTCCAGTCAATCCTCCACTCTGCCAAGGACTGGGGCATGGACTGTCATCGAACGATTCGCTCCTGAGTTCGACATCCTGCTTATCTGGAAGCCTCAGCCTCAGAATCGTGACCGAATGAACCGCGAAATGCGCGAAATGCCCTTCGGGCGCGCGAAATGGGAATCAGGGACGGTGCCGCCTCTTGCGAAGCAAGACGACTCCGCGATTGGCCTTTCGTGTCTTTCGCGGTTCCATCGGTTTTTTTGCTGAGACAGCCCGATAAGCGTGTGCGACATTTCCCGCCCTCAGGAATCCAAGACGCGTCATCCCTGTCGAGGCTCCCATGCGGTTCATGAACGAGGTCCCCCTGTTCCCGCTCCAGAAGGGCACCGTGGCGCGCCAGGCGCACGTCAACCTGCCCGAAGGCACCTTCGAGGAGGAGTTCGCCCGCAACGGCTTCTTCGGGAAGACGACGCACCTCTATCGCAGGCATCCCGTGACGGACTGGTCCCGCATCGAGGGGCCGCTGCGTCCCCACAGCTTTGATCTGAACAAGCTGGATCTCTCGGAAACCCTGGCGGAATCCCGGTTCGGCTCCCAGGAACCTGCCTTCGCTCCAGTATGCCTGCTGCATAACGCGGACGTGTCGCTGCACTGGGTCTGGCCTCGGGCCATGCACTTCTTCTACCGAAATGCCGATGGCGACGACCTCTACTACATCCACACCGGCGGCGGGCGTCTGGAGACGGTCTTCGGCAACTTGGACTACGCGAAGGGCGACTACCTCGTCCTCCCCCGTGGCACCACCTACCGTTTCCTGCCGAACGAGGAATCCCAGCAGTATCTGCTGATCGAGAGCGCCAGCGAAATCACCATCCCGGACCGTAACCAGTTGGGGCCCAACGCGCTCTTTGATCCCGCCATGATTGATACGCCGGAACTGGCGCCCTATGAGGACACCGGCGATCGGGAGTGGGCCGTCCACATCAAGCACCAGAACGAGATCACGAAGGTCTTCTACCCCTTCAATCCGCTGGACGTGGTGGGCTGGAAGGGCGATCTCACGGTGTGGCGCATCAACGTGAAGGACATCCGCCCGATCCTGAGCGCACGCTACCACCTGCCGCCGAGCGCCCACAGCACCTTCATGGCGAACGGTTTCGTGATCTGCAGCTTCCTGCCACGGCCCTTCGAAGAGGAGGAAGGCGCCATGCGCGTGCCCTTCTACCACCGCAACATCGACTACGACGAAGTGCTGTTCTACAGCGCGGGCCACTTCTTCTCGCGGGATGGCATCGGTGCCGGCATGCTGACCTGGCATCCCCAGGGCATCCACCACGGGCCGCACCCCAAGGCCATCCCCCTCAGCCGCACCAAGGACCGCACGGACGAGGTGGCGGTCATGGTGGACACCTTCCGGCCCCTGCAGGCCACGGCGGCGGCGGGGCTGATGGAGAACCTGAACTACTGGGCGTCCTGGAAATAGTCAGGTGTCCAATCGACCCACCGGGTCGTGACCCTCTCGGAGGTGTTCCCATGAAATGGGCCGTCATCGTCGTTCGCAGCCTGATGGGCCTGCTGTTGCTCTTCGCGTCCATCACTTTCCTCTTCAACCTCATCACGCCGCCACCCCTGACAGGTGCCATGAAGACCTTCAATGACGGCCTCATGGCCTCGGTCTATCTGATGCCGACCGTGAAGGTGGTCGAGCTGGTCTGTGGCCTCGCCTTCCTGGCGGGGCGCTTCGTGCCCTTGGCCACGGTGCTGATGGC
>CAYQAS010000072.1:0-21444 GCA_964415525.1 uncultured Solibacteraceae bacterium
TCACCATCGAGGACGGCTGCGACGAGAGCGACTGGAAGAACTGGAAGGCCCTCACCGACAAGCTGAGCAAGACCACGCAGCTGGTGGGTGACGACCTCTTCGTGACCAACCCCGCCATCCTCTCTCGCGGCATCGCCGAAGGCGTTGCCAACGCGATCCTCATCAAGGTGAACCAGATCGGCACCGTGACGGAGACGCTGCGCGCCGTGGACATGGCCCACAAGGCCGGCTATCGCGCCGTCATCAGCCACCGCTCCGGCGAGACCGAAGACACCTTCATCGCCGATCTCGCCGTCGCGACCGGCGCAGGCCAGATCAAGACCGGCGCCCCCTGCCGCACGGACCGCGTGGCGAAGTACAACCGCCTGCTCCAGATCGAGTGGGAACTCGGTGCGGCCGCCCGCTACGCCGGCCGCGAAGCCTTCGGCGCCCTGCTGCGCTAGAACATGGGTCCAGGCGTGAACGTCAGCTGGCTGCTCCAGTCGAAAATCCTGCTGGGAGCCGTCGCACTGGCCGCCCTGATGTCCACCGCCATCGTGATCTTCAGTCCCCTCGGCCTCCCCTCCATCCGGAAGCGGGAGGCCGATCTTCGTGCCCTCAAGCTGGAACTGGCCGCCAAGGCGCGCCAGAACCACGAACTGATGGAAGAGGTGAAGCGTCTCGCCGCGAAGGATCCCGAGCTGCTGGAGGCACTGGCGCGGCGCCAGGGTTTCGCCCGGCCCGGCGAGACGATCTACACCTTCAGGGACCCGAACACCAAGTGATCTTCCTGGCTTCCGCCTCCGGAAACGGCTTCGCCTACCTGTGGAAGGACGAAGCGCCCGCGGATTTCCAGGGCGCAGACTGGGCCCGACGGATCTGCCCGAGGGGCGAAGGGCTCGGCGTGGACGGCCTCTTCCTCCTGGAACGCCCCGTCAGTGGATCTCCGTGGGTCATGACCCACTGGGATCCCGATGGCACCCGTTCCTTCTGCTCCAACGGCACGCGCGCCGCCGCGGCCCTGCTGCCCCCGGAGGTGGAGGGCACATTCGAAGCCGTGGTCAGCGACGAATCCATCCAGCTGCGCGTCCACGATGGCCTCGTGGGCCTGAGGATGCCGGAAGGCGAAGGCTACGGCATGCAGCCTGTAGCCTTGGATCTGGATCTCCCCCACGGCTACGGCTGGACAGGCACGCCCCATCTCGCCATCGAGGTGCCGGACACCGATGCCGTGGACCTTCGCACCCTGGGTCCGCGCCTGCGGCATCATCCAGCACTCCCTCATGGCGCCAACGTCAGCATCGTCCAACCGCTCGCGCCGGGTCACGCCCGTATCCGGACCTGGGAGCGGGGCGTCGAGGACGAGACCCTCTGCTGCGGCCAGGGATGTGCGGTGGCTGCGGCTTGGCTCGCCCAGCGCACCGGCATCCTCGAATGGCACTTCCAGCCGCAGGGCAAGGATCCTGTGACGGTGAGCCTTGCGAGCATTCAAGACAGTCGCTGGCAAGAGCTCTGGCTCGAGGGTCCCGTTCGCCTGATCGGCCACCTGGAACCGGGCCCCGGCCTGGAGCTTCCCCGGAAGGCCTGATCGGAATGCCGCCGGAATTCGGTGCCGAGACAGTACCACCCGATACGGCATAGGTGACTTCTGCCGACCCTCGACTCGTCCAGCTCCTGACGGAGGCCCTGCGCGCCCATGCCGCGGGGGACTTCGCGGGTGCCGTACCTGCCTATCAGCGGGTCATTCAGCATGAGCCCCGCCAGCCAGACGCCTGGTGCAACCTCTGCGATATCCTCCGCCTCCACCATCGACTGCCCGAATCCCTGGAAGCGGGTCGGCAAGCGGTGGAGTGCGCGCCAGGGTCGGCCCTCGCCCTTCGCAACCTCGGCCTGACCCTGGCGGATATGGGAGAAACCGCCCGGGCCATGGGCATGCTCCGCCGGGCCCTCGTAATGGCCCCCAGCGACCCCTCCGTGCTCTCCTCCCTGGCGGAGATCCACCACCAGAGCGATGACGACGAGGCTGCCCTGGCCTGCCACCGCGCGGCCCTCGAAGGCGCCCCCCACCATCCCGACCTCCAACTCAACGTCGGCTTCGGGCTCCTCAGGCTCGGGCGGCTGGAAGAAGCGGAGCAGCACTTCGTGTCCCTTCCCGGCCACCCCCGTGCCGTCTGGCTCCTGGCCTACACTCGCCTGCTCCAGGGGCACTGGCAGGAAGCTTGGCCTGGGTTCGCCGCCCGCCAGCTCCTCCCTGAGTTCAAGGAGAACGCACGGCAATTCAGCCAGCCTCGCTGGCGCGGTGAACCCCTCCAGGGCCGCACCCTGCTGGTGTGGACAGAACAGGGCTACGGGGATGCCCTCATGGCCCTGCGACTGGTGCCACGAATCAAGGCCCTAGGGGCCCGTGTGATGGTCCAGACCTACGCATCGCTGATCGACGTGCTTCGCGCATCCGTGGAGGCCGATGCCTGGCTGGCGGAAGGGGATCCGCTCCCGCCTTTCGATGTTCAGGTCCCCTTGCTTGACCTGCCCTCATGTCTCGATCTCTCACCCGAGGAGGCCTCGAGCCTACCGCCCTTGCGAGTATCCGAGCACCACCGGCCCCCGTCGGATCTCGCCGCCGCCCTTAGCGCGCCAGTCCGCGGGAGACGGATCGGGCTCGTCTGGGCGGGCAACCCCAGACACATCGAGAACCGGCACCGGAGCCTCGAGGCCGCCCGGTTGGCGCCCCTGGATGATCTTCCGGACATCACCTGGTTTGGGCTCCAGGTTCCCCATTCGTCGCCTCCCCCGCTGGAGCGCTTCCAGGATCTCGGGCCCCTGCTTCGCGACTTCACCGACACGGCCTGGGCCCTGGAGCGGCTGGATGCCCTGGTGACGGTCGATACCGCCACAGCCCATCTCGCGGGCGCCCTCGGCCGCCCCGTGCACCTGCTCCTGCCCTACTTCCCGGACTGGCGCTGGGGCTGGAGCGGCGAGCATTCACCCTGGTATCCCACGCTCCGGATTCATCGCCAACCTCGGGCCGGTGACTGGTGGATGCCGCTCGAGTCCGTCCGTCTGGCCCTCGCATGACCTCCGCTTCAGGGCTCGGTGAAGAAGGCGGTCGACTCCTCGCCATGGGACAACCCTGGGCCGCGGCACCCCTCTTGGCCCGCGCGCTGCATGAGGATCCGGACGATGTCGCCACGCTCCACAATCTGGCCGCTGCCCTCCAGCAGCTCGACCAGCTCCAGGCCGCTGAAGTGATCTACGGGCGCCTCCTTGGTTCCGGCAAGGCCGGTCCTCAGTCCTGGATGGACTACGGCCTGCTCCTGCTCCGTCAGGACCGCCCTGTGGAGGCCGAACGGGCCCTCGGCCGGGCGCTGGCGTGCCTCCCCAGGGAGCCCTTCCTGCGCGGGCTCCTGGCCCAGGCGGCCTTGTCGTCTGGACACTGGCGGGATGCCGTCCCCCACCTGGAGCAGGTCATTGACCAGGAGCCGGATCCGACGGAGCGTCGCTGGAATCGCGCCGCCCTGGACCTGCTGGCCGGGCGTTGGCAGGAAGGCTGGGCTGGGTTCGAGGCCCGCTGGCAGACTTCGCAACGTCGCACGACGCTTCGGACCTTTCCCCAGCCCGCCTGGGACGGCAGCCCCATCCCTGATGCCACGCTCCTCCTTTGGGCCGAGCAGGGGCTGGGGGACTCCCTGTTCGCCCTCCGCTACCTGCCAAGGCTTCATGCATTGGGGCCCAGACTCCGCCTCCAGCTCCAGCCCGCCCTCCTGCCCCTCGTCGCCCCTCTCGGGGGCATCGAGGTCCTGCCAGATGACGGGGCGGTGCTGGCGAGCGACTTCCAGATCCCGCTTCTGAGCCTGCCGCGCCTGCTCCGGGACGAACCGGACGCCGCGAGCTTTGTTCCCTACATCAGGCCCCCCGCCCGAAGCATCTGGGGCGAAACCCTGGTCCAGCGGCTCGCGGCCCTGCCGCCGGGGCCGCGCATCGGCCTGGTATGGCATGGCGGGGATGGCTTTCTCAGCAATCAGCTCCGTTCCCTCGATGACACCCACGCGTCGGACCTCCTCCTGACACCGGATGTCCAATGGGTCGCCCTCCAGGCGGGTCAGGCCTGCCCCTGGGCCGTCGCCCTCGACCTGGGACCGGAGCTGACGGATTTCACCCGCACCGCCGAGGCCCTGGCGACCCTGGATCGCGTCATCACCGTCGACACCGCCACCGCGAACCTCGCAGGAGCCATGGGCATCGAAGCCTGGGTGCTCCTGCACCTCTCCTGCGATTGGCGCTGGATGCTCGGCGGTGAGCGAAGTCCCTGGTATCCCACCCTCCGCCTGTTCCGCCAACGCCGCACGGGGCGCTGGGATGAGGTCATCGCCACCGTCCAGTCGGCGCTCCAGGAGGGCCGTGGAACCTGCTAGACTCGAATGTTCCACGCCTGGGGTTCACTGTGCTTTCCGCTGATTTTCATGCCTTGACGAGGTCGACGCCATGAGCGCCAAGATCCTCGTTCTGGCCAACCAGAAGGGCGGCGTCGGCAAGACCACCTCCGCCATCAACCTGGCGGCCTCCCTGGCCATGATGGAAAAGATGGTGCTGCTGGTGGATTTCGACCCCCAGGGGCACAGCACCACCGGCCTCGGCTTCCCCAAGCCCGACCATCGCGCGGGCTCGTACGCCCTCATGAAAGGGGCTCCTCCCAAAGCCCTGATCCTGAGCACGGAAGTGCCCATGATGCAGGTCATCCCCGCCGGCAAGGATCTCTCCCAGCTGGAGTTCGAACTCTTCGAGCTGCCCGAGCTGCACATCCTGAAGGCCCAGCTCGACAGCCTCCGGGCCGATTACGACTACATCGTCATCGATCCGCCCCCGAGCCTCGGCATGATCACGCTGAACGCTCTGACGGCGGCGGACGAGGTGATCATTCCCATGCCCTGCGAGTTCTTCGCCCTGGATGGCCTGGCGGAGCTGATGGAAACCATCCGGCGTATCCAAGGCGGGTCCAACCCGAAGCTGAAGCTCGGCGGCATCCTGCTGACCATGGCGGAGGAACGCACCAACCTCGGCGCCGCAGTGGCCGCAGAAGTGCGTCAGGCCTTCCCGGGCAAGGTCTTCAAGACCTTCATCCCGCGCAACATCCGCCTCGCTGAGGCCCCGAGCCACGGCAAACCTGTGGCTTTCTACGACCTGAGATCGAAGGGCGCCCAGGCCTACCTCAACCTCGCCCACGAGTGGCTGGGGCTGGAGATGGCCAAGGTGCCTGCGGAGGCCGTGCATGAGTAGCCTGAAGAAGCCCGCCCTGGGCCGCGGCCTGACGTCCCTGATGAGCCAGATCTCACCGGAGGACGCGCCCCAGCGCGAGATCCCCATCGGAAGCCTGCATCCGAACCGATTCCAGCCCCGCACCGTATTCCGCGAGGATGCCCTGGAGGAACTGGCGGAGAGCCTGCGCCAACACGGCATGGTCCAACCCATCGTCGCCCGCAAGGTGGGGGAGCGCTTCGAGATCATCGCCGGCGAGCGCCGCTGGCGAGCCGCGAAGAAGGCCGGCCTCGCCATGGTGCCCGTGGTGCTCAAGGAGGTCCCGGACGACAAGCTGCTGGAGATCGCCCTGGTCGAGAACATCCAGCGCCAGGAGCTGAACCCCATCGAGGAGGCCAAGGCCTACTGGCAGCTCGGCGAACACCTGCGCCTCACCCAGGAGCAGGTGGCGGACCGCGTCGGCAAGAGCCGCCCCCAGGTCGCCAACACCCTGCGCCTGCTGCGTCTGCCCTCCGTCATCCAGAACATGGTCTCCGACGGCCAGGTGAGCACCGGCCACGCCAAGGTCATCCTCGGCGTGGAGGATCAGCGCACCCAGGAAGTCCTGGCCCATGAGGTGATCGACGGTCAGCTCAGCGTGCGTGCCCTCGAGGCCCACATCCAGCATCTCCAGCGGAAGAAGAAGGAACGTTCCAAGAAGAAGGTCAATCCCCAGGCGCTGTTCTTCAAGGCCGCCGCCGAGGAGCTGACCCACGCCTGGTCCACGCGGGTTGAGATCAAACCCAAGGGCAAGGCGGGGGCGCTCGTCTTCCACTACGCCAACGAGGACGAGCTGGAACGCCTCTTCGAGGGCATGAAGGTCGGCGCCCGAACACGGTGATGGACAACCCGGGCGACGGCTCAGTCTCGAACAAGATAAGCTCGACGAATCCATGGCGGAAGCATCAGCGGCCATAACGGGAGACCGTGTTATTGCCGCGATGCCCAGCCACGGATGGATTCGTGCGCACTCCCGTGCCGTGCGCTGGAGATGCTCCTCGCGGCCACACAACCGCAGCCGGTGGTCGACTGACGGGATGCTTCGAGGAAAGGCGATACAAAACCGGCTGTCGCGCCTTTCCTCGGCTTCAGCGTTTCCAGCTCCTACCGCTCCATGCCGGCCCAGGTGATGGCGTTCAACAGCAAGCGGAACGTGCCTTCGCTTTGGGCACGGAACACAGGCTCGAAGCCAAGGAGGACCAGGTGCCCCTTGCCGAAGTCGATGGCGAGAGCGCTGGGACGGTTGGCGAGACGGTCGGCGCCCTTGACCCAGCCAGAGGCCAGGACGTCCCGGGCATCCTCCGCATAGGCCGTCAGCACGGTGCGCGGCGCGGAGGCGGGCATCCCGAGGCCCTGGAACACCATCGGAGCGCCGGGGAAGGACGCGAAGGAGGGGGGAAGCCCCCAGGTCACGGGATGTTCCTGGACGCGGTTCATGTTCAGCAGCGGTCCCGGCGCGTTGAACTCCGGGGCCTTCACCTTGACCAGCGGATTGCGAACCGCCAGTTCCCAGGATTCCACGGGCACGTTGCAGCTCTCGCCGAGGCAGACGAGGGTTCCACCCTCCTCCACGAAGGCCTTGAGCGCCGCCACACCCTCCTTGCCGATGCCGCCGCGGTATTCAATCGGCAGCTCCTCCACGAACCAGGACTCCATGTCCTCGAGCTTGGGACGCCCCTCCAGCAGCGTGTTCTTCTCGTAGCCCGGCAGCACGATGACATCGAAGGCCTTGCGTAGGCTGCCCTTCTGAACCGCCTTCGGCTCGATGACGCCCGGTTTGAGGCCGTGACGCTCCAACACCATCCGGGTCCAGCCTTCCTCCGCGCCGTCGGACCAGGCGCGGTAGAGGCCGAGGCGGGGCATCTTGACAACGACTGACGAAATCGGCGCCTGAGCCAGGGGCTGCAGGGGCAGGCGCAGAGCCTTGGCCTTCGTCTCCAGATCCGTCCCCGGAACGAGGATGAAGGTGCCCGCGGGATAGTCGCGGTCGCCCTGACGGAAGCCCTGGGCCGCCACGCGCACGCTGCGCCCCTCCACCAGCTGACCATTCACCAGGGTATGGGCCTCATGGCTGGGCGCGTCCAGCGCATAGAGTGCCGCCGCGCCGGACTGGAGGCCGCCCACCGGGCCATCCCCTTCCGCCATGGGACGCCACGCGGCGCGCACCGTGACCTCCGGCTGCACCCGCTCCACCGTCGCACCCAGCATCAGGGGCAGGGTCCAGGCGGTGACGTCGTAGGGCGGCAGGATCGGTGCGCCGGGAGTTGGGCGCACTTCGGGATAGCGCTGCACCTCCATCAACTCCTGGACGAAGCGCCCGAGGGGCTGGGCTGCGGGGATCCAAAAGGCATCGGGGCCGGTGAACACATCTACCCCGTTGTCACGCATCAGCCGCGCCAGACGCAGGCCCGCCAAGGGGTCGCGCTGAACGAAGGGAATGCGGAAGTGCAATGCGGGATCCACCTGGGACACCGCATCCTGGGCCATGCGCGCGCGGTTGCGCAGCAGGCTCTCCCGGTGGGCCGCACAGCCCTCCAGCAGGGCATCCACGGCGATGCGCTCGTAATCCAGGATGTCCCGCAGCCGCCACATGCCGCCCTTCCAGGGGTTGGGATGGTTCACCTGCACGGCGTAGTCCGAGAGCCCCTTCTCGCCGCTCCGCAGCTCGGAACCATCCACCCGCACCGGCGTGGCGCGGCGGGCGCTGGCCACTTCGGTCAAGATGCCCACGGTGTTCTTCCAGTGGCCCGTCTCACAGCTGGAACCCGGCCAGTAGACGTCGAAGGCGAAGCCATAGCCCACGCCTGTCTTGCCACCTTCCTCCAGCCTCATCCCCATCAGCGTGCCCAACAGGTCCGTGGTGCGGTGCACCAGGGGCGGGATGCGGGGCGAAGAGGGATTTGCGTAGGGCGGCACGAACATGCGCGGCCCGGTGGCCCACATCTGGTGCATGTCGAGCCAGACCTGGGGAAACCACTCCTGGTAGGCCATGCGGTTGACGGCGCGGGTCTCGGGGAGCGTGAGCATGAACCAGTCGCGGTTGTTGTCGTGCCCGGCGTAGACGTGGTACGGCCAAGGCAGATCGCCGCCTTCGTGAGGCGTGCCTAGGTGCTTGCGATACCACTCCACTTCCATGTCGAGGCCGTCGGGGTTGATGCTGGGCACCAGCAGCACCACGACATCCTCCAGCCGTTTCTGAACCCCTGGATCCTGGGTCGTGGCAAGGGCGTGGGCCCATTCCATGGAAAGCTGAGAGGCACCGATCTCGTTGGCGTGGAGGCTGCACGTCACCATCAGGATCGACTTGCCTTCCTTCGCCAGGGCCTCGACCTCCGCAGGTTTCAGGCCACGCGGATCCGCCAGCTGCCTCGCCTGGGCCTTGATGCGGTTCAGCTGCTTCAGGTTGGTCGGGCTGCTCAGCACCGCCATGAAGAGCTTGCGTCCCTGGCTGGTGGGCCCGAGTTCCTGGAGCACCACGCGGTCTGGAGCAGCGGCCGCGAGGGCCTGGAAGTAGCCCGTCACCTGTTTGAAGCCCGCCAGCTTGCGATCTGCCCCGGGCTCGAAACCCAGGTAGGACGCGGGCGTGGGCGGCACCGCACCCAGGCAGAGGCCGCCAAGGGCCAAGGCGAAGACCAGGGAACGGAGGCGCATGGGTTCTCCTCGAATGACCGGCCAGTGTCTCGATGTTGTGAGGCTGAGCTTAGCGCTAGGATCCCCGATACTGGAATGACACGAGGGAAGCATGACCCACACGCCGCACATCGCCGTTCTAGAGGCCCGGGGCCACTGGGGCATCAAGAAGGGCCTGGACAACATCCGGACGCTCCTGGAGGCCCTCGGGCGCCCGGAGGCCACCTTTCCGGCCGTCCTGCTGGCGGGCACCAACGGCAAGGGCTCCACCGGTGCCTTCCTGGCCCACGCCCTGCGGGCCGCAGACCACCGCATCGGCTGGACGACGAGCCCCCACCTGCGTCATCCCAGGGAGCGCGTCTGGATCGACGGCGGACCGATCACGGAAGACACGCTGGATCGCCTGCTGGGCGAAGTCGTCGCCGCTGAGACGCGCCTCGGCCTTCAGGCCACCTACTTCGAGCTGATGATCGCCGCGGCCATGCTGGCCTTCCGGGAGGCCCGCATTGACCTCGCCCTGGTGGAGGTCGGCATGGGCGGCCGCTGGGACAGCACCAACGCACTCGATCCCGTCCTCACGGTGCTCACCAACATCGCCCTCGACCACACCGCCTTCCTCGGCGACACCCGGGAGGCCATCGGTCGGGAGAAGCTCTGCACGGCCCGGAACGAGCGGCCCCTGGTGCTCGGCCCCGGCCTCGATCCGGCATGGGTGGCCTCGCTGCTGGAATGCGCACCTAGCGTGCATCCCGCGCCGGAGCTGGCTCTGGAAGCCCTCCGCTGGGACCACAGCCGCGCCGGGGGCTATCGCCTGGGACTCGCGGGACGGCACCAGGTGCAGAACGCCAGCACGGCCCGGGAGACCCTGCGCCTGCTGCGCGGACTCGGATGGAAGGCCTCCGAGGAGGCCATCGCCGAAGGCTTCGCCTCTGCCCGCTGGCCTGGCCGCCTCTGGAAGGTGCCGGGTTTCGCGGATGCCTGGATGGACGGCGCCCACAACCCCGACGGTGCGCGGGCCCTGGCGGACCACGCGGTGGCCAGCGGCACACACCCGCACCTGCTCTTCGGCGCCATGGGGGACAAGGATCTCGCGGGCGTCGTGGCGGAACTGCGCCGCATCGAACCCGCCTCCGTCACCCTCGTGAAGGGCACGGACCCGCGCTACGCCACCGCCGAGGCGCTTCAGGCCGCCTGGGGTGCGCCCTTCGAGGTACTGGATCCCGCGGGCGCCGCCGCCTGGATGGCGGGCGAAGGCACCCGGCTCGTCACCGGCTCGCTCTACCTCATCGGCGACCTGCTGCGGGCACTCGGGCTCGACCCCTGGGCCTGACATGAATGAGGAGAGACCGCCCGGTCGCTGCGCGCCCTCTGATCCGAGGCATGCGTCGAATCCCCTGCGGCTCCCCCACGTGTGTCCTGGCCCAGCCCGGCCACCACATCTGAACCCCTCACGAAAGGGCGGCTTCTGGCCGATAGGACAGCCATGTGCCGCCCTGCCCTGATGCTCCTCCTCGCCGCCTCTGTGCTGGGGGCCCTGCCTCCACTTCAGGTGACGGACGTGGTGCGCTCCGGTCTGCCGCCCTTTGAGCCCGCGGACCGCCGCTATCGGCTGGAGGGTGAGGGTTGGCGCGACCTCAAGGTGGGCGAGCGCCTGGAGCTGCGCCGGGCGCCGGACCAGGTGCGCAGCGGGCAACTGGAGGTGCTGGAGGTGCGGGAGAACCACGCCTTGGCGCGTCTGCGCACGCCGGAGGACACCTACCCCCTGCGGGGCGACCTCGCCCTGCGCAGCGTCCATCGCGCCCTGCCCTCGCTGCCCGTGAAGCCGGTGATGCCCCTCACCCTGCCCTCCGCCCTGGCGCCGAAGGCCGCGGAGATGCCCACCAGCGGCCCCGCCGCACCCCACCGGGAAAGCCTCTACTTCCTCGCCAACGACGCCACCCTGAGCCCCGCCGGTCGCGTCAAGCTCGCGGAGTGGGTGCAGGCCTGGGGACGCGACAGTCGCTGGCGCATTGTCGTGCCCGTGGCTCCCGGCATGAGCGAGGCCCTCGTGGAACGGCGCGTGAAGGCCCTCCGCCAGCGCTTTGACGAACTCGGCGTCCGCAAGGTGGGCGTGGACCTCGTGGAACCAGAGCCTGCGGGTCGCTTTGACCCCGTGCACGTGCTCCAGTTCCCCTGGTAGTGGAGCTCCTGAAGCCGGTCGGGTCCTACTTCGCCGACGGACGACGGGTGTCGATGATCCCGTGGAGTTCGGCGCTCCGGTCGAGGGCGTTCACCCGGATGATGACGCCGCGATAGCCCATCACCAGCGGTCGGGCGAAGGTGCGGCGCAGGGCCACGCCTTCGGAGCCGAAGGAGACGAAGCGCACCTGACCGCCACCCTGGGAGGCCTGTCCGTTCTGCTGGAGCAGCTTGTTCATCCGCTCCAGGTTGAGCCCCTGCCCCGCCATGAAGCCGCCGTAGCCGTCCACGAGGCTCGCGTTCAGGTTCGTGCGCAGGACGATGTCCAGGCTCCGCACGGTGTAGACCTCGGTAATCAGATGCACGAAGAGGTTCGAGCTGGGAGCCGCCTTCTTCCCCATGCCGAGGAAGCCGCGGCTTGACTGCCCACTGGAGCTCGCGCTGCCCACCACCAGCTTCGCCAGCTCGTCGCTCTCGCCATACACCTTCGCAAAGCGACGGCAGGCTTCCTCCGCCGGAAGGCCATAGCTCTCCGCCATGGTGGTGCCCACGGTCAGGGCGCGCACCCTCGACCAGCTGCCACTCTTCTGAAGGAAAGCCAGGGCTTCGGGAGGCAGGAACTGGAACAGCTCCGAATCACTCAGATTGCGTGTGACATTTACTGTCGCGAGGGCGGGAAAGGCCACCAGGCGCATCATGCGTCGATCGCCGCCGAGCCCGCCGCCATCCCCAAAGGAAGACCGGTCGGCTCCGCCGCCACCCTCCGAAAAGGCGCGGGTCTCGGGAAACAGATAGCGACTGGCGTAGAAGCGGTTGATCTCCTCCGTCAGGTCGACCCGGGCCAGGAACAGGTCGAGCGGCACATCGCCGCGTTCCCCCACCTCGCCCAGAGGCATGCGACTGGCGTAGATGTCCCCCACCTGCACGTCCTCCCGCATCGGGAAGATGGGCTGCACCCCCTGGCGCCGGAGTGCCTCGCTCCACTGCACCTGGAGCCCAGGTTTGCTGAAGAAGGGGATCCGCAGCGAGGGGGATGAGCATGCCGCCCCGAGAAGCAGTATTCCGATAACCCCCGCAAGCCTCCCGCTGCCACTCATTCCGGCCTCCATGCCGGGTGATTTATCGGTGAAGGAGTCGCGAGGCTTGAGTCGAGACCTTCTGGCGTAAAGGTGATCGACCCAGGCTGGACGCGGCATTCAAGTGGCGGAACACTGTGAGGACATGCCCCAGCCCACGCCCTTCCACCTCGGTCCCTACGAGTGCCTCGCCTCCATCGGCCGGGGGGGGATGGGTGAGGTCTTTCGGGGTCGCGATACCCGGCTGGGACGGGATGTCGCCATCAAGATCCTGCTGCCGGAAGTGGCCCAGGACCCTGACCGGCTTCGGCGCTTCGAGCAGGAGGCGCGGGCGGTCGCAGCCATCACGCACCCGAACCTGCTCCAGGTCTACGACATCGGCACCCACCAGGACGTGCCCTACTTGGTGCTGGAGCTGCTGGAGGGTCAGACCCTGCGGGCACGCTTTCCTCAGCGCCCACTGCCGCCCCGGGTTGCGGTGCAGGTGGGGATCCAGATCGCCCGGGGACTCGCCGCAGCCCACGCCAAGGGTGTCATTCACCGGGATCTGAAACCGGAGAACATCTTCATCACGCGCGAGGAGCAGGTGAAGCTCCTCGACTTCGGCCTCGCCAAGCTGCGGGAAGGCACGCCGGACGAGACGGCCACGCTTGCCGGAGAGGGCGAACTCCTCACGCGACCCGGTCTCGTGGTGGGCACCGTGGGCTACATGTCCCCGGAGCAGGTGACGGGCAAGGGCGTGGACGCCCGCTCCGACCTCTTCGCCGTGGGCGTACTGCTCTGGGAGATGATCGGTGGCGAGCGGCCCTTCCAGGGCAACAGCCTGGTGGAGACGATGCACGCGATCCTCAAGGAGGAGCCCCGGGACTTTCCTTCCCGCCTCGGCGTGCCCCCCGCCCTCGCCCGGGTGATCCAGCGCTGCCTCCAGAAGGACCCCGCAGCCCGGTTTCAGACAGCCCAGGATCTGGCCTTCGCCCTCGAGGGCCTCGACCTCAGCAGCGCACCGCGCCTGCGCCTGCCATTCCTTCCAATGCTGCCTCGCCTCTCCTGGCGCACCCTGGCCCTGCCGAGTGCCCTGATCCTCGGCGGTCTCGCCTTCTGGGGCGGCACCCAGTTTCGGAACACCTCGGTCCCCACCTTGCGCCGACTCAGCTACCAGCGTGGCGTGGTGCACAGTGCGCGTTTCACGCCGGACGGCCAGAGCTACATCCTCACCCGGGGCCCTGCGGGACAGGCACCCACCCTCTGGATGGGCCGGGTGGATGGTGTCGGCGCCCAACCCCTCGAAGCTCCGGAAGGCAGCCGCGTGCAGTCCGTCAGCCGCACGGGCGAGGTGGCCATTCTCCAGCCGGGGGCCCGGGACAATTACGGCACCCTCTGTCGCGTCGGCCTCACGGGCGGCGCACCACGCCCCGTGGCAGAGCTGGTGCGGGAGGCGGACTGGACACCCGATGGCAAGGAGCTGGCGGTGCTGCGCAGCGGCCCTGATGGCCGGGACCGCATCGAGTTCCCCCTGGGCAGCCCGGTCTACCAGATCCCCGGCACCCACGAGGTGGAATCCCTACGGGTTTCCCCAGACGGCAGCCAGGTGGCCTTCGTGGAACACCTCGATCTGAGCCGCTCCATGATCTGCGTGGTGAACCGGAAGGGCACCCGGAAGGTCGTCCTGCAGGAGAAGGCCTATCAGGTGCTCTGGGCGCCCTCGGGCCGAACGCTGATCTATTCCTCCCGACGCGAGGAGGATCGGAACGAGATCCGCGCCACGACGCTTTCCGGGCGATCCCGCCTACTCCACTCCGCCCAGGGTGTGGTCGAGCTGATGGACATCAACCGGGAAGGCCGGGTCCTGCTGGCCCACAAACTCTCCCGGACGGCCATGGCGCTCCAACGCGAAGGCGAGGGCGAGGATGTCGACCTCTCCTGGCTCCAGACCTCCAACATCGCGGATCTGTCTCCGGATGGCCGGGGCGTGCTCTTCCTCGAGACAGGCGAGGGCCGTGGCCCCGGCGGCGTCTATTTCCGAAGGCTCGGCGACCGTGAAGCTGTCCGTTTGGGAGACGGTGATCCCCTGACCCTCTCCCCGGACGGCAAGTGGGCCCTGGCGAAATATGTCGGACAGACCACGGACCTCCAGCTGCTTCCCATCGGCCCCGGAGACATTCGACGCGTCTCCACCCAGGGCATCAGCGCGGATTGGGCGCTCTTCAGGAGCCCCACCACCCTGGTGATGGGCGGTGGCCCCAAGGGTGCGCAGGAGCTTCATCCCTACCTGCTGGACCTCGTGAGTGGAAGCCTGAGCGAGCTGCCGCATGCCATCCCCCGCTCCGCCTTCGCGGCGGTGTCCCCGGATGGACAGCGGCTGGCCATCGGCCCCGTGGGCAGCGAGCTGCTCGTGATCTCCCTCGACGGCAGCCCGATCCGCCGCATCCCTGGCTTCGGCACCGGCACGCAGTTGCTCCAGTGGTCGAACCAACCGGATTCCGTGTTCACCGTTGACAGCTACACGACGCTCCCCACCGCCATCCGCCGCTTCGACCTTCGCACCGGCACCTTCACCCTCGTGCGGCTGCTCCGCCCAGGAGCCATGACGGACATCCACCGCCTGCGGTTCGTGTCCATCACGCCGGATGGCAAGTCCGCTGGCTACTCCTTTGACCAGACCCTCTGCTCCGACCTCTACCTCATGGAAGGCTGGAAGTAGGATCCACCGGCGCCTCCCCGGGCGCTGGCGTCCCGCAGATGCGGCGTTCCCGGCGGTCTCCGATCACCTTTGCGGGCACGCCGCCCACGATGGCCCATTCGGGCACGTCCCGCGTCACCACCGCGCCCATGGCCACCACGGCGTGATCCCCGATGCGCACACCATCCGTGACTCCTGCATTGGCGCCGATCCACACATCGCGCCCGATGACGATGCCCCGGCTCACCACCGCCTGATCCCGCATGACGCGATCCGGGGCGATGCCGTGATCGAACGCGTAGAGTGTGGATCCGGCGGCGATGCGCGTGCCCTCGCCGATGACGATGCCCTTGGCCCCGCCATCCAGGCTCGCGCGGGCATTGATGCTGATCTCGTTCCCCAGGGTGATCGGCCCATGGAGAAACGCATGGGCGGCGATGGAACAACGATCGCCGATCACCACCGGTCGGCCCGGCTCACCAAAAATGGCCGCCTCCGGCGCGATGAAGCCGCCCTCGCCGATCACCACCGTCTCCAGGCGCCGCAGGTCGTCCTGCACCTCCCGCTGCCACGCCTCCGCCCATGCCCGATGCCGCGGCTTCAGCGGTAAGTAGAGCCAGGGCATCCAGGAGAGGCGCTTCTGATGCTGGGCGCGGTAGGGGAGGAGGGAATCTTCGCTCACGGATCCAGATCGCGGAGGGTGTCTTCCAGGAACGGCACAAAAGGGGGCAATTCACCCTGCGACGTTTGCCAGACCACCTCTTTGCTCACCCCGAAGTATTCGTGAATGACGAAGTTCCGCATGGCACGCATGGCGCCCCAGGGCAGGTCGGGGTGGCGCATCCGCACCTCTTCAGGCACTCGCGAAGCGGCCTCCCCGATGATGCCAAAGTGGCGGATCACGGCATCCACTGTGCGATCGTCCCAAGTGAAGGCTTCAAAATCCATGTTCCGGGTGTAATCAGCGTTCTTGGCGATGGACTCCAGGATGTCCTCGATCCGGAGCTTCCAGGATCTAGGCGACACGGATCGCCTCCGCAAGGATGGCCTCCTTCAGTTGCCGCTTGAGAGCATCCTCCGTCACCAGATCCACGGTTTTCTGGAGACTGGTCTCCAGCCGCTGCTGGAGTTCGAAGAGCCGAAAGAAGCCGCAGGCTCCTCCCCTGGGGAACGCCACCAGGACATCCACATCACTGCTTTCGGTCTCCTCATCCCGAGCCACAGAACCGAACACCGAAAGCGTCGTGAAGCCGAACTCCGCCTGCAACAACGGCAGCTGCTCATGGAGGATCTTCAGGATGTCAGCACGGGACATGGCTCATTCCGGTCGCGGTCTACTCCTCGCCCTTCCGCACGCGGCCTTCGGGGTCGAACGTGTAGCCGACACTACGCACCGTGTGGATCCAGCGTGGACGGTGGGCGTCCTCTTCCACGGAACGGCGAATGCGCACGATGAAGTTGTCCACGGTGCGGGTGGTGGGATAGGCCTCCTCGCCCCACACGCGGTCCAGGATCTCGGTGCGGCTCACGACCTGCGCCGGATTCTCCATTAGGAGTTTGAGGATCATGCACTCCTTGACGCCAAGCTGAAACGGCCCAGCGGGGCCCTGGCCACAGTAATTCTCGAAATCGACCCAGTACTCGCCGAACTTCTGACGACCGGCGAGGCTGCGGTTGCGGTACCAGGCCTCGCGGCGGAGGATGGCGCGCACCCGCACCATGAGCTCCTTCACCTGGAAGGGCTTGCCCAGGTAGTCGTCGCCGCCCATTTCGAAACCGTGGACGCGGTCGTCCTCGGTGTTCTTCGCCGTGAGGAAGAGGATCGGCGTGTAGTTCTTGGCATCGCGAACGCGCTCGCAGACGGAAAAGCCGTCCATGCCCGGCAGCATCACGTCGAGGATGACGAGGTCCCAGGGCTCGCCCAGGATGCGTTTGAGGGCTTCATCGCCGCGAGGGGTCCACTCGCAGGGCAGCCCCTCCAACTCGAGGTTCAGGCGGATCCCCTCGGCGAGGCTCAATTCGTCTTCGACCAGAAGGATCCTGGGTTCGGCCATGGCACGCTCCACGCTTGCAATATTTGATCGTAACGCGATCCCTCCCACCTAAGGACTGCATCCCCAACCGTGCGACCATAAAGGCATGCACGAGGCCTCTCCCCACCCGGATGGCCCCTCCCGCTCGGAGGAGCTGGCCAACGCCCTCACCCATGGGACCGGTGCTCTTTTCTCCTTGGCTGCACTGGTGCTGATGATCGTCGTAGCGGTCTTCCGCGGGTCGCCCCGAGCCGTGGTGGGCGCGAGCCTCTTTGGGACGTCCCTGCTCCTGGCCTACCTCGCGTCCACGATCTATCACGCCCTGAAGCCCGGCCGCGCCAAGCAGGCGTTCCGCGTCATCGATCACAGCGCCATCTACCTGCTCATCGCAGGCACCTACACCCCCTTCTGCCTCGTGACCCTGCGCGGTCCCTGGGGCTGGAGCCTCTTCGGTGTGGTCTGGGGCATCGCCCTGGTGGGAATCTTCTTCAAGACCCACAAGGGCCTCGGCTGGGAACGACTCTCCCTTGCCCTCTACCTGCTCATGGGCTGGATCGTGGTGGTGGCCATCGCCCCCCTGGTGCGCACCCTGCCCGGCCCCGGTCTCGCGTGGCTCGCGGCGGGAGGCCTGTTCTATACCGGCGGCACCGCCTTCTACGCCCTGGACCGCCGCCGCTGGTTCCACGCGTGGTGGCACCTCTGCGTCCTGGCGGGAAGCGCCTGCCACGTGGTCTCGGTGACGGGCTGGGTGCTGGCCCACTGACCCGTCTTCAGACCCAGGCCTTCTGGATGCTGAAGCCTTCACGCAGCAGACGCTTTCGAAAGCCATCCGCGAGGTCCTGGACGCCTGAATGCGCACGCGCCATCCTGTGCGGATGAGCGCCAGCCTCCATCCCCAGAACGTCATCGCCCTCGTGTGGGACTTCGACAAGACCCTGATCCCGGGCTACATGCAGGACCCCATCTTCCAGGCGTACGGCATCGATGACCTGCAGTTCTGGGCGGAGACCAACGCGCTGCCGGGCTGGTACGCCCGCGCGGGGGTGCATCTCCACCCCGACATCGCCTACCTCAACCACCTGCTGAACTACGTGGTCCACGGCCGCATGCCCGACCTCACCAACGCACGACTGCGAGAGCTGGGGGCGCTGATCCAGTTCCACCCCGGCCTGCCGGACTTCTTCCAGCAGATCAAGGACTCTCTGGCGGAGGTGCCCGAGGCCGCCCGCTTCGACCTGCACCTGGAGCACTACATCGTCAGCACGGGCCTGCGGGAGATGGTGGAGGGCAGCGCGATCCGCCCGCACGTGGACGGCATCTGGGCCAGCGAGTTCCTGGAGACGCCGGTGCCACCGGGCCACGACTTCAACGCGACGATGCGCCTGGATGACGGCGCGGCCAGCCTCTTCCCCATGCACACCATCAGCCAGATCGCCATCGCCTACGACAACACCAGCAAGACCCGGGCGCTCTTCGAGATCAACAAGGGCTCCAACGTGGATCCCACCATCGACGTGAACGCCAAGCTGCGCGCCGAGGACCGCCGCGTGCCCTTTCCCCACATGCTCTACATCGCCGACGGCCCATCCGATGTGCCCGCCTTCAGCACCCTGCGCAAGTTCGGCGGCACCGCCTACGCCGTCTACCTCGACGACGACAGCACGCCCCGCAGAGCGCTGGAAAGCAGTCGAAGTCTGGAGCAGGTAGAGCGCCTGCGCCGGGACAACCGGGTGGACCACTACGGCCCCGCGGATTACCGGCCCCAGAGCCCCACGGCGAAGTGGCTCACCATGCGCGTGAAGCAGATCGCCAAGGAGATCATCGCGGAGCGCAAAGAGGCCCTGAAGGAGCGCGTGGGCCCTCCCCCCCGCCACCTGCCCCACTGAGGTCCCCATGGTGCTCGTCGCGGTGCCTCCCGTCCCTCCCGCCCCAGCCGCCCTGCAGAGCCTGCTTACAGCCGAGCATGCCTTCGCCCGCCACGCCCGGGAACAGGGCACGGGCCAGGCCTTCGTGAAGGTCTACCACCCCGAGGGCCTGATCTTCCGCCCCCGGCCCGAACCCGGCGGTGCGTTCTACGCGAAGCAGCCCGATGACGGCTCCCGGCTCCTCTGGGGACCCGCCGCCGCCTGGGTGGCGAAGGGCGGCGACCTCGGCTTCACCACGGGTCCGTGGACATGGCACCCCAAAGTGGATGACCCCTCCCAGGCCCAGGGCTGGTTCGTGTCCGTTTGGGTGCGGGAGGAAAACGAACCGTGGCGGCTCTTCTGGGACCTGGGCACCTCGAATCCTGCCGAGCCTAAGGCCACGCCCCTCCTGCCGGATGCAGGACGACCCCCCAGCGGCACCGCTGCAGCCCCGGACATCAAGGCCGCCGCCGCCCTGCTCGACGTGGACCGAGCCTTCGGTCGAGACGCCACCGTCTCTGGCCCCAAGCGCGCCTACAGCCGCATCGCGAGCCGAGATTTGCGGCTCCATCGCAAGGGCATCTTCCCCGCCGTCGGCCTCCCAAACAGCCTCGACCTCATCCAGGCCATGGGCGCCCACAGCGCGTGGAACCCGGAAGCGGCCCGTGTCGCCAGCAGCGGTGACCTCGGCTGCACCCGCGGCACGCTGCTGGAGGGCACCACCGAGAAGGGCGCCTATGTGCGTCTCTGGCGAAAAGAGGGCGTGACCTGGAAGCTGTTGCTGGATGTGGAAGTGCCATACTGAATGCAGAAGCGGCGCCACTCGGCGCCGCTTCTGCATTCCAGCATGACCTCAGGACTTCAGCCGCCAGAGGTCCAGCCCCATCACGAACACGAGCAAGCCCAGCAATAAGTAGAAGCCGGTGGTAAGGATGCGCTCCTTCACCGCGATGGTGAAGTTCTTCCGGCGCAGGCGTTCGATGGTGAGGATCAGCGCGTGGCTGCCGTCGAGCCCGGGAATGGGCAGGGCGTTGAGCACAGCGAGGTTCATGGAGATGAAGGCCGCGAACATGAAGAAGTTCATCCAGCCATCCTGGGCCGCCTGACTCCCCGAACGCACGATGGCAATGGGGCCGCCCACCTCGGAGGCACTGATCCGGAACGTGAACAGGCGGCTGTAGCCCCGAGCGGTCTCCAGAGCCGAATTGCCCGTGCGCTGCAGCCCCGCCTTCAATCCCGTCCAGAGATCCCCGACCTGGATGGCGCGCATGTCGTACTGGAACCGACTCGGCTGAAACTGGATGCCGATCCGACCTGCGCCACCCTCGTCCTTCGGCGTGGCCGTGATCTTAAGGGTGCTGCCCATCCGGGTCACTTCCAGTTCGAGCGGCTTGCCCGCCATGGAGCGGATATGAGCGATCGCCTCCTGGTCTGAGGCACCCGGGAAGGCCAGGGGACCGAGGCGGTTGATTTGATCGCCCACCTTCAGGCCCGCCGCCTCGGCGGCTCCGCCCTTAATCACATCCATCACCAGAAGCGGGCTCGGCTCGGGATGCATCGCCACGACCCGGGATTGGTAGACGCTGACAGCGGTGAAGATCACGAAAGCCGTCAGCACATTGGCGATGATCCCCCCGGAGTAGAAGAGCATCCGCTGGCCGTAGGACTTCTTGAAGAAGGAGTGATCCTCGCTGAGGCCCGTGCCCACTTCGCTGTCCTCCCCCGCCAGGCGCACGTAGCCGCCAAGGGGTACCGCCGCGAGCCGCACATCCGTCTCTTTCCACTGGAAACCAAAGAGACGCGGGCCGAAACCGATGGAGAAGACATCCACCGGGGCGCCCATGCGACGGGCCGCGAGGAAATGACCCAGTTCGTGGAGGGTGATAAGGACACCCACGAGGACCAAGGCGCTCACGATCCCCGTTACCTTGGGGCTGAGCAGCAGAAAGCCAATCCCCACGCAGGGGACGAAGGTCATCAGGCGGAGGCGGCGCAGGAGCATTTGGATTCTCGAAGAGGGGACCGGAAGCACCGGAACTTTCCATGATGCCAGGGAAGTCGCCCAATTCTGCGGCCATGCAGGAAGGCACTGGGGGGCGCTGGTACCATGGGCGCCGGAGGAGTCCCCATGCGTCCCGAGCATCCCGTCGCCCTCATCACCGGTGCGTCCAGCGGCTTTGGCGAAGCCATCGCACGCACCCTCGCTGCGGAAGGCTTCCACCTCGCCCTGGGCGCCCGCCGATTCGACCGCGTGCGGGAACTGGCCACCGAATTGAGTGCCGCCCATGGCATCAAGGCCTTCGCCGGGGCCGTGGACACCCGGGACACCGCAAGCGTAAAGGCCTTCGTGGATGCCGCCGCCGCGGACCTGGGCGCGATGCATGTCGTCGTCGCCAACGCCGGGCTCGCCGCCGGGCTCCACAAGATCTGGGAAATCCCGGACGAGGAGATGGAGGCGATGATGCGCACGAACGTCGAAGGCGTCGTGAAGACCATCCGCGCCGCGCTTCCCCATGTTCGCCAATCGGGATGGGGACACATCTTCTTCGTCGGTTCCACCGCCGGACACGCCACCTATGAGAACGGCGGCGTCTACTGCGCCAGCAAGCACGGCGTGAAGGCCCTGGCCCAGACCCTGCGCCTGGAGCTCTGCGGCGAACCCATCCGCGTCA
>CAYQAS010000073.1:0-21427 GCA_964415525.1 uncultured Solibacteraceae bacterium
TGGTGGATCGACTGGCCCGCCTTCCTCGGCGGCCTCGTGATCCTGGCGGCCACCGTCGGTGTCGTGGAATCCGTCATGGCCCGCCTCCGGCTCAAGGCCGTCCCCCAGCTCACCGCCGCCGCCGCCCTCGCCGGGGCCATCGGCTTCCTCATGCGCCTGCTGCTGCCGGCGTAGGAACCCTGCCATGTCCATCAACCTCCTCCTCGCCGCCACCATGCTCGTGAACTTCATGCTGCTGACGGCCTCCCGCACCGCCAAGGCGGTGCATCTGGCGGCGTTCCAAGGCGTACTGCTGGGCCTTGTGGTGCTGGCGGTGCCGGGCCACTGGGAGTGGCACCTGGCGGTCATGTCGCTCGTCACCATCGCCATCAAGGGCGCCGTGATCCCGATCTTCCTGGGCCGGGCGCTGAAACGGATGCCGGACCGGCGCGCGCCGGAGCCCATCGTCGGCTACACCCTCAGCCTCGTGCTGGGGGCCGTCGGCGCGGTGCTGGCCTTTCTCCTGGCGAGGCGACTGCCCCTGGAGGTCGGCGCCCTGGGCACCCTGCTCGTGCCCGCCAGCCTCTTCACGCTCTTCACGGGCTTCCTGCTGCTGCTGGGGCGGCGGCGGGCGCTCATCCAGATCGTGGGTTACCTGGTGCTGGAGAACGGCGTCTACCTCTTCAGCCTGTTATTGGCCAAGGCCATGCCGCTCGTCGTGGAGTCAGGCCTGCTACTGGATCTGGTGGTGGGCATCTTCGTCATGGGCATCGTGCTGAACCACATCCAGCAGGCCTTCGACAGCCAGGACGTGGCGCGTCTGGCGCACCTGAAGGACTGAGGCTCGGAATGGCGCTGCTCCTCATCAACCTGCCCCTCCTCGCCGCGGCCCTGGCATACGTCCTGAAGGACGACCGCCAACGTGTGCGACTGCTGCCGCTCACCGCCACGCTGCATCTCGCCCTGACAGTCTTTGCCCTGGGGTTCTGGACCTGGAAACCGGATGCATGGTTCCGTCTGGATCCGCTCGGGGGCTGGGTTCTGCTCATCGTGAGCGCCCTCATGGCCCTCTGTGCGTGGTACGCGCCGTCCTATCTGGCCCTGCGCCCCGAGCGCGACCACCGCATCTTCAGCACCTGCTTCCTCGCCACCCTAGGCATGGCCAGCCTCACCTGCGCCGCCCGCCACCCCGCCGTGCTCTGGGTGGGGGCCGAAAGCCTCAGCCTCGTCACCACGCCGCTGCTGTATTTCAATCACCACCGCCGCAGCCTGGAGGCCACCTGGAAATACCTCGTGATCTGCAGCGTGGGCATGGCGCTCGCGCTCCTTGGCACGTTCTTCGTGGCCTACGCCGCCCAGGCCGGGGGCGTGGGGGACGCGCTCTACTTCGACCAGCTGAACCTCCATGCGGGTCAGCTCCCGGCCCCCTGGCTGCGGGCGGGCTTCGTGCTGCTGCTGGTGGGCTACGGAACGAAGCTCGGCCTAGCACCCATGCACACCTGGAAGCCGGATGCCTACGGCGAGACGCCAGGAATCGTGGGAACGGTGCTGGCGGGCGGCGTCACGAGCTGTGCCTTCCTCTCCGTCACCCGCTATCACGCCCTGCTGACCGCCGCCGGGGAAGGCCCCTTCGTGCGTGGCCTCCTCATCGTCCTTGGCCTGCTCAGCATGGGCTGGGCCTTTGCGCTCATCATCCGCCAGCAGGACCTGCGCCGGATGCTGGCCTACTCCAGTGTGGAGCACGTGGGCATCCTCGCCTTCGGCCTGGGCATCGGCGGCGCCGCAGTGCGCTTCGCCCTGCTTCACGTGGCCGCCAACGCCCTCCTCAAGACCGTGCTCTTCCTCTCCAGCGGCAACCTGATCCGAGCCTACGGGACCCGTGACATGGATCAGATGAAGGGCGCCCTGCGTCGTCTTCCCCTCACGGGCTGGATGCTCTTCCTTGGCTTCATCGGCATCACCTCGAGCCCACCCTTCCTTACATTCCAGAGCGTCTTTGGCATCTCCTCCACGGCCTTTGCCAGTGGACAGTTCCTGTCCGGTAGCGCCTTCCTCCTGCTCCTCTTCGCCATCTTCGTCGCCATGGGTGCCCACGTGTTGCCTATGGTGCAAGGCGAGGCCCCCGAAGCCGCGCCGGTCATGCCCGACACGCTGGGCACAACCCTGCCGGTGCTCACGGCCCTCCTGCTGGTGGTCGTCCTGGGACTCTGGATGCCCCAGGGGCTCGCGCATCTGCTGCAGCGGGCGGCCGACGTCGCGATCGGAGGGATTCGATGAGCCCCCGCTTTGCCTCCTTCGCCAACGGTGAGGCCCTGCCCCTCGGCCGGGTGCCTCGCCATCCCTTTCCGCTCTTTCAGGACCACCTGCGTTCCGCTCTGGAGGAGGGCCACCGCCTGCTGGCCCTGTGGGGCGACAAGGAGCTGAATGCCTGCGTCCTGCTCGCCGGACCGGAAGGACGGCTTCAGGCTGCCCAGAGCCGCTTCCCCGATGGCGCCTTCCCCTCCCTGGCGCGGACCTGCCATGAGGCCCACCTCTTCGAGCGGGAGGTCGCGGAGCAGTGGGGCCTCGTGCCGGAGGGCCATCCCTGGCTGAAGCCCGTGCGCAATCACGCTCCCTGGCGCCTCGCCCCGGCGATCTTCCCCGCCTCAGAAACGGGCGGCCAGCGGGACTTCTACCGCGTGGAAGGCCCGGAGATCCACGAGGTCGCCGTAGGACCGGTGCATGCCGGGGTCATCGAGCCGGGACACTTTCGCTTTCAGTGCCACGGTGAGACGGTCTTCCACCTGGAGATCGCCCTGGGCTACCAGCACCGCGGCATCGAGCGGGCGCTCCAGGGCGGGCCGCACCCCCGCACCCTCAAACACATGGAAACCCTCGCCGGAGACACCACCGTCGGCCATGCATGGGCTCACGCGCTCGTGTGCGAAGGCCTGGGGCAGGCCGCACCACCCGTCCGGGCCCAACTCCTGCGCGGCATTGCGCTCGAACTGGAGCGCCTCGCGAACCACACCGGAGATCTGGGCGCCTTGGCGGGGGATGTGGGATTCCTGCCGACCTCGGCCTACTGCGGGCGTCTGCGGGGCGATTGGCTCAATCTCACGGCCCTGCTCTGCGGCAGCCGCCTGGGGCGGGATCTGCTCGTCCCCGGTGGCGTGCGCTTTGACCTGGAGCCCTTACGCCTCCATGAAATGCGGGAGCGCCTGGAGGATACCGCTCGGGATACCCGCGACGCCGTGGAGCTGCTCTGGAAGACGCCGTCCGTCCTGGCCCGGTTCGAGGGCACGGGGCGCGTGACCCCCCACCACGCCGCCGAACTCGGCCTCGTCGGGCCCTCTGCCCGCGCCTGCGGCCTGGACCGGGATGCCCGGCGCGACACCCCCTTCGGCCCCTACGTCGAGGCGCAAATCCCCGTGTCGTTGGAAGACAGCGGCGATGTGCAGGCCCGCGCCCGCGTGCGCACCCGGGAAATCGAGGCCAGTGTGGACTTCCTGCGCTGGGCTTTGGACACCCTTGCAGAGTTGCCGGAAGGTCCCCTGCGCACGGATGTCGCCTCGCCCCAGCCCTACACCCTCGCGGTGGGTATCACCGAAGGCTGGCGCGGCGAGATCGTGCACGCCGCCATCACTGACGCCGCCGGGCGTTTCCGGTCGTACAAGATCGTCGACCCCTCCTTCCGCAACTGGCACGGCCTGGCCATGGCCCTGCGGGGCGAAGCCATCAGCGACTTTCCCCTCTGCAACAAGAGCTTCAACCTCTCGTATTGCGGGTTCGACCTATGAGGGGCCCATGCTGAACATCCTGTTGACCCGACTCCGCCAGGGGCACCGCACGAACGGCTTCCCTGAGCAGATCCCGCCGCTGCCGGACCGGATGCGGGGTCGACCTGTGCTGGAGCCAGAGCGCTGCGAGGCGGGCTGCCGCGCCTGTCGGGACGCCTGCCCCACGGGCGCCATTTCCCAGAAGGATGGCCAATCCCTGGATCTGGGCCGCTGCCTCTTCTGCACCGCCTGCATGGATGCCTGCCCCAACGAAGCCATCGCCTTTCCACCGGAATACCGCCTCGCCACCACGGATCGCAACGCCCTGCATGTGGAGGGTGATGGGTCCTACGCCCTGGCGGAATCCCTGAAGGGTGAGGCCCTGCGCCTCTTCGGACGCAGCCTCAAGCTGCGGGTGGTGAGTGCCGGCGGCTGCAACGGCTGCGAGGTGGACGTGAATGTCCTCCAGACCATCGGCTGGGACCTCAAGCGCTTCGGCATCGACATCGTCGCCAGCCCCCGCCATGCCGACGCCGTCCTCGTCTGCGGTCCGGTCACCCGGAACATGGCCCTGGCCCTGCGCAAGACGCTCGATGCCACCCCGGACCCCAAGCTCCTCATCGCCGTCGGCGCCTGCGCCATCAGCGGCGGCCCGTATGAAGGCCACGATGAGCAACTGAACGGCGCAGGGAAGGCCGACCTCTACATCCCGGGATGCCCACCCCACCCGCTGACGATCCTGGATGGGTTGCTGAGGCTGATGGGGCGGATCCAGGGGTGAAAGCGAGCTTCAGGCGCCCGGACGAGGGAGGAGGACACGCCGCACGTTTTCCACCACTTTCCGCGAAAGCCGTTGCCGGGCCTGCCGAGTAAAACCCGTGACTTTCGGGGTGCAGATCATGCGGTCGAGGCTGGAGAGTGCGTCGTAGTGGGCCCCCAGCCCTGCGCGATCCGCGATGCAGAAGTGACCCTCGCAGGTCATCCACTCCCGAAATGCGGCCAGATCGAAGGTCGGCTCCAGAGAGGTGTTGACCAGCACCTTGGGGCCTTGCATGACCGCAAAGGCCTCTCGATCGAGGATCACCGTGTGCTTCGGCAAGTGGGTAGAGATCACGTCTGAGGCCTCCAGGACCTCAAAAAGAGAGGCATGCCGCACCCGGAGGCCTTCCAGCTCCGGCCGTCGGGTCCGGCTGTGGTAGAGCACGTTCATCCCGAAGGCGAGGGCCCGGTCCTTGAGCATCTGGCCCGTGACGCCGAACCCGAGGATGCCGAGGGTCTTTCCCGTCAGTTCTTCTTGGTGTTCTGCCCAGGCATGCGGGCCAAAGCCATGAAAGAGGCGGATCAACTCCGCCAGGACGAATTCCGTCAGCCCCTCGTCCCCATAGTCTCGGATGCCAAGCACGGGAATCCCCCGGGCTCGGGCGTGGGCGATGTCCACGTTGGCGGAGGCCTCGTCGATCAAGGTGCAGCACATCCCGATGTAACGGAGGTCCGGGCAGGCCTCGATGACCCGCCACGTCACCGGAGTTCGCCATGACACCAGCAGGGCATCGGCCCCCTGGGCGCGGGTGATGGTTTCCTCCTCCGACCTGGGGTCATCGTCGAAGAACCGCGCGTGGTCGGACAGGGTCCGGAGCTCGGCGATGGCCCCGTCCTCCAAGTTGGTCTGATCGAGACCCACCAGGCATCGAAATCGGGATTCGCAACTGCGCGTTGTCAAAGGCGCCTCCAGGCAGGGTTCGCAACTCCAGGGAACAGAAGGGGGAGGATGAATGCCCACCCCGATCTCCATAATGCCGATTTCCGCTCCTGCACTCCGATTGGCGCCAGCTTCCAAGGCTCCTCTTTTTTCCGGAGTCGATGCATCCTCTCGCCCGCCTCCCCCGTATAGGTCTGTATCGCACGTGCGATGCGCTGGACGGACCCCTTGGCCTTTGAACTCTCCCTGCCTCTGGAAGCGGCTGATGACACCGCAGCGGCGGTGCCTCTTACCGGCAGCTTCCGGGAGTTGGTGGAAGCCCACCAGTCCATGGTCTTCTCCATTGCCCTGCACGCCCTGCGAGACCGCGCCCAGGCGGAGGATGTCGCTCAGGAAGTCTTCCTGCGCCTCTCCGGCCGAATGGACGCGATCCAGTCCGAGGCCCATCTCAAGAACTGGCTGCGCACCGTGACGTCGCGGTTGTGCATCGACGAACTGCGCCGAAGCGGACGCAACACCTTGAACCTCGAGGTCGTGGCGGAACCGTCCGTGGATGCGAAGGACGTCGACCCCTTCCTGTCCGCGCACCTGCGCCGACTGGTGGGAGGCCTGCCGGGGCCAGCCCGCCTGGCGCTCATCTTGCGATACCAGGAAGACCTGGAGCCCGCGGAGATCGCCGCGATCCTGAAGGAACCCCTCCCCACCATCAAGAGCCGCCTCCAGCGCGGCCTCGCGAGCCTGCGGGACGGTCTCAAGCATCTGGGAGTGGGAGCATGAACAACGATCTGGACCGCCAGCTTTCCATCGCCCTTGCTCGCCAGGAGGCCCCCGAAGGCTTTGCCGACCGTGTCCTGGCTGCCGCCCGGACCCGCCGAAACCGCATGCGCTCCTGGCTGGCCGCCGCCTCCCTCCTCGCGGTGCTCCTTCCTTCCGGCTACGCCTACCACCTCCACACCGAACGCCAGCGCGCCGAGGCCCAACTGCGATTGGCCCTCGAAGTCGCCAGCGAAAAACTCAACCTCGCCTTCAAACGCCTGAATTCCGACTCGGAGTAGTCATGTCTCCCTTCCTCTCCCGTTCCTTCGTCCACACCGGCCTCGTCTGCCTGCTCGCCATGCTGCCCCTCTCCGCCCAGCAGGGCCGCCTCAAGCTCGACCAGCTCAACGCCCTGTCAGGCAAGGCGTCCGACGTCGTGGATGTCACCCTCGATGGCGCCGCCCTGTCCATGGCCTCCAAGTTCATGGAGAAGGAGCCCGAGGCCAAGGCCCTTGTGGCCGGCCTCAAGGGCATCTACGTCAAGGTCTTCGAGTTCGACAAGCCCGGCATCTACACGCCAGCGGATGTCGAATCCATCCGCGCCCAGCTCCAGACACCCGGTTGGACGCGCATCGTCCAGGTGAAGAGCAAGAAGTCCGGAGATGTGGAAGTCTACGTGTTGGAAGACGGCAAGGGCGGAAACAGCGGCATGGCCGTCTTCGTGGCGGAAGCCAAGGAGTTGGTGGTGGTGAACATCGTCGGCTCCATCGATATCGAGAAGCTCAGCAGCCTTGAAGGCAAGATGGGCATCCCCAAGGTCGGTCTGGGCAAGGGCCACAAGAAGGAAGGTGCCAAGTGAACACGCGCGGCCTCCTGCTCGCAGCCCTGCTGATCGCGCTGCCCGCCCGGGCCGGGGACAAGGAATTCGACCAGCTCGTGGGGCGTCTGCAGTCGCACTATCAAAAGGCCCCCATGGGCACCGGCTTCCTCGGTTTCATGGCCCGATGCTTCAGCCCCAACGGCGTCAGTGGCCTGCGCATGGCCATCTTCGAGGATGTGGACTCTGACCGTAAGCCGCTCGGACAGGACTTCGATGCCTTCGTAAAGCAGACGGTGGGCGCGGATCGCGAGCCCTTCGTCCGGGTTCGAAGCCGGAATGGCGAGCAGGTCTACATCTACTTGCAGCCCAAGGGCTCCAAGGCGGAACTCCTGCTCATCGCCGCGGAGAAGCACGATGCGGTGGTGATGAAGATGCGCCTGGACCCCGACAAACTTCAGGAATGGGTGACCAACCCCGAAGGCATGGCCCGGAAGAAGGGCAAGCACGGGGATAGCTAAGGCTCTGGTTGACGCGCGAAGGGCGGCTCCAGATCGGGGCCGCCCTTCGCCCATCAGCGCGCGGTTTCGGCGGGCGGATCCTCCAGCAGCATGCGGTGAAGCACCGGAACCAGCACCTCGTAGGGATCCCGTCGATCATGGACATGGACCGCCTGCACCGCATCCGATATCTCGGGCACGCTGGCATCCCGCCCATCGGCCACCAGGAGCATGGGCGTGCGCATCAGCAGTCCGTGGTTCCACAGGTTCTGGAGGAAGGTCTGGGCGAAGTGCCCCCCCACCTTCGCATCCAGCAGCACCAGATCGTAGCGATGCGCGCTGGCGAGGGTCCTGGCCTCCAGGAAGGTCCCTGCCACGTACACATGCCGGAAGCCATCCTCCCGCAAGGGGTCCGCCAAGGCCGCGCCGCCCCCGGGATTGGAGGAGAGAATCAGAATTCGACGACTGGCCTTCCGAATCCGTTCCACGGCGGAAGCCGGTCTCAGGGTGGGCTTCCGATCCCCATCCGGCGCGAGGGCAGCGGTCGTTACCACCTCAGGAGCCTTGGCAGCCACCGGTACCGCCACGGGTGCGCCCACGCGATCCGCGATGTCCGTCTTTCGCTTCTTCTTGGGAAAGGCCTGCCCGAAAGTCGTAGGGAACCGCCGCGCCAGGATGCGCTCTATGTTCCGCTCCGCGAGAGGCTCCAGATCCTTCAGCAGCAGACCTGCCGCCGGTCCATCCGGTCCGGAAAGGACATGGGCCACCACGCCTCGACAGTAGATGTCCGGCGTATAGGGCAGTCCCCGGATGCATACCGCGTCAAACGTATCGCCACGCTGCAAGACGCCGACATTCCCCCAGGCGATTGCGACATCATCCAGGGCCACCCGCAGCCCCTGGAGGCTCAAGTCGAGAAGGGCACCCAGCACGATCCGTCCCTGGATGAACGTGCCCGTCACCTGCTCGAGGGCAAGCACCTGGATGCCCTCGGTGCGGGCAAAGGTGGCGCGAAACCGCTCCCGGCGCTCCCCTTCCGTGATGCTGGCGGGAATCCTGAAGACACCGGTCGAGACGACCTGAGTCAAGGCGTTGAAACGGCGGGATTCCAGCAGGAAGGAGAGGTAAACCGTCTGCCCCAGCGGCAAGGGCGGCGTGGTGGTGGTGAGGAAGGTATCGCCTGTGAGGCGACCGATGGTGGTTTCGAATGGCAGCGCGTCCGACTGCGGAATCCAAAGCTGCACGGGTGTTTTCAGCAACAGCAGCTCATCCAGGTAGGCACGGATCGTCTCGCCGTCTCTCAGCTCCGCTTTCAGTCCAAGGTTCGCCACGTGCGGGTTCCAGAAGGTGCTGCGTATAGAGGATGAGAGTCAGACTCTCGCGGCTTGCGCGCATCCCTGTCGGTATCGGTCAACGATGCAGGCCTCGACAGTTCGGGTATTCGTGAGATTCATCGCCCGAGGAGGCGTTCCAGGGCTTCTTTACGTCGGGCGAGACTTCCCGCCCGGCCCTGGAAGAAGCCCTTGGCGCCGCCACCCTTACCGTCGAGCAGATCCGCCACCCCCTTGCCGACGGCCGTGACTTCGACACCTGAAGCCTCGCCGGCAGCCAGCACGAAGATGCCCTCGGCGGTCAGGAAGACAAGACACTCCGGGCGTTTGACCACGAGGGCCCGGGCCACCCGCTGCAGGAAGGACAGGTCGCGCCCTTCCATATGAGCCTCCACCAATGCCTCTGGCCGAGCCGCGAGGGCCTCCACGGTCGCCTCAACCAAGGCCTCCTCCAGATGGCGAGCCCGCCGTTCCGAAGCGTTCAGGGCCTCCAGCTTCTGGGCAGCCGCTTCCACCAGCCCCTCGTCCGGCGCTCCCAGCAGGGTGCGCAGGGCGAGGTTGCGACGTTCGTGAGCGTCCATGCGCCGCCGAGCCCGGCCACCCGCGACATAGAACAGCCGCGTACCTCCCCGGATGGCCTCGATGCCCAACAGCTTCACCACCTCCAGCTCGGAGGTGGACGCCACATGGGTACCCCCGCAGGTGTTGAGGTCGAGCCCCGCAATGCCCACCAATCGGATGTCCCCGGTGTGCCCCTCTGGCAGCCCCCGACTGCGTACGGCTTCCTGCCCATAATCCTCCGCTGTCACCCAGCGCCAGGCCACGGGTCGCGCCTCGCGAATGGCCGCCGCGAGAGCATCCTCCAGTTCCAGCAGTTGCTCCGGAGCCATGGCCACGGTGTCCAACTCCACATCACAGACGGACTCCCCAAGGTGGAAGGCCGTGGTGACCCACCCGAAGCGGTCTTGGGCCAGGGCTGTCAGGAGGTGCTGCCCCGTGTGCTGCTGCATGTGATCGAAGCGGCGCGCCCAGTCCAGTTCCAGGTGAGCCGGTCCAAGCTTCACAGGACTCGACAGAAAGTGGCGAATTCCATCAGGACCCTTTTGCACATCCAGCACGGGGATGCCATTGAGACTCCCCCTATCCGCGGGCTGCCCGCCCCCCTCCGGGTAGAACACCGTGTCCTTGGTGCATGCCCATGCCCGTCCAGCCGTCTCCCCGACGGCGAAGACCTCCGTGTCCAGGCAGCGAAGCGTGGGGTCCAGATCGTAGGTGGATCGGCTCATGGCCCAAGTCTATCGGATGGCGCCCGGTGCCATTCTCCCGCTCGAAGGGTCCCTTCGGAGCCGCCCCCCCAGGCTTCTGGAGGCAAGTCCCCTCCTTTCAAGGCCTACTCCACGCACCGCTTTCCGCTTGAACGAGCCAGCATTCACATGCATCATATGCATTGAAAGTCGTTTTGATTTTCTGTTTCTGCATACAGATTCGGATTTTATGCAAACCCAACCCCTACTCCCCACCTACGTCCCCTACCCCTTCCCCCTGGTCCGGGGCGAAGGCGACCGCGTGTTCGACGACACCGGAAAGGCCTACTGGGACTTCTACGGCGGCCATTGCGTGTGCAGCACGGGCCACAGCCATCCCTCCGTCGTCGCCGCCATCGCCGCTCAGGCCGGAACCCTGCTCTTCTACTCCACGGCGGCCCGGATCCCTGTGCGGGAAGCGGCAGCTGAAGCCCTGGTGGCCTTCGCCAGCCAAGGACTCTCGGAACCCTTCGCCTCAGTCTTCTTCTGCAACTCCGGCGCCGAAGCCAACGAACATGCCCTCAAGGTGGCCGCTCAACTCACGGGACGCTCCGCCTTCGTCGCCTTTCAGGGAGGCTGGCATGGGCGAACCACCCTCGCCCTCTCGGTGACCGACGACGCCAAGCTGAGGCCCGTCGCCGCTCCCCTACTGGCCAAGACACTGGTGCTGCCCTGGGCGGACGAGGCCGCGCTGGCCGCCGCCGATTTCTCCGGCATCGCCGCCGTGATTCTGGAGCCGATCCAGAGCATGGCGGGCATCCGAACGGCACCGCCCTCCTTCTTCCATGCCCTGCGGTCCAAGTGCGACGCAGCTGGGACCCTGCTCATCTTCGATGAGGTGCAGACCGGTGTGGGACGGCTGGGAACACCTTACGCCGCCGGTTTCTATCGCGTGACGCCGGACTTGGCCACCAGCGCCAAGGGCCTCGCCAGTGGCGTCCCCATGGGGGCGATCCTCATGCGGGCATCCGTCGCAGCCCGACTGAAGCCCGGGGACCTCGGCAGCACCTTCGGCGGCGGCCCCCTTGCCTGCGCCGCCCTCCTGGCCACCCTCCAAGTGATCCAGGAAGAAGGTCTGATGAAACGAGCCGCCTCGCTGGCACACCGTATCCGCCAGCAGCTGTCCGGAACAGTGGTGACCCAAGTCCAGGGAGAAGGCCTCCTCTTAGGCCTCCGCGCCCCCGGATCTGCGGCCTTGCTGAAGGCCCACCTCCAAGCCAACGCCATCCTCGTGGGCGGCAGCGGAGACCCCGACGTCCTGCGCCTCATGCCCCCCCTCACCCTCACCGATGCGGCCGTCGACACCCTCATTTCGGCGATCCGGTCCTTCCAGAGCTGACACAAGCGTTCGCCCGAGTCCCAACACTTGACCGGGCAAGAAGGAAGCGCCACAGGCCTCCCGCATCGCCTGTCCACAGGTCCTCGGGCGATCGCCCAAACGATGTCCAATCCGAATCCACAGGAGTACCTATGAACCACTTCACGCGCATCGCGGATCTCGGCCCCGAGGGTGTGGCTCGCATCCTGACTCAGGCCACGGCATGGAAGGGCGGACCCCACCCGAAACACCTCGTCGACAAGATCCTCGGCATGGTCTTCTTCAATCCCAGCCTGCGGACTCGCGCTTCCTTCGAAGCCTGCATGGCCCGGGGCGGCGGCAGCGCCATCGTGCTCGAGGTGGGTAACGGCGTGTGGAAGCTGGAAGACAGGCTCGGCGCCATCATGAATGGCGATCGGGCGGAACACGTCCGGGAAGCGGTGCCCGTGCTGGCCCGGTATGTGGATGCCCTGGCAGTGAGGACCTTCGCCTCCTGCGAGGACGATGATGCCGACAACCTCGATCCCGTGATGAACGCCTTCCGAGAGCTCTCGACAGTCCCTGTCCTCAGCATGGAAAGCGCCCGAGAACATCCCCACCAGGGCCTCGCGGACCTGCTCACGGTGCAGGAAACCTTCGGCGCCACCCAAGGCGTGCCCGTCACCCTCACCTGGGCCCCCCACATCAAGCCCCTGCCCAAGGCCGTGCCCAACAGCTTCCTGCTCACCGCCGCCGCTGCGGGCTGCGATGTGCGAGTGGCCCATCCGAAGGGCTTCGAGCTTCACCCCTCTGTCATCGCCGAGGCAGAGGCCATGGCCCAGGCCTCCGGCGGCAAGGTGTCCTTTACCCACGACCAGGATGCGGCCCTCAACGGAAGCCATGCCGTGTATGCCAAGGCCTGGGGCCCCACCACCTCCAGTGGTCTCGGCGCGGAAGCCGTGAAGCAGCATCCCGAGTGGCAGACCAGCCGCGAGGCCATGGAGCAGGCCGCCAAGGACGCCATCTTTCTCCACTGCCTGCCCGTGCGCCGCAACGTCGAAGTTGGGGACGCCGTCCTCGACCACCCCAGCTGCAAGGTCGTGGACGAGGCCGAGAACCGCTTCCATGTGCAGCGCGCCGTCCTCGACTGGCTGCTGAATGGCTGAATGTTCCCCCTTCCTGATCGCTGGAGTCCTCCATGCCCATGACGCCTTCTCCCTTCCATGCGCTGCACCAGGCGGCGGATTATGTGCGCCGTTTCCGTGACCGGATCTTCGTGATCAAGCTCGGCGGTGAACTGCTCGCGGATGTTTCCGTGCGACGTGCGCTGGTGGCGCAGGTTGGCGTATTGGCAGCCTTCGGCATCCAGCTGGTGATCGTCCACGGCGGAGGCCCCGAACTGGACGCGTTCTGCCAGAAACTGTCCCTTCCTCAGGACAAGGTGGCGGGTCGACGGGTCACGACCCCCGAGGTCCTGGAAGCTGCCAAGGCCGTGTTCTGTGGCATGCAGGTGGACCTGTTGGCGGATCTCCAGGCCGCTGGGATTCCCACCGCGGGTCTTAGCGGCGTGGATGGCGCCCTCTTTCAGGCCCGAAAACGGCCGGTCGTGCAGCTCGTGCCGGATGGCGCCACGGAGCCCATCGATGTGGACTTCGGCATGGTGGGGGACGTGGAGAAGGTCGAGCCTGCCCTCGTGAAGCACCTCCTGGCAGGTCGGTTCGTGCCGGTGATTGCCCCGCTGTCCGCCGATGCCGAAGGCCAAGTGTTCAACACCAACGCCGACACCCTCGCCAGCGCCCTGGCAGCAGCCCTCGGCGCGGAGAAGCTCTTCTTCTGCCTCGGCGTGCCAGGACTCCTCACGGACGCTTCCGACCCCAGCACCCTCGTCACCTTTGCCACGCCGCAGAAGCTGGAAAAGCTCCAGGCATTCGGCGCCGTCAAGGCAGGCATGCGGCCCAAGCTGGAGGCGGCCCTGGCGGCCCTGCAAGGGGGTGTACACAGCGTCCATCTCGTGAGCGGCGTCGCCCAGGACGCCCTGCTGGCCGAGGTCTTCACCAATGAAGGCAGCGGCACCCTGCTCCAGCTGGAGGACACGCCGTGAACCTGCCGGAGCTTCTGCAACAGCTCGTGAACATCCCCAGCCTCAGCGGCCAGGAAGGGGCGGCAGCGGACTTCGTCGTCGGCCTCGTGGAGAGCTGGGGCGTCCCCGTCCATCGCCTCGGCCACAACATCTGGTTTGAAATCGGACAGGGCGGGCCTCGCTTGCTCCTGGCAAGCCACCTCGACACCGTGCCCCCCTGTGCAGGCTGGGAGGGCGATCCCTGGCAATCGGCTTGGGTGGATGGACACCTTACGGGACTTGGCGCCAACGACGCCAAAGGCTGTGTGGCCGCACTTCTGGGCGCCGCATGGGCGCTCAAGGACGTGGAGCTCCCCGGGACAGCCGTCTTCGCATTCACGGCGGAGGAGGAGACTGGGGGCGTGCATGGGATGGGACAAGTGCTGTCGCATTTCGGCCCTCTGGATGCGGCCCTGGTGGGGGAGCCCACAAGCCTCCACCCCTGCATTGCGCAGCGGGGCATGCTCCTACTGGATTGTACAGCCCACGGAGAGAGCGGCCACGTGGCCCATGCCGCCTTGGCGGAGAACGCCATCCACAAGGCCAGTCGGGATATCGCTCGCTTGGCGACGCTGTCATTTGAGCCACACGACCTCCTCGGCGTAACCAAGGCTCAGGTCACCCAGGTGCAGGGAGGCCTGCGCACCAACCAGGTCCCGGATGCCTGTGCCTTCACGGTGGACCTGCGCACGACCCCCAACCTGGATCACACCGAACTCGCGGGTCGCATCGCCACCGAGCTGGAGAGCGAGGTCAAAGTCCGGAGCGCCCGCTACATCCCCAAGGCGACCTCCAGTCAGAGCGCCATCGCCCAGGCTGCCCGGGAAGCCAGCGGAAAGGCCTTCGTTGGCAGCGCCACGACCTCCGACTGGGCCTTCCTGGGCGACCTTCCGGCTGTCAAAATCGGCCCCGGCGACACCCACCGGAGCCACAGGGCCAACGAATTCCTGCTCCAGTCCGAACTGGAGGCAGGCGCCGCCTTCTATGCCCTGGCTGTCCAGCGGTACTTCGCTCGCGTGGGAGTCGTTCATGTCTAGCGCCACGCCCCTCTGGGCCAAGGATCTGCCGCTGGATGCCGCACTGCACCGGTTCACGGTGGGTCAGGATCCCGTGACGGATCTTGCGATTCTCCCCTGGGACGTTCTCGGCAGTGCCGCCCATGCCCGAACCCTCGCCAAGGGTGGCTATCTATCGACAGCAGATGTCGCATCGATCGTCGATGCATTGAAGACCCTTCACCCATTGACCCTTGCGGGCGAGGTCGTGATCCAGCCGGAGCAGGAGGACGGCCATACCGCTCTGGAAGCCGAACTCACGAAGCGGTGCGGGGAGGCAGGCAAGCGCATCCACCTCGGACGGAGCCGGAACGATCAGGTCATCCTCGCCCTGCGTCTGCTCATGCGGGATCGAACCAGCCGGATCGGCCTGCGACTCGCCACCGTGGCCCAGGCCTTCCTGGACCTCGCCGAGAAACATCGGGATGTGCCCCTTCCGGGCTACACCCACCTTCGACGGGCCATGCCCAGCACCTGGGGCATGTGGGGCGTCGCCATGGCGGAGGGTCTGCTGGAGGAGTTAGAGGCGCTGGAAGGCGTGCTGACGCGCCTGGACCGCTGCCCGAGCGGCGCCGCCGCGGGCTTCGGCGCGCCAGTCCCCCTGGATCGCGCCCTCACGGCTTCCCTCCTCGGTTTCAGTCGCGTGCAGCGAAGCCCCATCGACGTCATCAGCAGCCGGGGCCGACACGAGGTGGCCTTGGCGGATGCCCTCGCGTCCGTGGCCCTGGTGCTGGAGAAGGCCTGCTGGGACCTGAGCCTCTGGACCATGGAGGAATTCGGCTTTGTGCGACTCCCCGACGCCTTCACCACGGGGTCCAGCATCATGCCTCAGAAGCGGAACCCCGATGTGCTGGAGCTTTCCCGGGGCACCTGCCGAGCCATTCGCGGCCAGGCGGGCGCGCTGCGGGAACTGGCGGGCGGCCTACCCAGCAGTTACCACCGGGAGGCACAGCTCCTGAAGGCACCCTTGGTCGCCCTGCTGGACACGGCCGATGGACTGCTGGCGGTGCTGCCCCGCCTGCTGGACGGCCTCGAGATCCATGCTGACGCCTGCGCCCGTGCGTGCAGCGACGATCTCTTTGCGGCTCACGCTGCCAGTCGCCTCGCCGCAGAGGGCCTTCCGTTCAGGGATGCCTACAAGGCTGTTGCCAGGGAGGTCCTCTCGGGCACCTTCGTGCCTGCGGAATCTGACCGCACCATCGCGACCTGTGACCTCGACAGTCCCTGTCAGGAATTGATGGTCCTCACCAGTTGGTATCAACAGCGCCTCGCCCATTGGCAGTCCCGCTACGAGGAGCTTTGGACGGCTCCGCTCGCCTGATCTCCGTTCCGATTTGCGCGTTTCTTATTATTTTTCAGTCATTTGGAGTTTCCCATGTCCAGCCATGCCCTGCTCGCCTTCTCCGGCGGCCTCGACACCACGTTCTGCGTCCTCTGGCTTCGGGAGCAGGGCTGGCGCGTCAGCACGGTCACCGTGGACACCGGTGGATTCTCGCCCGAAGAACTGGCCCGCATCGAGGCGACCTCGAAGTCCCTCGGGGCGGAGCAGCACATCACCGTGGACGCTCGGGAGGAGCTGTTCCAGGGCTACCTGCGGTTCCTCGTCTTTGGCAACGTCCTTCGGGGCGGGCTCTATCCCCTCTCCGTGAGCGCGGAGCGCGTCTGCCAGGCCACGCGTGTGGTTTCCGTTGCGCGCGAACTCGGAGTGGATGCCCTCGCCCACGGTTCCACCGGAGCGGGCAACGATCAGGTGCGCTTCGATGTGGCCTTCCGCGCCCTGGCACCGGACCTCCAGCTCATCACCCCCATCCGGGATCTGGCCTTGAGCCGGGACGCAGAGATGGACTTCCTCGCCTCCAATGGCGTCGTGATGCCCGAGAAGCTGCGGTCCTACTCCATCAACGAGGGACTCTGGGGCACCAGCGTCGGTGGCAAGGAGACCCACGATCCGTGGCTCGAACTGCCCGAGGAGGCCTATCCCGGCGGTGTCGTGGATGGCATAAAGGCCCCCAGCGAACTCGTCATCGGCTTCAACAAGGGCGTGCCTTCCAACCTGGATGGCGTGCCCCTCGCCCCCGTAGCCCTGGTGGCACAGCTGAATGAACTCGGAAAGGCGTACGGCATCGGCCGAGGCGTCCACCTCGGAGACACCATCCTCGGCATCAAAGGCCGGGTGGGCTTCGAGGCCCCTGCACCGCACCTGCTGCTGGGCGCCCACCGGGAGTTGGAGAAGCTCGTCCTCACCGGCAAGCAGCTCTTCTGGAAGGAGAGCCTGGGCAACCTCTACGGCAGCCTGCTCCACGAAGGGCATTTCTTCGACCCCCTGGCGCGGGACCTGGAGGCCTTTCTCGAGAGCAGCCAGGCGAGCGTCACCGGAGAGGTGCGACTGCGGCTCTGGCCGCGCGCCTTCCAGGTGCTCGGCTGCCGCAGCCCCCACGCTCTCATGAACCCGAAGGTCGCCAGCTATGGCGAAGGCGCCAGCCTCTGGACCGGCGCAGAAGCCGCCGGCTTCGCCAAACTGCACGGCGTCCAGCAATTGCTCGCGCTCTCCGCCGCAGGAGGCGATACGGGGAGTCACGGCTCTGCCGAGGCACCCCGTGGGGGTTCCAGGGGGGACATCGCGACCACCGGGAGCAGGCGGTCCCCCATGGGAGGTCAGTCATGAGGATTCACCTCGACAAGATCGGTTCAGTCACACGGAATCTCCACCCCAAGGTCTCGGTGACGCTGACGCCGGACATCGTCTGCGCGCCGGGAGCCGTCATTGCGGGACGCATCCTGGGTGAGAAGAGCACCTACAACCAGCTGGAGGATCTCCATGGGAGGCTGACGCGGCTCCACAGCGGGGATGTGATCCTCGGCGCCCTGGGGCACCGCAACGCGCTCCAGGGGTACGAGGGCGTGGTGCCGGACAGCCTGAAGGTGGGCGACCGCATCCACGTGATGAACATGGGCGGCGTATTGGGGCAGTGCACCTCCTGGAACCCCAGCGTGGGCGCGCCCTTCGAGTTGGAAGTGCTCGGCCAGCTCCAGGTCTTTCCGGAGTTCGGAAGCCGCGTGGGCCAGCCTGCCTTCATCCAAGGCGGCGCCCTGCCCTCGGATGCGCCGCTTCCGACATGCCCTGTCGTCTACATCGCGGGCACCTGCATGAATGCGGGAAAGACCCATGCAGCCTGTGCCCTGGTGCGACGCTTCACCCAGGCGGGGCTGCGGGTGGGCGGCGCGAAGCTCACGGGCGTGAGCCTCATGCGGGACGTGCTCGCGATGAAGGACTATGGCGCCGTGGCCATCGCCGACTTCACGGATGCAGGTGTGGTGACCACCAACGCAGCGACCGCCGTGAACTCGGCGCGGGCGATCTTCGGTGCGCTCGCGAAGCGAGGTGTGGACGTCATCGTGGCGGAGACCGGGGACGGCATCATGGGTGAATACGGTGTCCAGGCCATCTTCGAGGATCCCGAGCTGAAGGCCCTCGGGGCGGCCTACCTCCTCTGCGCCAACGATCCCGTGGGCGTGGTGGGCGGTGTGCGAGAAATGCGCGAGCGCTTCGGCCTAGGTGTGAATGTCGTCCTCGGCCCCGCCACGGATAACGGTGTCGGCGTTCGATTCGTCGAGCAGGCGGTGGCGCTGCCCGCCATCAACGCCATCAATCATCCGCGGGAACTGGCGGAGCACGTGCTCCAGCTCGTTCAGGCACGACGGGAGGCGGCATGCATGAGTTGACCTTTGACGCCGTCATCCTCGGCGCAGCGGGCTACGGCGGGGGAGAGCTGCTAAGGCTGCTGCTGGACCATCCCGGCACGGGCACCGTCCACGCCTTGAGCCGCTCCCACGGCGGAAAACCCATCCATGCCGCGCATCCGGCCCTGCGAGGGTTCCACACCGAACCCTTCCTTGCTGAGATGGACTGGTCGACGCTTTCGGACAGTGCCTGTCCCGTGGTCTTCTCAGCCCAGCCGCACGGCGAGCTGGGCACCCAGTTGCCAGCCCTGGAAGCGGCCTGGGCCGCGGCAGGGATCGTCGATCGCCTTGTGCTGATCGATCTCTCCGGGGACTACCGCCTGAAGGATTCGGAGGTTTTCGCCCAAGCCTACGGCGGCACCCACCCCGATCCAGAAGGCCTCGCCCGATTCGTCTATGGTTGCCCTGAAGCCAACAGGGATGCCATTCGGGGGGCGAAGCGCATCGCCAATCCGGGCTGTTTCGCCACCGCGCTCAATCTCGCCCTCCTGCCCCTGGCAGGGCTGAAAATCCCCTTCGTCGCCGTGAGCGGGGCCACCGGCAGCTCCGGCAGCGGCGCCAAGGCGCAGTCCGGCACCCACCATCCAGAGCGCATGACGGACTTCCGGGCGTACAAGGTCCTCACCCACCAGCATCAGGCAGAGGTCGGACAACTGCTGTCCGAGGCCGGAGTTGTCGGCATGCACGTGGCGTTCGTCCCTGCCAGCGCGCCACTGGTGCGGGGCATTTTCACCACCGCTCAATTCGAGCTGCCCTCAGGAGTCGATGCCGCTGCGCTGAAGGCGCGTTTCGACACGTTCTATGCCCATGCCCCCTTCGTCAGCAGGGTGGAAGGCAGCCCCCGGGTCGCCGCCGTCACCGGCAGCAACCGGGTGGAGATCTCCATCCACGCCGACGACCGCAGTGCCGCCGTGCTCGTGGCGCTGGACAACCTCATGAAGGGCATGGCCGGACAGGCGATCCAGAACCTCAACCTGGCGCTGGGTTTTGACGAACGCGCTGGATTGTGGAGGCCCGGCCGCTGGCCGGCGTGAAGCATTCTCAGTCCGGATACCGCAGCCCAAGGTCCTGGAGCAGGCTGTGACAGTCCTGAAGGCGATTCCCTCCGAACATCTCCTGCTCGATCAGCTGAAAGCGTTCCAGTAGGTCGAGCTTGCGAGCTTCGGACAGGTGGCGTTCTGCACTGGGAAATACCACCTGGTGCTCCTTCTCGATATGCCCAGCGAGCATGAGCCGATAGGCTCGCGCCGCGTTCTGGGCGCGGGTCCCCGCTTCGGGATGCCCCTGCCGGAAGGCCTCCGCGGCCGCACGGAGGGACTGCACATGTTCACGGCCCGTCACATGCTCCTCCAGCATCACGTCGACGTGGCGCTCCGCATGGGGATTGCCCGTCTCGAGCATGGCGGGGAAGAGGGCCAGCTCCTCCTTCCCGTGGTGGCAGAGGTCCACGAAGTCCCGGAAAAGGTCCAGCAGACGATCCAGGTCGGTGTCCGCCTGGATGGCGCCGACTGCCATCCGCGCAGCGACACGCTCCAGCAGCTCCAGGGCAAGGTGCACCGTCTCGTGTTCTACCACCAAGGCATTCGTGGGTCGCATCGATGTCTCCTCACTCGGAAGGGTCCAGGCTTCGAGCACCGGATGATCCCCCGGGAACCCCTCCGGGAAAAGGGCAAGCGTGGCGCTCGCGTGGGTTGGCCCTTCGGGCGCTGCTTCCTCAGCGCAGCCGCAACCCCACCAGCCGCCAGGCCTCGTCGAGGCGCTCGGCCTGGAGGGCCTGCTGAATGGCGCGTTCGAGCGCGGCCTCCTCGATGGGATCGCCGTCCACGCGCATCGCCGCTTCAAGGTCTGGCAGCCCCGCGCTGTTGGCGAGACGACCCAGATCGTTGCCGGTAAGGATACGGCTCTGCTTGAGGACGCCCGGCAGGGCCTCCCAACCGATGGGCTGTCCCACGGGCTTGGCAACCTGGAACAGCGCATCCCCGCCTGCCCGGGTGTAGAAGGCACCCCCATTTCGCCCCACCAAGTCCAGGCGATCGGGATGCAGAACGCCCTCTACGAAACAGTCCTCCCTGGCGTGGAAGGCCACCACCTCGCCGATGAGCATGAGGCCCGAGCCTGGTCCCGTCCCGAGTTCCACGACCTTGTGCAAGCGGCACTCCATCTGGAACGGGCTCTCCGCCACCAGGGCAGGTGCGACGCAGGTGGCAGGCAGCGGCGTGAGACCGCTCGCTGCGAATTCGTCCACTCCATCGCCGTACTCGGCACTGGCAACATTCATCTGCTGCACCATGGCGTAGGTCACGGCTGCGATCACGAACTCGCCAACCGCTGTCGCGTTCAGATAGGTGTGCTTCACCGAGCCGTCGCGCCCTCGGCGGTTCGGCGCGAAGGCCACCATGGGGGGGTTGGAACCGAAGGCATTGAAGAAGCTGAAGGGCGCGAGGTTCCGTACGCCCTCCTTGGACACCGTGCTTGCCAGAGCGATGGGGCGTGGCCCCACGCCACCGCAGAGCAGCGTGTTGGTCTCGATGGGATTAAGGTCCCTTGGCAGGATGGTCTTCAGGGTCATCCCTGCACCGCTCCCGCATGATCCATCAGCCTAGGCCCCACAGCCACCAGGGTCTCGGACACGTCGGGACCCGGTTCGAGGCGCAGCACGTTCTCGAGCCGTCCCAGGCCCTCGATTTCCAGCACGACCTTGTCCCCGGGATTCAGCCAGAGGTTGTCCACCACCTTGGAGCCATTGAGTTCCAACAGGCAGCCAGTACCAACCGTACCGCTGCCCAGCACTTCGCCAACATGAACCTGCACGCCATAGGACACGCGCTGGAGGATCTGGGCAAAAGTCCAGTTCATGGTGTCCGCATTGCCTTCGGAGAGGACCTTGCCATTTACTTCCGCTGTCATGCGGGCATGGAGCACCTGCCCCTGGGGCGTGGCCTCCAGGTTCAGCTCATCCTTGGTCACCAGCCAGGGGCCAAGGCCAGTGGCGAAGTCCTTGCCCTTGCAGGGCCCGAGGCTGAGCTTCATCTCCTCCATCTGCAGATGCCTGGCGCTCCAGTCGTTCATCA